>JACNJD010000205.1 GCA_014382715.1 Candidatus Desulfacyla euxinica | reverse complement strand
TATTGCCTAATTATGCTATTTAATACGCGAACTTATAGATTTAAATAAATAACTGTAACCAATTAAATTTAACAATATGAGCTCTTATGTTGCGAGTATGCCTAACACTCTAAAAACAGTAAGGTTTTGATACTTGCCATGAGGCATTCCAAAAAACCAAGAAAAGCAATAGGTTATCACGCATTTTAACGAACCTGTCTTTGTGACCGACAACATAATATTTTTGCTTTTTGCGTAGCTCTCCATCAAGGGCCATTGGTTATCTACCCCTGCTATAAACTATCCAACCAAGCCATTAAATCCCCCTCGTTTTCCCACTGGAGTAATTGTTCTATCTTTGAATCGTCCGTCAGGATCGATTTCATATGTCTGATAAACCGCCTCTGGATGTGGCGCCTTCGATCCAGATCCAAATGCAGATAAACTGTGGTGGACTGGATGTTGTCATGGCCCAGGTGGTTTTTGATATCCGTGATGGGATGGCCTTTATAGAGCATGTCCACAGCTCTGCTATGACGGAAACTATGAACAGGACTAATATTGTTTAGGCGCTTTGGAGGAAGAACCTTTTCCAGATACTTTCTGCATATACGGTAAATTCCATGGCGGGTGAGCTCATTCCCCCGTTGATTGATAAAGAGCCGGTCTTGATATGGGGGGCGTGGAGAGTTACGATATTTTCGGATATAGAGCTGAAGCAGTTGACAGGTCTTGGGCTCAAGCTTTATGAGTCTGAACCGGTTTCCTTTTCCCAGGATAGCTAAGGTTTTTTTCTTGGGATCAAAGTACTCCAGATTGAGCATTGTTATTTCACTGGCCCTGGCGCCAGAGTCATAGAGCAGATGGAGCAGGGCATAATTCCTGAACCCTTCCCTTCTTCTCAGATCAACGGCCTGAAAAATCTGCAGCATCTCATCCTGATAAAGGAACCCGATAAGGGCCTTCTGAGCTCGCTTTTGGGGAATGTTGCGGATGGTATTTGCCACATCTTGTTGTTCGGGATACATAAAGCGGATCATTTTGGCAAAGGACTTGAGGGCCGCAAGCCTCTGATTGCGTGTTTTGACAAGGTTCTTTCTTTGATTTTGCAGATTCTCAAGGAATGCGATGATTAATCCTGATGAGATATGTTCCACCCGGAGCGATTTGACTTTGATGGTATAGAACGAAGCTGCAAAGGGGAGAAAAAGCCGGAAGGCATCTCGATAAGACTTGACGGTCTGGTGACTGACCCCTTTAATATGGGGAAGATATTGATTGAAGAACTGATGGATCAAGGGAGAAAGTTTCATTTCTTAACCTTCTGCCAAAGAGAAAAATCAACCAGCTCCTTGCGGCTGATTGCATCGGCTACCCGAAGATATACACTGGTAAACTTGTAATTGGTATGGCCCATATAGGTCGCCAGAACGGGTAGCGCATTTTGGGCGGATCGCCCTCGTTCCCGAACGCTTTTGAGGGTGTTGACAGCAAAAGAATGTCGCAGGGAATGAGGCGTGGGCGGATTGAAGTTGACATTGCCCACGACCTTCCGTGGTTGACGAAGGCCGATTTCCTTAACCGCATTATGAAACACGTATCGAAGTGTCGTATCGCAAAGATGCTGGGAGCATTACCGGTTTGTTAATGGATTTCTGATGGATTAACGAAAAAAAGTTACAGAAAAGCGAAAAAAGTTCTGGACATTCCTGTTGATTGCCTGTATAGCATAATCAGCTATTGTCACGAAAGGCAGGTGATCAAATGGAATCAGGGTGTTTAGAGAAATTTTGTGGACACACCGTCAGTACTCAACAATTAAGCGAAATAGTTGAGATAATAGAAACCTTTCCGAAGCTCAGCCGAACTGAGCTTGCCAATACGGTCTGTGAGCTTTTCTCGTGGAAAAGACCTACCGGGAAGCTTAAAAGCGTTGAATGCCGACAGTTTCTTGAACGCTTGGACGAAAAAGGAACTATCAAGCTCCCGGCATGCAGAAAACAGTATACGAATAAAGGCGCAGTAAAGGTTCAACGGACCGGAAAGGCGGATATTCAACCGACCATTTCCACAAAGCTGAAAAGGCTATCGCCCATACTGTTAACAAGGGTTAATAACCAGGAGCAAAGACAGCTTTGGTATGAATACGTTGATCGCTATCATTATCTGGGTTATCAATTGCCCTTTGGAGCGCAGTTGCGCTATTTTATTAAATCCGGTGCAACCGATGACATTCTTGGGTGTTTTCAATTTTCGAGCCCGGCCTGGAAGATGGCGCCACGGGATCGTTGGATTGGATGGGTCGATGACCAACGAAAGGCCAACTTACAAAAAATCATCAATAACAGCCGGTTTCTCATCCTTCCATGGGTTGAGGTCAAGAACCTTGCCAGCAGGGCTCTTTCGTTGGCAGTCAAGAGCGTGCCAGATGATTGGCAAGGCTGCTATGGCTATCGCCCGGTTCTTATGGAAACATTGGTTAATCGAAAACGCTTCAAAGGCACCTGCTATAAGGCGGCCAACTGGATACACGTGGGAAAAACGACCGGTCGCGGTCGTATGGACCGGGACCATTCTCGGCAGGGCGCAGCGGTCAAGGAGATTTATGTTTATCCCCTTTCATCCCGATTTCGTCAAGAACTGGCGGGATGTTAGGAAGGGGGTGCCATGGGACTTGCTGCTCGCATACTTGAACAGGCTCCAACAGAGGACTTTCGAGATATGATCCATGATGAAGTGGACAAATGGGTTGACCAAATTATAGATGAAGTGTTTGAGGACGGTAAAGAGCCCACGATCATGGAACTCAGCCAACTATTTTCCGAAACGAAACAAGAGTTTTTCGGAGCCTGTTTTCAAGCCCTGATTGAGCAAAAGTACGCCGGGTTATTGGAGCAGGAATACGCCCCTTGCCCACAATGCGGAAAGATGTGCAAAAAGCGGCGTGATCACTTAAAAGAGATAGTGACGATGCAGGGGCCCAGCGCTTTGAAACGGCCCTGGTTTTATTGTGTAAATTGTTCATATGGTTTTTTACCATTGGACAAGACGCTGGAAATCAGCCGTAAGAAGAACCAGTTTGATGTTCAGAGAAAAGCAACGCGAACCGCTGCGGAGGTTCCGTTTTCCAGTGGCAGCGAGCTGTTCGCAGAACTCACCGATCACTGTGTCAGCGACCATTTCATGCACGATACATTTGAGCAAGTGGGTGAATACGCCTGCCTGGAGGATGCTATTCCCAGCGATCAAGAAATTGCGGCGAGGTGTCAGGAGATGACCGAAAGCTCTTGGCGCCCGGTATTGGTTGTAGCTTCCGACGGGGCCCATGTCCCGACGCGTCTGAAAGCAAAGCGCAATGAAAAAAGAGGCAAAGGACAATGGCAGGAGGCCAAAGGGTTCCGTATATACTTGGTGGGCAAAGATAGAATTGTCCATTTAGCGAGTTGGCATCAAATCCAGAATGAAGAGCAATTTGGCGAGGATCTATCATTTGTGGCATCTCGAATCCCACAGGCCAATCTTCGCATTGGATTGTTGGGTGACGGAGCCGACTGGCTGTGGAAACATATGGTTGCCTGTTTTCCCAAAGGGCGCCAGATTTTGGACTATTTTCATTGTGCAGAACATATCCACAAGGTAGCAAAACTTCAATATGGTGAGAAATCTCAAAAGTGCCTGGAATGGGTGGAAAGTACGCTCACTCGGCTTTTCTATTCGGAAGTGGATAATGTGATTTGGGGCCTTCAACGAATGCCTCCCCGGGATAGTCTGGCAAAGGAAGAAATCCGAAAGCTCATTGGTTACTTGCAGAACAACCGGGAGAGAATCCATTATCGAGGTGATCGAATCGGTGGTTATCCTATTGGCAGTGGGGGCATTGAGTCTGCGAACAAATTCATATGCCATACACGAATGAAGCGTTCAGGGGCATGGTGGGTTAAGGAAACCGGAAACGCAATGCTTAGAATTCGTTGTGCCATATATAATGGGACGTACGATAAGGTTTTCGACAAGTATAAGAAAAACCAGATTCCACTTTAATCATCTATTTTTGTTAACAAACTGGTAATGCTCCCAAGATGCTTTTGTTTTCTACCGGCCAAAAGATAGGGGTTGTCGTCATGGGGGCGGAGCGTTTCACGGACAGACAGATAGTTTCCAATCTGTGTTGAGACGTCCTTTTGAAGCGGGATAAGCCTGTCTTTACCGAACTTGGTCTTTTCGATAAAAATGGTGGCATCATCCCGTCGGTAATGGCGCCGTAAAAGCCTGACAGGCTCTGAGATCCTCATGCCGCAGCGGGCCATCAACAGCACAACCAGATAGATGGCCAGGTCTGTCAAAAAGAAGTTTTCGTTTTTTCGGATTCTGCTTCTAATCACATCCAGCAACTGATCCACCTGTTCAGGAGAGAATACAAAGGGCACGATGGTGTTTTCCTTGAGAGGCGGAACATCCTTCAGAGGATTGTGCGTCAGTTCTCCCCGACGAACGAGGAAACGGAACAAAGCTCGAACCGCGGAAAGGATACCGTTGACGGTCCGGGATTCCAAAGGGATCCGGCTCCTCATTTCAAGGAAAAAGGGCGGATGGAAAGTGTCCCAATCAGCGTTGGTGTCTACCAGATAACTATCAAAAGTAAGGAGATGGTATCTGGCAGGCATGGAACGATAGCCCAAACTTTTTCGGTAAGAAAGATATGCCTCGATTTGAGAGGCCATGATGCTTTCAAAGGGTTTCATCAAATAAGACCTTTCGCATATGTTCTATGTTGACGTGAAGATATCGCTGGGTGGATCGGATGCTCTGATGACCCATCATCTCTTTGATGTCGTATATGGAATGGCCCATGCGGAGTAAACTCTGTGCGTAGGTATGCCGCAACCAGTAGGCTGAAGCAGAGAGTCCTACCGCTTTCATTGTCTTCGAGATGTGATGGCTCACCACAGTTGTACAAACGGGCCTGTATGGTTTATGAAAGGTCAGAAAAAGTTCTCTGTAGGGACTCTCGGGCCTGACTTTATGGACATACAAGGCGATGGCTTTCAGGGTTTTTTCTGGCAGTGGCATGACAACGGGATTATTGGCCTTTCTTTTTGAAATGGTAAGCTCTGCTCTTTGAAAGGAGATGTCATCGAGGGTAATCTGCTTGACCTCAATGGGTCGCAGTCCTAAAGAGTAAGACAGGAGCAGCATGGCGTAGGTTCGAATCTTTACAGGCGTGTCCAGGGTGATGTTGCCAAAGAGTTTTTTCACTTCCTCTGGCCGTAAAAATCTGGGAGGTTTCGGCTCACTGAACATGCGGGGTCCCACCAGCAGATGGGCAATATCTTTTTTAATCACCTTTTCATCGCGGAGGTACTTCAGGAAACTCCGTATCTGGCTTCGATAAATGCCGCGGGTGACATTGCAAAATGGTTTATTGAACTCCGACAGAAAATCATCGATGTGCTGGATCTTAAGACTTGTCAGACCAATGTTGCGCTGTTCAAGATACTCATTTAGAGGGGCCAGCACCCTTCTTGATGATCTGACAAGGATTTTGGAAACGGCTTTTCCTTGCTGTAAGTAGAGCAGGTATTTTTCGCAAATGTCGGGCAGGAGGACTCGGTTGTGTGGAACCTCAAGCGGCTCCGGGATGGTGCCTTCTTCATAGAGATAACCCGAAAAGCCTGTAAGCACATCAATTGCACCGGTAAGGCCGGCAGAATGTTTTCCGAACATCCTGAGAGTGTCCAACGAAAACATATTTTCCCAGACAATTTCTTTCCGGAGTGCGAAAATGAGAAATTCGATCAGAATCTGATCGTAGCGTTCCCTGAGCCTTATTGAGTTTCCCGTAGAGTTGAGCCAACCGAGGTAATCAACAATGGCCTTGGTCAATCGCGTGATATCCACATTGCCCACTTCAAATCCCCCCAATGGATTGCTCGACAAGGTCCTTTATCTTCAATCGTCCATGACGTTGGGGCTTCCCGGCGTTCTCTTGAATGGGCTCCTTAGGTAGATCGAGCACCTGAAAGAGGGTGCCGTCAAAGACGATCAGATCCTTACGGATCAAAGCGTCTCTGGCTTCGACATAATCGTCCACGGTGATTTGCAGCGAGGTGCAGATGACGTCGTAGGAATAAAAGGAAAGGCCGTTTCGATCTGAGACTATGATAAGGAAAAGGTAGAGAAGGATTTCTGTCTGGCTCAAGGAGGCTAAAAAACCATCGGTCAGGAAGCGGTGGGGGATAAAGCTAAACCCTCCCTCAATGCGTCTGATCCGGTTGGGGACAAGGATCTTTTTCTTGATCATGATCAACTCCTTTCTGGTTATACTCTGGTTTTGGGGATGGCAGGAAGACGCACGAATCCAGCAAGCAACCTGAAACCAACCATCACGAACCGCTTTTCTGTGTCTTTCATGCTGATTCCTCCCCGTGGAGACAATTTAAGACCTTTAAAGAGGTGGGTCACTCCCCGTCTCGTGTTGAAAACGATTATTTTTTGTTTTTTTTGATCCGGGGCGGGAAAAAAAGCCTAAAGGAGGTGGCAGGATATGTAGAAATGGAGAGGCATGTTGACGAAGCTCAGGAAGAACATCTGTAACGCAAAGTGCGCAACGAAAGGATGACAAGGTAGGGTCGCAAACCGAAAACATTGAAGGAATAAGCTCGATCAACATCGTTAACGCTATTCGGATTGGAAGTATCCTGCGTCTAATCCATCGAAGAGCACCTGGGAGAAAGATATCGATGCGAATCTCTTTAGCGGCTTTCTCTTGCGAGGGCGATTTTTGGACTTCTTCTATGACGTTTTCGACTTCCTTCAACGTACCGGGTAAACGTGCAGACAAACAATCGGGAAGAAAACTGAACGTCTGATGCCCTATTCGGCAGTGCCACCTCGCTATTTTTGTACCTTCCGGATACTTTCTGCTGTAAGTGCCATTTTTCCTGAATCCACACCCTCCTTCCGGGTGGATAGGGCAGTTATCAAGTTTTGCCTCTTTCCAGGCTTCCCTGCGAACGTATTCCTCGGCGGATAAATCCGTGGCAAATCGCAGCTGCATGATAAAGCCATTGCCCCAAACACAAAATTATGAGAGCATTGGATTATGGTTAAAATAGGTCGAAATGCACCATGTTCTTGCGGCAGTGGTAAAAAGTATAAAAAATGTTGTCTGTCACCACAAAAAGTGAAAAGGCCCTCTTCCGTCAAAAAACAGCGATTCATCCCTGTCTACACAGAGCTTGATCAACTGTCAAATAGCGTCGTAGATCTCATAAAGCAGAACAAATTAGATGAAGCGGAAGCCGTATCCCGGGAACTTCTCACCGAATATCCCGACCAGATCGATGGGTTTAATCGGTTGGCTATGGTCTATGAAGCCCGTAGAGAAAAAGGAAAGGCGGCAGACTACTATCGAAAGGCCTACCGTTTTGCAATGTCAAATGAGGGCTTTGACCAGGACTCTGCAGACTGGTTTTTGTCGGAGGCTAAACGAATGGAATCTGAAAAATAATATGGAATAAAAGGAATTAAAAGGATTCCTTACAAAAGGAATCTGGAGAATTATATGGAGGGATCTAAATACACACAACATAACCAGACTCACAACATAAGAGCGCAATTTCAATCAGAAAGGTCATGAAAAGGGGTCAAATCTACTCTTGACCCTTGCTTAATTCAAACTTCATGGCTTCAATGTTTTTCTTGTGGGGGTCAAGCCTCCTGTTGACCCCTTTATGACGCCTTTACGTCTAACTTTTCAGCCATAGAAAGGTCCCTAATGCAGTGTCCTATTCATGGTTACCTTCTCACCAATCTTGACGATCTTATTGAAATCATCAAGCATGCTTTTCCATTTGTCTTTGTCTGCCACTTCGGGCGGGACATTTGCCAACAATTCAAGGCATCGTTTGAGGGAAATTACGAGCTGCTTATTGGCCGCTTCAAGGGCCTGGATATACTCGATCATCTTTTCGGGGTTGGGGTTCATCTTTTTGGAAACCCTTTCTTCGTGTTCTTATTCACCCGGATAAACGCCTTCCGTTACGAGGCCAGTACAGTTCACAGCGATGTTTTTTCGGAAACCCAACCATGATTTCAACCTCAGATCGCCCCCATTTCACGTCTGTTTTTTTGCGTCGGCTTGATTTATTGGTTATGATCGGCTTTTGGAACACTATCTATTATAAGTTGTTCAAGTTCTAAAATTCTATTCCATTTTATTACGTATCCTAAATTTATCATAATCCTTGAAGTTGCTATAGATATTGTTTTAGTTGGTATGGGGACAGAATGAATTTTTCCATTTACTGCCAATTGTGGGCCAGCATATAATACACCTAATAATAACAATTTACCATTTATTCCACTGATTTTTATCCCTGGCCCGGCCTCTATAGGTAGTCCCCGTTTATATAAAAGAACTGGTGAGCCGCTTGAGCCTGGAAAGCATGCGGCATCAATTAAGAATTCGTTTTTATTATTATAATCAAGTTTTGGATGTGTTGCTGTAATGCCTTTTCTAAAAATCGGCATATTGTTTTTAGAATCCCATAAACCGATAGGATACCCAACCATCACTATATCTTCTAAAGCTGATAATAGAGTTACATCTTGGTGATTAGGTATGATATTTTTGTCAAAAGCACGCCAGAAAAAGTCTTGGCCTTGATTATAGAGGCGGTTAAATAAGTTTGAAACTGAAAGGGCGCATAGATCAACATTGGCATCAGGGTGCAAGATCCAATTCTGGAAATCAAACATTTCAAAAAAATTATATTCGCCAAACTTTGGTTCACCAGAAGCCCCTTTTTTAGTAAGATAAAAGACTGCTTTTGATGCCCCCTCAATTACATGCTTATTTGTAATAATTGTAAGTATTGTTTTGTCTGACTCAGTAACAAATTTAAAGAAGAAACCAGTTCCAACTGATGAACTTCCATCGTGTAACATACATTCAATGCGAACTGTTGTGAAAGAAAGCTGCTCAGCCAACGAAAGTTGTATGCTCATTGTTTACCTATTTCCTCAAGGCATAATGCGGAGTTGAGCGGCGTTTTTTCCGGCATAATAGGCCGCGAAGCGGACTGATTATGCTGGAAAAAAGGTCCGACTCGAACGACTGGTTGTCGCGCCGTAGGCGTGACGGCCAGTCGGGCGTGGCGAAGCCTTGCTCCGCTCAACTCCGCATTGACGCGCCGGAGGCACGTCAACCAGTGATTGTATAGTTTTCTGTTTAGTATCCAAAATTTAAAAAAATATTAGGAAAAAACCGTCAATTTCACGTTTTTTCTTTCTGTTTAACTCCACAATTTGAATGTTAAACAGAAAACTGTATAAAATAGCATGTGGGGTATGTAATAGGTGCAGGGCACAAGGCCCAAGGCATAAGGTTTAGGGTTTAAGGTTCTGGATTTGTAATGAAGATTTCGCTCCCAACAGGAAAACAAGCTCCTGTCAGGAGACGATAGGGCAGAGTTTGAGAGGGTGCTCCATGGGAATAAGGTTCATGGCTGATAGCTGATAGCTGATAGCTGATGGTTTAATCACCTACCACCTGCATAGCAGGTGGTTTGAGGAAGCCCCCTCGAAGGGGGCTAAAAGCATCGCAATTTCGTGAGCAGTGAGTGGTGTCAAAATCTTCTGCTCTAAGGTAATCGAAACAGATGGCATGCTAAAATCCCAATGATCTCCGATATCCAGCATTTTAGTATCTGGTGCTTCGTGAATAGCTTTGACGAAATGCCCTGCGCTGTATCTCAAATCTGCTCTTTTTATGCGGGGGCAAATCATTCACGCCGGAACGGTCGAACCTTTTGGAGTCGCACGGGCATAGCCCGTGGTTTAATTAAGGGTAATTATTGGGCATTTTATTGCAAATTAAGCGTAAGTCAAGGGAAATCGCTCTTTTTAGTTAACCACAATGAAGGAATGGTGATATCCCGTGCCGGAATCCATCCGGTTGATCGCCATCAAAACCGCTTCCAGCACGCCCCCTCCGATGGCCAGGGCCTTGTCGGAAATGACCCTGCAGTGTCTGAAGCGCATAAGACGTTGATTGATTTTAAACTGTATTTATGTCAAAATTAAACAAATGGGTTTTTTGTTAACTGTTAACGGAACGGCATATGGATCTCCAACGTAAACTCGCTGCTATTTTAAGTGCTGACGTAAAGGGCTATAGCCGGCTCATGGGCGACGATGAGGAGGCCACTGTCAGGACAATAACAGCCTACCGGGAGGTGATGTACACACTCATCCAGAGACACAGGGGGCGAGTGGTGGACGCTCCTGGCGATAATGTTTTGGCTGAATTTTCCAGCGCAGTGAATGCTGTGCAATGTGCAATAAAAATCCAGGAGGCGTTAGAGTCAGAAAATTCAGAGTTGCCCGACCAGCGTAAGATGATGTTTCGTATCGGAATCAACATCGGGGATGTGATTATTGAAGGAGAAGAGATCTACGGTGACGGGGTAAATATCGCTGCCCGATTAGAGAGCTTAGGCGATCCCGGAGGTATCTGTATTTCCGGTACCGTGTACGACCAGGTCAAGAGAAAACTTGCTCTGAGATACGATTTCATGGGGGAACAAAACGTAAAAAACATCGCTGAACCCGTAAGGGCCTATCGATTATTGTGGCGGGATGAAGACATCGCAAAGGGAGCCGATAAAAAAAGAGGGCCGCGTAAACAGCCTGCCCGTCCAAGAACCAAAAAAGGTTTGTTAAAAAGCATTATTATTACCTGTTTCTTAATGATTGTTATTATGCCGCTGATAAACCACCTGAAGATAAACCTGTTAACAAAGATATGGCAGTGCCGGCTCACCCTTTTGTCCAATTCAATGGATGTGACTGTGGTTACCATTGAAAAGGATGAAAACAAAAAAATGATTGTAAAGAATGGCAAAAATGACGTCCCCTCATTTGCGAAGGACCCTAAGCTGTGGCGGAGATATCACTCGAAAGTAATCAAGAATCTCTACAAAATGGGGGCGGGTGTTGTGGGTTTTGATTTCTGGTTTTCACCGGCCTATGATGACCCGACAAAACAGGCCACAAAGGAATTTATCAAAAGCCTGAAATGGGCAGAAAAAAAAGACTTCCCCGTTGTTTTGGGACAATTTCGAAATGCGCAGGACCAAGGGATCTATAGCGAGGCTGACTGGGGCTATATTTCAGTCTACAGAGACCTGACGTGGATCAATGAAGTGACCTATTTGATGTCATGGGATAAACTTGATCTGTCAGGAGTCAAAATGGGGAAACCGAGTTTTTTTGTACAGACATTAGCAAAAAAACTGAGGCTAAATCCCACATTAGAAGATGGGGGTGTACGCCTGATCGGTAAGACAATCCCAAGACGTCTATGGTTGGCCTTTTCAAGAACGCCCTTTGTCAGGGTTCCATATCATGAAGTATATAATGGCGTGGCCGACAAAAACCTTTTTTCAGGCAAGATTGTCCTGATCGGTCTCTGGATGAAGGACACTGATTTCTTCAAGGTTCCCTTCAGCCCCACGGATTTTACACCCCATGCCAACAAGGATTCATACGGCATGCCCGGTGTTTTTCTCTTTGCCAACGCAATCAACCAGATAGTAAATGGATATTTTCACATTGAGATCAACGATGAATGGTCCTGGCCCACCGGCAGGAAATGGTTTTCTGTGGTAAATCTGGAAAGCCTCCTTTTTCTTTTGGTTGAAACCATAATGACCTGCATATTGCTCTCTCTAATCTATGTCCTGGCAGAAAGGAAAAGGGATAAAAAATTCACTTATTCATTGTTGGGTGTTGCGACCATTCTTTTTATAATGGTTTTGGCCATAACACCTATCCTCTTTGGGCTGGCTAATTTTCTGTGCGCATCGCTTTTGTTTATTATAATGGTTCACAGGTTCAGGGGTTCAGGGTTCAAAAAAATTGAAGGTTAAATCGCAAATAGGGCTGGGAGGTTGGATAATGACAAAAAATGCGGGTGTTATTGGTCTCTCTTTCATATGGCCATTGATAATATGCTTGACGACAGCGTATTCTGGCCAGGCGATTGAATCCAGAGAGGGCGGCAAGAAAGGCCTTTTTGAGGTGGATTGCAATATTGCCGGTGTCAGCCTCAGTCTGTGTCCGGCAGACAATTTTGTAAAGAAAGAGATGAAGGTGTTTTTTGGATTGATAAAGTCCCACAAAAATGTTTGCTCTGGGGGGGAAATTTCATTAGGAACAACACCTCTCAGACCGGCGCCCGTCCAGGCTGGGAAATATATTCTGTTGATTCCCTCGCAATATGCCTGGGAGAAGGAAGGCCCCATCGAAATCACAATTTCACCCGGGGAAAAGAAATATTTTCTGTTGAAGCTTTTCACTACGCGTGCCAATCGTCCCGAGGAGGACCATGGTGGAGGTGGCGGTGGTGGAGGTGGCGGTGGAGGTTCCAGGTAATAGGTCCTGGCCTCAGGATCGAATTCAAAACGGGGCTTGAAAAAGCAGCCGAGGGCCTGTATCAAAAGTCTATTCTCATTATCAAAGTAAATGGAGGAATATTCCCTGATGGTTGAACGGCCAACATACGAACAGCTTGAACTGCAGGTTAAGACTTTACGAAATGAACTTGCCGAACAAAAACGGGAAGAATCATCGCTCAGGGAGAGCAAAGAAAGGCTTTCTCAAATCCTCCAGGAAACCTCTATCCCGACCTTCGTCATTGACAACAACCATATGGTTACCCATGTCAACAAGGCCTATGAGAATCTGACGGGTATCCCAGCCGATGAAATCATCGGGACCAGCAAACAGTGGCTTTGTTTCTATGCAACTGAGAGGCCTACCATGGCTGACCTTATTGTGGACAATGCACCCGAAGAAGAAATAGCCAAGCATTATCACGGTAATTACCAAAAATCCGCTGTTACAGAGGGCGGCTATGAGGCTGACCGACTTTTTAGAGACCTGGGGAAAGGGAGCAAGTGGCTTTTCTTTACCGCATCCCCCTTGAAAGACGACAGGGGAAACATCACAGGCGCCATAGAGACCCTCCAGGATATTACCGCCCAAAAAAAAGTGGAGCAGGCATTACGCAAATCTGAAAAAAGCCTGAGGATCCTCCTTGACTTTGTCCCCTATCCGATAGTCGTATTCACATTGGATGGCAGGGTCTACTATCTGAATCCATCATTCACCGAGACTTTCGGCTGGACCCTTGATGAATTAGAAGGAAAGACCATTCCCTATACGCCACCGGGGTTGGAGCAGGAAACCGGTGATATGATAAAAAAACTCTTTGAGAAAAAGGTCATACTCCGTCATGAAACCAAGAGGCTTACAAAAGAAGGTCAAGTCCTGGATGTGGTTATGAGGGCCGGAGTATATTCGGAAGAAAAAGACGAACCAGCAGGAGAACTTGTTCTTCTGAGAGATATTACCCGGGAGAAAAAGATCGCACGCAACAACGAGGCCATATTGCGGATCAGCACTGCCCTCCCTGAATACCATAACCTGGAAGAACTCTTAGATTACGTCAGCGGCGAGATCAAACAGCTTTTAAACACAGAGGGCGCCCTTGTCATACTGTTGGATGAAGAGAGGGAAGAACTCTTCTTTATGGGTGCGGCATATGACGACAGCACCACTAAGGAGAGGATAAAGGAAATCCGTTTTCCTGCGGATAAGAGCGTAGCCGGCAAAGTTATCAAGACCGGTGAGCCGATTATTGTGCATGACACTTCCAAAGATCCCCATTTTTATCCCGGGGTGGATAAGAGACTCGGATACCACACAAGAAATATGCTCGAGGTGCCACTAAAGAGTGGCGATAGAATTATCGGGGCTTTATGCGCCCGTAATAAGAAGGAAGGGACTTTTGATAAGACGGATCTTGATCTGTTGAGCATGATAGCAGGAACCATTGCCCTCTCCATAGAAAACGCCAGGTTCTCGGAAGAAATAATAAGAGCATACGCGAATAATGCGGCGCTCCTCAGGATCAGCACCGCCCTCCCTGAATATCCTGACCTGGAAGAACTTCATGATTATGTCAGCAGTGAGGTAAAACGACTCATGGGATCAGAGGGCGCCATCGTCATATTATTAGATGAGGAGAAGGAAGAGTTATTTTTTGTGGGAGCGTCCTATGATGACAGCGCCACCCAAAAAAGGGTGAAGGAAATTCGTTTCCCTGTTGATGAGCTTGTAGCGGGTAAAGTTATCAAGACCGGTGAGCCCTTAATAGTATCCGATACTTCTGCTGATCCTGCACTTCATCGAGAGAGAGATAAAAAACTCGGGTACCATACTAAAAACCTGCTCTTTGTGCCTTTGAGAAGCAGCGATCGAATCATCGGTGCGTTATGCGCCATCAACAAGAAGGAGGGAACCTTTGATCAGGCTAATGTGGAGTTATTGAGTATGGTGGCGGGAACCGTCGCCCTTTCAATAGAAAACGCCCGCTTTTCTGAGGAGTTGAAGAGGGCCTACTTAGAGGTCTCGAGTATGAACCGGGCAAAAGACAAGGTGATTAACCATCTGTCTCATGAGTTAAAAACTCCTGTGTCCGTTCTCTCCGGCTCCCTGAAAATATTAGAAAAGAAATTAATGTCCCTCGCCGAAGAAAACTGGAAAACCACCCTGTCGAGGGGGAAGAGGAACCTGGACCGTATTGTAGAAATCCAGAACCAGGTAGAAGACATCATGCTGGATAGGCACTACGAATCCCACCATCTTCTGTCTCAGATGCTTGAAGAATGCGCTGATGAGTTGGAAACGCTGTTTGCCGAGGAGATTGGAGAAGGGCGACTCGTTGAGACCATAAGAAAACGGATTGATAAACTTTTTGGCCCCAAGGAAAACGAGCCAAAAAAGATTGTTTTGAATGAATACGTCAGGGAGAGGATTGCGGATCTCAAGCCCCTCTTTTCCCATCGCCGGGTTGATATCATCAGCCATCTGGAAACAGTACCGCCCATTTGCATACCCCTGGATCCACTACAAAAAATTATCGACGGTCTGGTAAAAAACGCCATAGAAAATACCCCTGATGAGGGTAAGATAGAGATCATTGTAAGGGAAAAGGAAGCGGGGACTGAGCTGGTGGTGCATGATTATGGAGTAGGCATCATAGCAGATGCGCAAAGACGGATATTTGAAGGTTTCTTTGTAACCCAGGATACCATGGCCTATTCATCCAAAAGGGCCTTTGATTTCAATGCCGGGGGAAAGGGGGCAGACCTGTTACGGATGAAAATCTTTTCCGAGCGATACAATTTTAAGATAGATATGGAATCTTCAAGGTGCGGGTTTATACCGAAAGAAACGGATTTATGTCCCGGGAAGATTAGTGACTGCGCTTTTTGCACAAAGGAAGAGGACTGCCATTATTCAGGAGGGAGCGTTTTTTCTATCCACTTCCCTGCCGTTTCGAATTGAGTCATCCTCTATGACACTCAATCCCTGAATTCCCATGAAAAGATATCGCGACTTCAACACCTACTTAAAAGAGATCTTCGGTGAACGTGTTCAGAAAATCTCCCTCGATGCCGGCCTCGGATGCCCCAACCGTGATGGAACCATATCCCGCAGGGGTTGTATTTTTTGTGATCGCAGGGGATCAGGCACCGGCGCCTTAATTAATCACGGCCTTTCCATTACACAGCAAATTGCTGAGGCCAGGGGTTTTCTCCAAAAGCGCTACAAGGCCAAGAAGTTTATTGCCTATTTTCAATCCTTTACCAACACCTACGCCCCTGTTTCCCATTTGAAAGGCCTGTACGACGAAGCATTAGCTCAAAAAGATATGCTGGGGCTTTCGGTGGCCACACGACCGGACTGCGTTGACAGAGAAACTCTGGCCCTTCTAAGCTCATATCAGGCTGATCATCTTGTCTGGCTCGAATACGGTCTCCAATCTTCACACGACAAGACTTTGAAAATGATAAACCGGGGACATGACGTAGCCTGTTTTGAACGGAGCGTCATGATGGCTCATGAATATTCAATAAATATATGCGCCCACGTCATCCTGGGGCTTCCTGGTGAAGACCGCGAAATGATGCTGGAAACCGCCCGATTTCTCTCAAATCTCCCTATTCGGGGCGTAAAGATACACCTTCTCTATGTAGTCAAAGGGACCCCACTTTCCGAGTTTTACCATAAAGAAGGATTCCGATGCCTGGAAAGAGAAGAATACGCAAACCTTGTGGTAGATATCCTGGAGTTACTGCCTCCGGATATGGTGATTCAAAGGCTGACCGGTGACCCTGTTAAATCAGAGCTTGTGGCTCCATTATGGGCCAAAGAAAAGCAGACAAATCTCACATTCATCCAGACAACTCTTGAAAGGAGAAAGACATGGCAGGGAAAAAATTACCGGAATTCTACTGCTGTAAAATGAAAATTGACCGTCTGAACGTACATCTGGCTTCCACAAGGAAGGAAGCGATTCGATGTCAAGAGGTATCTTTTAGGACGTGAGACGGAGTTGAGAATTACTTAGCATGCCTATTTCTGAGGATCCCCTACCCTCTCGCGGAGGAGTTCATCCATAGTTATTTGATACTCTGCCGAACCGGGTAACATGGATCTGTTTTGTGCTAATTGGGCCACAATGTCCTCTTCAACCTTGTCGAAGTGGATTTGGCTTTGGCTTATGACCCGGTTTATTACATGATAGACATCTTCATCGGTCCCATAAATCTCGATCACATTCGGATCATCTATAAGGACTTCCATCACATATTGGGTCATATACAGAGAGTAGGGATTTGGACGGCGGACAAGGTTGCGAATGGGTGAAACAAAATACTCGAAATCAAATTCCGAGCTGTGTAATGCCTTCTTTAAGCCCTTGAGGATAGAATCGGAAATAGCAGCCGCATTGTCTGTTTCAATAATCTTTTCCTGCAACAGGACCTGACGAAGTTTATTATGTATTTCAGGAAGCTTAAACCTGAAGAACCTCCCCTGTTGAAAGGCCCTCTGCTTCTCCTGTCGCTCAAGTCTATTAATCAGCTTATTATGAACCCTGCCGGTATCCCTTTGATGCATACTTTGCCCTTATGGCCCACATTAACTATTCTTTACTCTTGGAAGGAGCCGGCGTATCTTTCTTGCTCGAGCTCTCTGTCGCACTCTTTGCCTTTTTCTCAGGTTTGGTTTTTTCCGTATTCCCGCTGGTGCCCTTTTCTTTACCCTCTTTGCTGCTGGTGCCCTTTTCTTTGCCCTCATTATTGTTGGAGCCGGACTTGGACGCATAATCGGTTACGTACCAGCCTGTGCCTTTCAGGTGAAAGGTGCTGTGAGAAATGAGCTTTTTCAGCTTATTAGAATGGCACTCCCCGCATTCGGTAATGGGTGCGTCAGAGTATTTCTGCAAGGCCTCCAAATGGTTTCCACATTTATCACATTCATATTCATAAATAGGCATTCCTGCTTTCCTCCTTTTGGTCCATTGTCAAACAGCTATCTCGCAGATCCTGTGCCCTTGATATGCGTCAAGGACATAGTCGAGTTTCGAAAGAGAAAACTTTTTCAAAATATCATAGGTCGTTGAATGAACGACCTCTTCTTCTTCAACCCTTTCCTTGTCCGTAACGTCAAATCTCTGAAAAAAATTGCAGAATCTAACGATATGAACCAGTTCATGGGTGAAAATATATACAAGAAGTGGCAAGAGGCCCAGATCTCCGTCCCTTTTGAGCGCCCTCAATATAAGGTGATCCTGCAAGCAGATAAAATAAAAATCGCGCCCTTTAGTTTTTGACTCAAAATCATTTAACACCCTCATTCCCTTGCTTAAAACGGCGAGGGCACAGCTATTTATCTCTCCTTGATCCAAAGAAGAGAGGGTCTTAACGTCGTAGCCGTATTTCTTCC
The DNA here is from genome assembly GCA_014382715.1 of Candidatus Desulfacyla euxinica. Taxonomy (GTDB): domain Bacteria; phylum Desulfobacterota; class DSM-4660; order Desulfatiglandales; family Desulfatiglandaceae; genus Desulfacyla; species Desulfacyla euxinica. The sequence goes on along the minus strand of JACNJD010000205.1, from coordinate 14,193 downwards.
ATTGGCCATTTGAAAACTTAAAATGATTCCCTGTAGCATCCTCGGCAATATCGAGGGCATCGCTTAGTGTTATGAGCTCATCTTGTCTGAAAGGGGCCATTTATATTATTCCAATTTTTGTTTGTGCAAAATTGAAATGTCGTCAACAGTCCTTTATCATCATCGCATACGTGAAGAAAAAATAAGGGTTCACAGGCCAATGTCAATACTGGAGCATGCTTTTCCTGGTGGCGGTGACTGGATTTGAACCAGTGACCCTGCGGATATGAGCCGCATGCTCTGACCACCTGAGCTACACCGCCTCTTAGATTTTCCAACAAATAATTTATTTATGTTTTTTCTTTTGTCAATCAAATATGATGCGCCCGTAAAAAGTCCTTTTTACGGGCAATTGCGAATTCAGGAATTGCACGAATATTCCTTTTTAATTCTCCCAATTCCTCAATTCCTAAATTCCCCAATCCCTATATCACAGGTATTTTTTGACCTCTTCTGTCAAGGCAGGAACAACGTCAAAGAGGTCGCCCACCACGCCGTAATCGGCCTTTTGGAATATGGGGGCATCCTCATCCTTGTTGATTGCAACAATTACTTTTGAAGTACTCATCCCCGCTAAATGCTGGATTGCCCCTGATATGCCGCAGGCAATATACAGGTTTGGTGAAACCACCTTCCCTGTCTGCCCTACCTGGTCTGAATGAGGTCTCCAGCCTGCATCAACTGCCGAACGGGAAGCACCCACACTCGCACCGATAAGATCAGCCAATTCTTCTAAGATATTGTAATTTTCCGGGCCTTTCATGCCTCGCCCGCCTGAAACTATCTTGTCCGCTTCTGTCAGATCAACCTTGCCACCCTCATCCTCAGCTACGTCAACGACCTTTGTCTTGAGGTCGCCGTCATCTAAGGTAAACGAGGCATCAACAACCTCAGCGGACTTAGAGGAGTCAGGTTCGCTGATGCTCATCACTTTCGGCCTGGCTGCGGCCATTTGTGGCAGGCTGTTTTCAAAAGTCACTTTTGCGTAAGCCTTGCCCGCATAAATAGGCCTGGTAGCCACAAGATTGCCGTCTTCTATAGCAAAAACAGTGCAGTCCTGAGCCATACCGACATCCAAACTGGCTGCTAATCTGGCAGATAGGTCCTTACCCTGGACAGATGCACCCAAGATCAAAATTTGTGGGTCATTGGCCTTAACCAGTTCAGAAATCACAGACACATACGCGTCTGTGGTATAAGGCTCCAGTCTGGAGTCGTCAGCAACCAGGACCTTATCCGCGCCGTATTGGCCAAGTTCAGCGGCCGTGTCCTTGATATTGGAACCAAGTAATATTACTGTCAGCTCCTGACCCAGGGCATCTGCCAGACGCCTCCCTTCACTGACAATTTCGTACGTTATCTTCCGGATCTCCCCATCCCTTTGCTCAGCAATTGTCCAAACTCCCTGTGCCATTTTTTATCTCCTTAATTATTATGAGTCATTCTTAACCAAAATTTAGGAATTGTTTAACTGTAAGACACAATTATTGTTTTGAATTCCGTGATTCTTCAATCCCTAAATTCCAGCAATTCGTCATTATATAACCTTTGCCTCTTCGTGGAGCAACTTAGCCAGTTCGGCGGCCTTTTCCTGCGGTGTCTCTCCTTCAACAATCTTACCTTCCGCTCTCTCAGGTGGAGGCGTCAACTCCAGGATTTTCAGCTTTCTTGCCCCTTCTCCAAACCCCGCACTGTCCAAACCCAGATCAGCAAGGGTTTTTTCCTCCAACGGCTTTTTCTTGGCCTTCATAATCCCTGGCAGGGAAGCATATCGCGGTTCATTCAAACCTTTCTGTACTGTAATAAGAGCTGGGAGAGTCGATTCTATTATAAGGGTCTCCCCTTCAATAGGTCTTTCAACCTTGACAGACTTCCCATCCTCTGCCACTTCTACCTTAACAATTAACGAGAGCTGTGGAATACCCAATAGCTCCGCAATGGTGGCCCCAACCAGGCCGAGGTCATCATCCACTCCGCGCTGACCGGTGAAGATCAGGTCATAATCAAGGTCTTTAACAGCCTCAGCTATCGCCTTTGCACTTGCAAGGGAATCACTCCCATCCAAGGCCTCGTCACTGACCAGGACTCCCTTATCGGCCCCCATGGCCAAGGCAGTACGTAATGATTCTGTCACTCTTTTTGGGCCAAGACCCACTACAGTAACCTCGCCCCCGTGTTTTTCTTTAAGACGCAAGGCCTCCTCAACGCCAAACTCATCATATGGATTCATAACCCATTTGATATCATCGGTCATAATTGATCTGCCATCCGATCCGATTTTAATCTGGCTTTCCGTATCCGGCACCTGTTTCAGACAAACTATAATATTCACTTTATCCTCCTCCCTTATAACGAAATAACCGAGTTCTCAAATCTCAATTCCAAAATCTTAATCCATCCTACCGGCTTGTCCGCCAATGGCGGGTTTATCCGGGTTAGGCCCTAATACCATTTAAGAAATATTGGCTGATTTGCCTTGCAAGCGTCCTGATATCATAATGTCTACGACTTGACAATACCCAAAATCTGGACACCTCATCCAAGGCCCCAAAAAAGGCCCTTTTCGCCACTTTTGGAATCACATCCTTCTTGAAAACACCTCTTTTTTGGCCCTCGCTGATGATATCCTCAATTATGTCCAAATACTGAATGAATTTTTCATTTTTATATTCTTTCATAAATTTGCCGCTCTGCCGCAGCTCCACCTGAATAATCTCAGCCATGTCCTGGTTCTTTTCGATAAGGCCAAGATGTGTTGATGCAAATCGCTCAAGTCTCTTTGCAGGGTCATCTATCCCAGAGATCTGAGCTTTCATATTATCAATCACAGCCTTCATCTGTTCCTCGAAAAGAGAAATCAGAATATCATCTTTGTTTTCAAAATAGATGTAGATAGTGCCATCAGCAACCTTAGCCTCTTTGGCAATTTCCGATATTTTGGATTGGTAGAAGCCTTTTTTTGCAAAAACCTTAGTTGCCGCCTCTATAATCCGATGATATTTTTCGTTGTTTTTTCTTTTGCCCATAGTTTATCCACCGCCAATGAATGATTATTCATTCACGAAGCGAATACCATTGCATGCAAATAGTGTCAAGGGTTTTTCTATGCTTTTCTATCAGATTTTATAAAACCGTGGAAACTTGAACCTGGGTTGTTGGAAGGCCGAAAATGTGATGGTTGAAATCATGCCCCTACGAATGATCATAATTCGCAATCTCTCAACCAACGTAATGCTGCTTTCCAGCTCAACATAAAATTTATTTGGAATAATCTCTTGACAAGAAATTGGTGGCTGAACTAAATTTTACAGACTATTCTAAACATGCCAATTTGAGTGACAAGTTCACTCTCTTAATTAATGATGACCCGCACCAGCTCTCTGGATCAGGCTATCTACCATTGGAGGACTGAGCTTCATGGTTTACACCACTTCCCTTACCAAAGAGACCCTTTGGCAAAAGGACCCTTTTCAATTCATAAACCCCGATGATTTTGACGCATCGGGTATTGATCCCGCACATGTCCCCATAGGGACCTATGTATCTTTCAAACACCCATCCCAACTGCGGAGTAGATTTGGCGGCAATGCCTATGGGGTTGGGCTTTTTGAGGACTACGATCGACTCAAACCGAAGGAGATAAAACAACTCCATGCCATCAGCCTCGAAAACCCCGAAGAGATAAGGGTGTTTTACAAAGATCTCAATGAGATTTACCGTAAAATGGGGCTTTTGATCAGGTTTTCCAGCCTCGGAAAAAGGTATTACCTCATACCTGTCCATCTCATATCCAACTCCCTTATCCATATCAAGGCCAGAATAGAAAAAATTAGTAAAATAGTCGGTTTCCACGGAAAAAAATATCTGAAAGAGTCGCATAACATAGGTGTGTTGTCGCATCATGACGATTTAATTCTTAATGAACTTTCTTTTCGCTTTATGGAACATAATATTGTCGCACTGGACTCTCTCGAGAAATTATCTGAACTAAACGAGAGCCTGGACCTTGTCATACTGACGAGTGATCTATATGAAATTGTCCTCATGAAGGAATTCAGCCCCCTTGCTCAAGAAACTCTTTCAAAAAGGCGGTTAGATCAGTATTGCACCCATCTCCTCTGGAAGGTCCGCAATTTGCTAAAGCCAGAGGGAGAAGTCTTTTTGATAGCAGACCATTTTACAGCCAAAACCAATCGAACGGCAGAACTCGTTTTCAAGACAAAGGAAGAAGAAAAATATTTCACGTTGTTCAGTCATATTTTTGGCACCAAGAAAAAATACAAGATCAAAGAGAGCGCCGTCACAGCAAACATCTATGATTTGCAGAAATATTTGAGTGGTTCTTATATAGAGCAGGAAATCGTAGACACGTTACTCGATGGGAAATCCTTTGAGAAAATGTCCCTTGAGGAGATAAATGACTTGCCATATATCAATTCTCAATTTGCAGACTGGCCTTTTCCAATTGATCAGGAAAAGATCTGGTCCAGGCTTTTTGAAATGTTTTTTGACAAGGTATTTCTCAAGCCTGTGGTGTCCGACCCTGTCAAAAGAGAGTGGAAAAAGAGATTTTCATGTAAAAACTATTCACCTAAATACATGATGATCTATCTGGGACAGAAAAAGGCCTTTAAAACCACTGTAGCGGATGTCAGACAAGATGTGATGGAGTCTAACCTGAGCGGGTGTCCCATAGAATTTGTAGCCGATTACAAAGACTCGTTTGAGTATCTGATTCAAACCCTTGGAGTTATTTTAGCAAGACTTAAAAGAGGAAGCTATCATATTCTGCCGCAGGTTTTTGTTGATCGCCTGAAGCAGCCTTTGGAAAACAAAAACAGGAGATTCAAAGCTCTTAACCATGTTATCAGGCTGACAACAAAGATCAATCGCCTTGAAAAAATAAGGGCTTACCTGAACCCTGACAGAATAGAAGGCCCAAGGACCAGACTGTTTGAAAATCTGGAAGCCCTAACCCTTTCTGGGTTTAACTACAATGAGATGAAGGAAATCATCCTTATCGTCCTGGGACATACTGCTTTAGGTAGAATCATATCCGGTAAGGTAACCGAAAAGGCCTTAAAACCTGTTTCTGATCTTGCCCGAACATATGAGCCCCAGCAGGCGCTTAACCTTCTCCGTTATTGCCGGTTGATGACCTTTGCCGAAACAGAAGCGGCACGAGGGTCTGAGCTTACCCATGAACAGCTCTCACAACTATTCGACCTTTATGAATCGACAGTAAGAGTTGTGGTCAATCAGGAATTGGATTGGGATCAGCTTTTGGATGAGAAAATTGCTTCCATGGGGGGGATACACAACAAAATCGTTCAAAAGATTCTCATGATGATGAATTATTTCGAATTCCTCGATAATTGGGGCGAACTCAGGCAAAAGGGCCGGATGGAAAAAGAGGCCTTGGCCGACTATGATGACCGGAAATTAGATCGAATAGAGAATGTCATAAGGCTTGTTAATACAATAGAAGAATTCGAGGAGATGTATCTTAAACTCGATCCCCTGCAACTGCCTCTGTTCTATAGGAGGTTTCTCGAATTGGAGTTCCACGGGACAGGACATCTCTTTCAGAGAATGGATAGTCGAAATGTGTTTGTGCTTCTCTGGATTGCAGTGATTCTGGCACAGGGCGAAATTATCAATTTCAACCCGATCCTGGCTGATGTGGGAACAAAGGAAATTGAAGATCGGGTAAAAAAAGTGGAGCAGGAGGCGTCATCCATCAATATTGAGCGTCTCGATCTGGCCATCCTGAGGCAGTTTAGAGATCAGTTGGGCCGAGAGAAGTCCTCATTTATATTAGGGACCGGTTTTCAGCTAAGCATCTCATCAAAGACACAGGCTTTAGAAATTGCCTATAAAGACATATCCAGGGATATTGAAAGGGTGGCCTCCCTGTTAAAAAGAATGCTTACCCGGCCAATTTCCAAAATACCACAGGAAGAGCTGAAGAGCCTGGAGAAATTGTTTTCTAATCTTGAGACTTTTTTTCAAAGTCATCTCAGGGTTCTTAAGGAAATCGATTCTACATTGAAATTGCCTGCAAAGCAGGAGAGATGGTTTCAGGAAACCAAGGAACTTAGAGAAACCTTGAGATCAAATTTCCTGGGCGATATGTTTCGTCCTGAGCATCTATATACTGATCTTGCCCTCCTTTTTTATAACGCGCCCTCTCTCTTGAATTTCCTCCTCCCCGAATTTATGGCCCTTCAGGACATCGACATCTCCGGGCATATTTACTTAACTTCTCCTGTCACCAATTACATTCTTGCTGCAACAAGAAAATTCCAGGCCCTGATTACCCATGACAAACAGGGTTTCCAGGACATAGACTTCTTGCACAGGTTAGCTCAGAAAGAATTTGGGCCCATGGCCACTGGCATCGTGGGGCTCAGCGAACTACAGTTGGAAAACCTTGGGGAAATCATTGAGGGCTTTAAAACCAACCCTGTACTGTTTGACGCGCTCGCCAAATCATTCATATTTCAAGATCTCGGAAGGGTGCCCGCCCTTAGAAAAAAGTACAACAAAGAGATCAACCCGGCAGACCTCGCCGGGACAGGTGCATTTTTTTTGGAAAAGGAAGAAATTGCCGAAAGATATGGTCTTGATGAACATGAAAAATCGTATCTTATTTTCTTGGTGAGACATCACGGCTTGCTCCATCACACAGTACGAGGAGAGATATCGTTTTCTGCCATACAATCGATCCTCGCCCCCCGTGACAAAGAGCTCTTTGACGCATTTCTTGTATTTTCATTCATAATGCTTTCCGCAATCAGGGAAGATCTGATCCTCGAGGATCTGGCCATCCGGTTTTTCCAGATAAGGGCCATGTGTCACAAGATAATTGATGGTGCGATGACCCTTGAAGGAGAGTTGAACAAGGCTTTTGAGGAGAGGGGCTCCCTTTTTTGCGCCCTTGAAAAGCACCAAACCAAAGGATTTCCCGAAGGGGTTTCACTCGCTGACTACTTGGAATCAAAGGAATGGGAGGAAACAGATAAATCAAAAATCATAAAGGCTGGAAGGATGATTTTTGCGACTGAAAGGTTCTTCAGGTTGAGGGGTATCAGGTATGTTGAATTCCAGGATCTCGTCAACCTTATGTTAGAGGTCCCTCTGAAATATATTCACAAGAAAAGGAAATTTCACAATGTGGGATACCCAACATTTGAAAAGGAGGTTTATGAGGCCTTTCGTATATACAAAACCCTTCAGAGTTTAGAAGAACCGGTGAGACATTTCATGTTAGACCAGCTCATCGGAGATAGGGTGCGTATCTTTGGGTATGAGAAGATAGGCGGTTATTTGAGCTACGATAGCCAGGTGAAACTCCTTCTGGTGGGACTGTTGGGAACAAAGAAGATCAGATCAAATGATGAGCCGGTCTCTCTTAGTTTTTTGGGAATGAGCGAAGAGATTGAAAAACGTTATGAGGCGGTCAACGCCTGCCTGAACGAGCTTTCAATACAGAAACTCTGGGAAGGGAGCTATCAGTTGACCCATCTATTTAGCGCCAAAACCGGGATTTTACTGAGGAAGGGAAGTTTACCCAATCTTCTTTCCGTGGATTTTCAGGACCGCATATCCATCTCACGTAAGATATCTTACCTATCCTCTATTAATGATCTGGAACAATTGAAAAATTATTTTCATTACAGCCTAAGCTCTCTGCGAAAACATCTCTTTTACACTGATGATTACGAGCTTCTCCTCGAAAAGGCCTTTGAAAAGAGGATGACTGAAATTACGGATATGATATTGGACCGCACGGAAAGACAGATGGCCCTGGTCAATGATTTTGCGGATCTCCACAATTTGGTAAATGATCTTCTTGATCGATCCTGGGATATCGGCTTTTCACGTGAGCAAAAACTCAGGCTGAACGATTCTTACGAAATGAGAAAAGATACCTTGAAGAGGGAAAGACTCTCTGAAATTGAAGGGATACTTGATAGCATCCATGATCAACAGGAGTTGAAGGACCATTGGCAGGGCATCAAATGGTATTTACAGGGAAACCGTCGATTTTTTGGAAAGGAATTTGAAAATCTCATCGCCAAAAAGTTTGACGCAGTCAACATTAAGATAGCTGGTAACCGTTCATGAGGGCTAATCAAGCTTCTGGAACGCCTCTTTCCGGCCTGTGTATTTCTCTCTCATCTCGGGTTTCATAAGCTTGCCTGTGGGATTTCTCATGACCTGGTCAAAAAGAACTTTTCTTGGAAGCTTATACTTGGCCAATTTTGTTTTGCCAAATTCAAGAAGCTCTTCTTCTGTCATGCTCTCTCCCTCTTTCAACTGGATAATGGCCATGACAATTTCCACAAGGCGTTCATCAGGAGACCCGATGCAGGCTACATCATCGATCTTGGGATGTTCCATGAGTGCGTCTTCGATCTCCACCGGAAAGATATTTTCTCCACCGCTCGTGATCATATCCTTTTTGCGATCAACAATATAAAAATATCCTTCATCATCTGTTTTTAGAAGGTCACCGGTGTAAAGCCAGCCATCCCTGAGGGCATCTTCGGTCATTTCCGGATTATTAAAATATTCCTTCATCATGCGGTTTGTGCTGAAGATCAATTCACCCACCTCACCATGAGGGAGTTCCTTGCCCTCAAAATCGACAATCTTCCCTTCAATGCCAAATGTGGGTTTACCAATGGAACCGGGCTTTCTCAGCACATCCTCCGGGTATAGATTAAATAACCCACCACCACCGCCCTCGGTAATGCCGTATATATTGGAGACAGCACATGGCAGGTTTTCCACGAGTTTTTTCATCACATCAAAGGGTACAGGCTGTGCACCAATCTCCATATATCTCCAACTGGAGAGATCGTAATCTACAAGGTTAATGTCTCCGCTTTTTATGGCATTCAGGATTGCAACTGCAATGGGTACAACAAAGAGGACATCCGTTCCCTTTTCCTCAGCAAGGGCCTCAATGATCCACTTGGGGTCCTTTAGCTCCGTGATGAGTGTTCCAGTTGCGCCCGTTGCATAAAAGGGGGCCCACAGGAACATGGTCCCGCTGTGATAGAGGGGGAGGAAGAAGACATAGTTGTCATTCTTCTCCACAAAATAAGACATGCCGTTGCCTGTGGCTGTATTGTTCAGGGAATAATGGGTGTGTAAAACAGGTTTCGGTTTACCTGTGGTGCCTGAGGTGAACATCATGGCCAGATTATGCTGATCATCCACATCCACCATCGCCTCTGAAATATCATCATAGGCAGCAATAGTCCTGTAATCTATCATATCGTCCGGCACCTCATCTCCTAAACAGATGTACTTCTCTACAGTTGTCAATTCGTTTTGAACCGGTTGGACCACGGGAAGAAACTCTGAACCCAGCATAAACACCTTAGGATCACATACCTCAGCAGCATAGAGGATATCAGGTCCCACAAATCTGAAATTCAGAGGTACGATCACTGCACCGAGCTTGATGATGCCATAATACGTGATCAACCACTCAAGGGAATTGTTCTGCAAATGCATGACATAGTCGCCTTGCTTTACCCCCAATTCTTTCGACAGGTAATTTGCCACTTTATTGATGCCATCATTAAACTCTTTCCATGTGAGGGTCCTCCTCCTGTTTATGGAAGGGGCCCGCTCAATCAGACATATCTTATCAGATAAATGACGGGCATGAATTGTGGCATATTTTGCGTAATTCATGGATACTTCTCCTTTTTCTATCCTCCCAGGTAGGCTTCCTTGACCCTAGGATTATCTGAGAGTTCTTTGGCCAGCCCTTCCAGGACTATTTCACCTGTCTCCAGTACACATGCGTGGTTTGCAATCTTAAGAGCGGCCTTCGCATTTTGCTCAACGAGCAGGATCGTGGTCCCTGTCTCGTTGAGTTCTTTAATGACGCCAAATATGTCCTTTACAATTAGAGGGGCTAGACCCATTGAAGGTTCATCTAAAAGGAGCAGTTCAGGTCTGCCCATAAGGGCGCGTGCGATGGCCAGCATCTGCTGTTCACCACCGGAAAGTGTTCCTGCAATCTGCTCGGAGCGTTTTTCCAAGATGGGAAACATCCTGTAGACACCCTGAATTTTTTCGTTGATATCCTTGCGATAGCGCCGTTTGTGGTAGAGGAAGGCCCCAAGATGAATATTGTCCTTCACCGAGAGACGGACAAAAAGCTGTCTTCCTTCCGGCACTTGGGATATACCCAGGCCTACAATCCGATTTGCGGGGAGGTTGATAATATCCTGATTTTTAAAGAAAATCCGGCCCATTTTGGTTTCAATAAGGCCGGAAATGGACTTCAGGAGAGTGGATTTACCCGCCCCATTTGCGCCTATGATGGAAAAGATCTCCCCTTTGGGTACCTTTATGGAGATCCCTTTAAGGGCCAGGATATTATTATAAGAGGCATTGAGTTCTTCAATCCTCAGCATCTTAGTCTTCCCCTCCCAAATAGGCCTCAATTACTTTCGGGTCATTTTGTATCTGTTCAGGGAGGCCCTCTGCAATCTTTTCTCCGTAGTTAAGTACCATGATCTCATCTGAGAGATCCATGACCACTTTCATATCATGTTCCACCAGAAGGACAGTGATTCCTTTCTCCTTGATTAACCTGATTAATGAAGACGCCACTTGAGTTTCTGTCTCATTAAGGCCGGCTACGGGTTCGTCCAGGCACAAGAGATCCGGTTGAGAGGCCAGTCCCCGACCGATTTCAAGTAGCTTCTGTTCGCCTAAAGGCAGACTGTCCGCAGGTTCGTTGAATTTATCCTTAAGACTGATAAATTCCAGGATATCCATCGCTTTTTCCTTGATTTTGTTCTCTTTTCTTTTTACCTGTGGCAACTTGAAACCAGTGGCCAAAAAGGATGACCGTATTCGGGTATGACAACCAACCATAACATTTTCAAGGACAGTCATGTTGTCAAACAACTCAACCGTTTGAAAGGTGCGGGAAAGTCCCCGGCTCGCAATATCGTGGGCCTTCAGGTGTTCAATGGCCTGTCCCTTAAAGCGAATTGTCCCCTCTGTTGGGGGAAAGAAGCCCGTAATGACATTAAAGAGTGTGGTCTTGCCCGCACCGTTGGGACCGATAATGGACTTTATAATACCCTTTTTCACACGGAAATTCTGGTTGATAAGGGCCATTAGCCCACCGAAGGCCATGGCAACCTGCTCCACTTCAAGAATATTCTTTTCCAATGACTCTCTCACCTGAAATTTTAATTCCTGAACCAACCCTTTATCATCCCTGGAATGCCTGCAAGACCATGGGGCAAAAAGATGGTGACTAAAAGGAGGATTCCGCCATATACGATAATCTCAAATTCCCCAAAAAAATGCAGCCATTCATAACTTAAAAATGTAATCAGAAAAGCGCCTATGATGGCTCCCCAGATTTGATGCATCCCCCCCAATGCGATCATGATTAATAACTTAATGGAAAAGAAAAGGTCAAAGGTGGAGGGGTTTATGAAATTAAGGTAATGGGCGTAAAGGCTCCCTGCCAGGGATGCCAATACAGCCCCGTAGATGAATACAATTATCTTGAACCGAGAGATGTTAACGCCCATGGCGCTGGCTGCCGTCTCACTGGAATGGATGGCCCTCAGGGCCCGCCCTGTACGGGACTGTATGATATTTATGCTAAAGATAAAGGCGGCAAAAACAAAGGCCCAAACAAGGTAATAATATTTATTAACGGAATCAAATTGAAACCCGAAGAGGCTCAGCCCTGGAATACCGCTCATACCATCGGGACCACCGGTCCATTCAACTTCTTCATTGAAGATGATGAAGACGATTATACCGAACGCCAGGGTAGCCATGCCGAGGTAATGCCCCTTTAATTTAAGGGAAGGCGCTCCCACCAATAAGGCTACGAGTGCCGATATCCCCATACCGAGCAACATGCAGAGCCAGGGATTCATGCCGTATCGGGCGGTGAGGATGCCGGATACATAGGCCCCGATACCGTAGAACGCCGCCTGGCAAAGTGATATCTGACCGGCATAACCCATAAGCAGGCTGAGACCAATGGTGATCAGACAATAGATCCCTGCGAAGACCATGAGGTCGGGATAATTGCCAAAAGCAGGAATATGTTTTGCAATCCAGGGAAAGCAGATGATGACGGCAAGAAAGATGGCAATTGGGAGTTTGTTGATTCGTAACACGCCTAAAACCTTTTCATCTTGCTGATTTCTGCGCTGCCTAAGAGTCCGCTGGGCTTAAAAAACAGAACAGCCAGAAGTACAATTAATGCAAAGGCATCCTTGTACGCGGAGGAGATGAGGCCGGCACCGAAGGACTCGATAGTCCCCATGATCAGCCCCCCCAGGATAGCGCCGGGGAAACTGCCGAGGCCACCAAGAATAGCAGCCCCGAATCCCTTTATAGCCAGTGAGACTCCACGGTCATATTCCATTAAGGCGATGGGGGTGACGATTATGCCGGCAATCGCGCCGATGGCAGCAGAAAGGGCAAAAGAGAGTAAAATCATATTCGTAGTGTTGATGCCCACAAGGCTGGCCGCATCCGGATTGTCTGCGCAGGCGCGCATGGCCTTGCCGATAATGGTCCTATTAAAGAAGATGGACAGAGATATTGTGATGAGGATCAAAAAGCCTATTACCCAGAGATATTGGGGTTGGATTATGGCCCCCAAAAATGAAATGGGATCACGCCCTGAGAAAGCCTGAAGGTCAAAAGGGTCCTTGCCCCAGATAACCATGGCCGTGCCCTTCATCAGGATCGAGGCAGCAATAGTGGCGATAATCAGGGTAAGGACCGAAGGCTTTCTGATGGGTCGGATTGCAAGCCGGTGCAGTAGAATTCCCACCAGCATTACAAGGACAACTGTGGCGGGGAAGGCGATAACAAGAGGAAGGCCGGCGGAGACGGTAAAGACAACCATGACAAGGCCCCCCAATACGACAAACTCACCCTGAGCAAAGTTTATGATCTCAGTCACATTATAGATGATAATGAACCCGAGGGCCACCATAGCATAAATGCTGCCTATGGTGAGCCCGGTGATGAAATACTGCAGGAGCTGGGTTGCAAATGTGATTTTTTCCATGCTAATTCCGAATTAAAAAGTGAGGGTGGATATAATCCCACCCTCACTCTCTTATTTCCCTGACAGGAATTTCTTTAATCAGCAAGCGTAAAGTCGTTATTCTTCACAACGGTCATGTAAAAAGCGTCCTGCCAAGTCAGACCGATGTGATTATCCGGGGAGAAGTTAAAGACACCGTGCTGGCCAACAAAGTTCTTGGTTTTTTCAAGTTCATTCCGAATACCTTCCTTGTTGCAGCCAGCGACTTTAAGTGCGTCTGCCACAAGGTAAAGGGCGTCCCAGGCATGCCCGCCAAAAGAGGATAAGGGCGCATTATATTTGGCCTGGTAGTCTTTCATGTACTTTGTTGTAACATCTTTTTGTGTTGATGCCGGCAGTGATGTAGCGACGACGCAACCGCCAAGAGGAGAGAGGACGCCTTCCGCAGCTCCAGCCGCCAATTTGATATTTTTGCGGCTCCCGAAACCGTGGCTCTGGTAGAAGGGGATGCCTGTCATACCAAGGGCTTTCCAGTTCCGGAGCACCACAACCTGGGTCGGGCCAACGGACCAGTTGACAATTGCCTGGGGAGGATTTCCCTTGATTTTAGTCAATTGCACAGTCATATCCTGATCCTTCGGGCCATATTTTTCATCTGCAATAATTTCCATCCCATACTTGGGGGCAAGCCGGAGCAGCTCCCCGTGCCCACTCTTCCCAAACCCGGAAGTAACGCTCATGATTGAGATTTTGTTGATGCCGCGCTTTTTGAGGTGGGAGTAAATAGCCTCCACGGCCATGGTGTCCGTCTGGGGTGTCTTGAAGACCCATTTGCGCTGCTTTTTTGTCTTTGGGTCGTAAACAATCTTATAACTGGCGGCGCAGGAGACAAGGGGCGTTTTGAGTCTATTTGCCTCATCCACAATTGCAAGTGACGTACCGGACAGGGAAGGGCCTATTACTGCGCATACCTTATCCTGAGTAACCAGTTTCTTAAAGAGAAGCCTGGTCTTGGTGGCGTCCCCCTCAGTGTCGTAAATGATCAGTTCCAATTTCTTTCCATTAATCCCGCCTGCCTTGTT
>JACNJD010000119.1 GCA_014382715.1 Candidatus Desulfacyla euxinica | reverse complement strand
GGAAAAGGAATTGGTGAAAATACATTTTATATCAAATGTTCAACACTGAGGAATAATAATGTCCGATAGGGATTTAGGCAGTCTTGGAGAAACCGAAGTTGAAAAATGGGCTCTTCAAAAGAAAATAGTTCCCAACAGAGTTCATTACGATAAGAAGGGATGGGATATATTCCTGGAATTCCCGCAGGCTAAAATTGCAAACGGGATTTCTTATCCGTTGGACATTAGACCCCCCGAAATATCTTGTTTGGTTCAAGTAAAATCTACAGATAAGAGGATAGGAAAAATCAACCGCATTAAATTAACCAATTGGGAAAGGATGGCAAAATCCCCCTTACCATGCTTTTTTACTGTTATTGAATATGATGGGAAGGAAGATCCTCAGCGTGCATATATTGTACACATTGGCGAATACTGGATCGGGAAAACGTTAGAAAGGCTCAGAGAACTGGAAGCTCAACCAGGCAAACTTTTGCATAGATGCAGTATGCAACTAACATACTCCGATACAGATATGATCGACACCCCTAACGGGACTTCATTGGAAAATGTTATCAGAAAATATGTGGGTGACGACCCTCAAGAATATTTCACGAAAAAATGTGAGTGGATAAAAGATGTTGGGTATGATGAGTGCCGATCAAAAGTTCATTTTACATTGCCCAAGATGTTATATGCTTCCACAATGGAAACCCTTGTTGATTTTGGTATTGGGACCACAAAGGAGATTAATCTTGACTCACTGAGTGTTGAGGAGGTTCGATTTGGTATTCCTCGTTCACTTCATCCTGATGTTGAACCTGTCAATCCGAGGATTACGGTTGGTGAAGTCCCACCGGCTGGAGAAGCTGATATTGTAATAACTGGGGAAGAAGGATCAATTTTATTCCAAGATTCATTTACATATTATTCCCCTGGCAGTTTATTCCCATTCATCCCTTTTGAATATTGGAAGCTAAAGTTTTCTTCTGAAATTATGTCATTTATTCTGTCCATGAAAGACAACAGGGTGAATATGAACTTAAACCTTTTCCAATCCGACAATCGAATACGCATATCAAAGCTATCAAAAGCTGCTAATTTTATAAGACATTCCGCAGTTTCTGAAAATGTCACCTTCAAAATGGAGATAACAATAAACAATAGGACACTCGAATTGAATATTCATTCTTCGGATTTCCCACCAATTAATGATCAATTGAATAAAATACTTTCTATAATTGAAACCGCAGGGGTGGTTTTCAGTGGCTTTGATCAATTTGCTGACATTGAAGTAACTTCAACTGAATTGATGAGCCAATCGATACCTTTAATGATGATAAAAGGGTTTTTAGATGAAGAACAAGTGGCTCATATATCTTCGATTATTGATAGTAAAGAAGATATTGATTTGACAAGCCTCGCTTTTATCAATTGCTTCTATGCTACATTTGGAAAGAAAGTTTTTGTGCTTTCAGGGTATATTCTCGGGCAGGGGAAAATAAATGCAGATGATGAAGGCTTTAGAGTCGTTATTAAAAATGGAATAGGCAGATGTATTAAAAAACGATTGATGTCAAAAAATACATTTAAAAAATTTTCAATGGATAATTTTGCCGATGAGTCTTTCAAAGTTCTTGATGAACAAGGGGTTCAATCTGTGATTATCATTAAAGGACAACCTCGTCCTACAGCGTTAGGTATACCTTCGTAGCTTTTCAAATAATGAACTAATTGGGGACGGGTTCACATTTTTCTGAAAAGATAAGGTCTTATCTCTGGATGAGATCAAACATTACTGCAAAACAGCAATAGCTATTAGGCACACGATTAACATTCAGAAAAGCATTGATGAAATATATAGTGAAGCAGAAAAGGAATTGACACCAGCATTTTTTCGCCGAAGTGAGTCATTGTGAAAGGGGCCTTCTGTTGACTCTTTTGCGGTTTTCGACATGAGCAGACCCCATAAATGATAATTGACGTCCCGTCAAGGAATCTAACGCGTGACGAGTTCATTCCGTTGATCTGGGATACGTTCGATCTCTTAGAGAAGGTCTGAGAATGAAAGCGAAATTAGAACCACGCAAGCTGATGGAGCAGGCCATCGAGGTGATGCGTCAATCGGTCCATGAGCCGCGGGCTGACGGCAAGGCGAGTCCTTTGGTAGGCGCTGTTCTCTACAAACCTGACGGCACGGTTGAGACTGCCTGTCGAGGGGAGTTGCGGTACGGCGATCATGCCGAATTCACGCTCCTAGAGCGGAAAAACCGACGCAACAGACTCGACGGCTCAATCTTGTTCGCTACACTCGAGCCCTGTGCGCCTGGGTCACGCCGACATCCCAAGCTGGGCTGCGCTGAGAGGATCGTGCTTGCGCGGATCAAAGAGGTATGGATCGGGATTGAAGATCCCGACCCCACCGTCGACCGAAAGGGTATAAAATTCCTTCAGGACTCCGGGATCGAGGTCCACATGTTTGACCGGGATTTGCAGGAGATTATCTGCGCGGAGAACAGGGACTTCATTGCGCAAGCGATGGAGCGGGCCAAGGCAGCCAAAGAGAAGAAGCCGGGAGAGATTACCCTTTCGAAATTCGAAGGGGTGTTTGCCAACGCTGTACTGGACGATCTGTCAGGTGAGGCTCTGGAGGAATATCGCACTCTGGCGAAGATCAAAGATACCGTCGGGTCGACGGCTTTCAACCGGCTTTTGCTGCTGCAAGGCTTTCTGAAGGAAGAACATGGCGCTTTGGGACCTACGGGCTTCGGATTTCTGCTTTTCGGGAAAGAGCCGCGGCGCGTGATGCACCAGGCAGGGCTACTCGCCATGATTACCTATCCAGATGGCGGGGACGAGCGCAGAGAGTTCGGCGAACCCATGGTTCGGATTCCCGATCTGGTAGAGAACTGGCTCAAGGACAAGTTGCCCAACGTCATCGACCGGGGACAGATGCGGCGGAAACAAATTCCGGCCTTGCCGTACGAGTTGGTGCGTGAAGGCTTGGTCAACGCGCTCATCCACCGCGACTACGACATCGCCGGGGCCAAATGTCAACTCACTGTAACTGAGGACACGGTGACGGTCCGAAGCCCCGGCCTGCCGCCACCTCCGATAACCGTTGAGCAGCTTCAGACCTTTACAGCACCGATGCTGAGCCGGAATCCCCCTCTCCACTATGTCTTCGGGCAGATGGAGCTGGCCGAGGAGCAGGGTTTGGGCATCAGGGCAATGCGAACCGGAGCAGAGAAACTTGGCCTGCCTTTGCCAAGGTACACCTGGGAGGACCCCTATCTGGTGCTCACGCTCTTCCGGACCCCGGAGGCAGCCACACATGAGCTGGCGAAAGCCGTTGCTGCGGACTTGAACGCGGACGAGAAAATTGCATGGCAGTTCGTCGTCACCAAAGAATCCGTCACAAGCCGGGAGTTGATGGGTAAGCTGGGGTTCGACGAGCGAAAAGCTCAGCGTGTTTTAAAGAAACTAATGGGGGTTAATCTGCTGCGAAGGGTTGGCAAGGGGCCGGCTACTCGGTACGAGGTAATTCGACCATCAGGCTAAAGGACTGCCATGCTTGGACTTCTTGGGCTCCGCGTTCCGTAGAGCCCCGACAGAAACCCCGACATTTTGTCGGGATTCGGGTACTCAAGAGGGCAGAAATCTCGAACCCCGACAATAGTCCCGACAAACTGTCGGGACTCCAGTATCACGTTAGCACTCAATAACCTGAATCGCGACATTCCTCGCGACAAAGTGTCGCGAGAGTACGGGAGTGTCGGACCAGAACAGGCTATGCGCCAAGAATCGCGCCATAATGGCTCGATTCGAGCGTCCCAACGTGTCGACTGGGTTAGGCCCGAGGATTCATTTGTCAGTGAAATTATGAAACTAAAAGAACAAATACATCAGAATTATGAGGCAAATTCCTTGCCAGAAAGTGCTCGGTTATACAGCGAAGACGGGGTCGATCTCAGCCTTATCCGATGGATGCTGTCCATGACACCTACCGAACGTTTGCAGACGTTACAGCAAAACATCAGGTCAATTATGAGGTTACGCGATGCCAAAACCAATTCCGGATTTTTTGGAAATCTTAAAGATTCTGTCAAAACGAAACTCCAATAACGAGTAACGAACACGAACAAAGGAGATATTGATGACCTACCGGATTAGGCCTCTCTCTATAATGATCTTGTTCTCAATGGGCGTCTTTGCCTGGAGCAATAGTGCGATGCCAGCCGAGGTCCTGGATTTCGCCGTGATCCAACCCGGCCAGCCCGGCACATCCCAAGAGGCACAGCCGGTCATGGATGTCTTAGCCGCCTATATCCAGAAAAAAATGGGGGCTGGCGTTACGGTCAAAGGCCTTTATTTTAATAAACTTGATCTGGCCCTCGATTTCCTGCATAATACGCCGCCGGTATGGGGCATTATCAGACTCGGATTCTACTCGGAACAGGCTGGTCGGTTTCAGATGACCGCACTTGCCTCAACCCGTCCCGGAGGGTATAATAAAGATATCTGGCGTCTTGTTGTGAAAAAGGATGCCCCTGAAGACTGGAACTCCCTAAGGGGTAAGATCCTGGGAAACATGCTTTTTGAGACTGATGCCGCAGCCTGCCTCTTGTTTGGGGTACCCCCTGCACAGCTGCCGTTTATTTTGAAAGGCACATTTCGTCCTCTCAGCTCCCTTCGGAGAGTTTCCAAAGGGAAGACAACAGGGGTGGTATTGGACAGGTCTCAGTATGAGGCGCTTGAGGCCCTGTCTCTGGCCAAGAAAATCAAAACAATACACACATCTCGGGAACTCCCGGCTAGTCCTGTAGTCTGGTTCGGAATCCCTGATGACAGGATAAAACGGCTGGCCGCCATACTTCTGGGTATGAAAGAGGATAGAGATGCAGAAACCCTGCTCAAGCTCCTTCAAACCGATGGCTTCGGACCGGCAGACAAGGACCTGCCAGGATTCAGACGCAATAAAAAAAATGCCTTATGCTTTCAGTAGTCTGCTTGTTTTTCTTTTCGTCCTTGCGGCATGCACCCATCTGCCGGAACAGTCGGTGCACAAGACCGAAACGGGAACAATTTCAGCTATAACAGAGGCGGATTTTCGCATCTGCGACCCATGCACCCGTAATCAGGCACAGGGATGGGCAGCAGCAGCCAGACGAGGAGACGGGTCTTCAGCATTAAAGGCCGCAAACTGCTATGCGTTCTTGGTGAGGCAGAAAAAAGATAAGACCTTAAGGCTTGCAGATGCCGTTAAGGGCCGCAAACTGGCTGAAGCTGCAGTAATCATGTTTCCAAAAAGCGGGCTGGCTCATTATGTATATGCATATCTCACCGGACTGGAGGCTGAGAACGACCCCCTGCGCGGTCTTGAACTTGTGCCGGTTATTGAGCGTGAGGCTACCCTGGCTGCGAAGTTTAATCCTGAAGTGAATGGGGCCGGGCCGGACAGGATGTTGGGCGAATTATATCTGCGCGCACCAGGTGCACCTTTAAGTATCGGTGACTTGGAAAAGGCAGCCGCTCATTACCGTCGAGCAATAGCCATAGCTCCTAAACATACTGAAAATCAACTGGGTCTTGTGGAGACCCTTATAGAGGAAGGTGAAGACGAAGAGGCCTGCACACATTTGCATGGGTTGTTATCGGGTATGCGGCCTGCCCGGTCATCAGAGACCTCCTGGCGTAAAACTTTAGGGCTTTTAAAGCGATTGTGCTCTATGAGAGATTCTGAATGACACATTGCATTTTTTCTTAATCAGCGTTTCGAAATCCGTGCCGCAGATTGGTTATTTATGCCAAAGCTTGAAACAGACAGCAAGAATAGATCGGGAGGGAATAATACACAGGTGGCCCTGGTAACAGGCGCTACCGGGTTTGTAGGATCGGCCATCATTCGCCAGCTAATCAAGTCGGGTTATCAGGTGCGGGTCCTTATTCGTTCCATAAGCAACCATCGGAATGTTGAAGACCTCCCGGTTGAAATTTTCATGGGCGATCTCACCTATCGATCCTCTCTGGAAAAGGCGCTCAAAGGATGTACTTCTTTGTTTCATGTGGCAGCGGATTACCGGTTATGGGTCCCTGAACCCGAAGACATGTATGAAAACAACGTCCGCGGCACGGAAAACATTATGCTGGAGGCTCTGAAAGCCAGGGTGCACAAAATTGTCTATACAAGCAGCGTAGCGACATTGATGCCCAATGGCAACAGAGCCCCCGCCAATGAAGACTGTTCAGCATGCCTGGAAGATATGATCGGGCACTACAAGCGCTCCAAGTTTTTGGCCGAGGCCGCAGTCTTAAAATTGGTTGAAGAGGAGGATCTTCCGGCAGTCATTGTAAACCCTTCAGCCCCGGCAGGGCCGCGGGACGTCAAACCTACTCCTACCGGTCGTGTTATTGCGGATGCTGCATCAGGGCGGATTCCAGCATACGTCAACACCGGGCTTAACGTGGTTCATGTGGATGATGTAGCCAAAGGGCACCTTCT
>JACNJD010000120.1:2628-6489 GCA_014382715.1 Candidatus Desulfacyla euxinica | reverse complement strand
CCCGCTATTTCCACGGAAAGACTTGAGGATATAATCACCGAGGCGGTCAAGGACGTTGTAGAGAGGGTCACAAGAGAAACCATGTCTGAGGTAGCTGAAAAGGTAGTCAAGGAGGCTATTGAAGGCCTGAAGCAGAGTCTTGAACCACCGTCGGCGTAGCCATCGGTTCGAGCGGTTTTATCAAAAAAACCCATAAGAGCGAATACGCAGACCTCGAAAGGGAGCGTTTTGCATAGGTCTCTTGTCAAATCCAGCCCAAGACAAATTCCTTCCCATAGACTTTCATTTGACATTTGAGCTTTTTCATTTGATATTGTCACCCATATGAGCCGATTAAAATCACGTCCTCCCTCCGGTTTCCGGCACGCTTGCAGCTTGTAGAGGACGAAACTGCCTTTAAACCCATGAACGGCTATATATATTTTCGGGAGTGTTTGATAGATGAAAAATGAATTAATTGCAAAGAGTTACGAATCTAAGAGTGTTGAGCAGAAATGGTACGAATACTGGGAAAACAACGGTCTCTTTAAACCAGAAACCACCTCTGAAAAGAACCCCTATTGCATCGTGATTCCACCCCCCAATGTCACCGGGACCCTTCACATGGGCCACGCCCTGAACAATACCCTTCAAGACATCCTCTGTCGTTTCAAAAAGATGAAAGGGTTTAATGTCCTGTGGCAGCCGGGCACAGACCATGCGGGGATTGCCACTCAGAACGTGGTGGAAAAGGATTTGGCAGCCAGGGGCACAGACCGGCACGCAGTTGGAAGGGAGAAATTCATTGAACTGGTCTGGGAGTGGAGAGAGAAATACGGCGGGCTGATCATTAACCAGTTAAGAAGGCTGGGCTGTTCCTGCGACTGGAGCAGAGAACGTTTTACCATGGATGAAGGGCTGTCCAGGGCAGTAAAGGAGGTCTTTGTACGCCTCTATGAGGAAGGGCATATTTATCGTGGAGATTACATCATAAACTGGTGCCCCAGATGCCATACCGCCCTGGCCGATATTGAGGTTGAGCATAAAGAGAAAGAAAGCCATCTTTATCATATTCGCTATCTTTTCAAAAACGGTGGGGGGCATCTGACAGTTGCCACCACCCGGCCGGAAACCCTTTTGGGCGACACTGCCGTGGCCGTTAACCCTGAGGACGATCGGTACGCAGCCTTATCAGACCCCCATGTCCTGCTGCCTGTTCTCAATAAGCCAATACCTGTCATCTTCGATAAATATGTAGACATGGAATTCGGCACCGGTGCGCTTAAAATAACACCCGCCCATGACCCAAATGACTTTGAAATAGGAAACATCCATCACCTTGAGAGGATCAAGGTGATTGACGAAAACGGCATAATGAATGATTTAGCCGGCCCATACAAAGGATTGGATAGATTTGAATGCCGTGAACGGATCATAGAAGACCTGAAGAATGCAGGCCTTCTCGACAAAATTGAGCCCTATCAAAACGCCATCGGGCATTGCTATCGCTGCAAAACCATGATCGAACCCCTCCTTTCAAAACAGTGGTTTGTGAAGACCGGCCCCCTTGCAAAAGAGGCAAGTAAGGCGGTCAGGGACGGAAAAACCCGGATTTTTCCTGCCAACTGGGAAGGTGTTTATTTTGAGTGGATGGATAATATAAGGGACTGGTGTATTTCTCGACAGATCTGGTGGGGGCATAGGATACCTGCATGGTACTGCCGGGAATGCGGCGCAGTCCAGGTGGCCAAGGAAGCACCGGTGCAATGTAACTCATGCCAGAGCCATGACCTTGTCCAGGAAACAGACGTGCTTGACACATGGTTCAGCTCGGCCCTGTGGCCATTTTCCACATTAGGCTGGCCAGACTCTACCCCCGAGCTTAAGACTTTCTACCCGACCGCTGCCCTTGTGACCGGTTTTGACATCCTCTTCTTCTGGGTGGCCCGGATGATGATGATGGGAATACATTTCATGGGGGATATCCCCTTTAAGGATGTCTATATCCATGCCCTGGTCAGGGACGCGGAAGGGAAGAAGATGAGCAAATCAAAGGGAAATGTCATCGATCCCCTCGAGATTATGGACCAGTTCGGTACAGACGCATTCCGTTTCACCCTGGCAGCCCTGGCGGCCCAGGGGAGGGATATCAAGCTCTCTGAAGAGACCATCTTAGGTTATCGCCATTTTGTAAATAAGATATGGAATGCCGCTCGATTTGCCTTGATGAACTTAGACGAAAACGAAGGTCCGAAACATGATGAAGGGGCCTACACCCTCGCCGACCGGTGGATTTTGACAAGGCTCGGACAGGTCAGCGAAGAGGTGTCCCGGGCCATAGAAGCCTATCAGTTTAATGAGGCCGCAGGTCATTGTTATCAGTTTATATGGCATGAGCTGTGTGACTGGTATCTTGAGATGGCAAAGCAAGAGCTTTATGGTGACGACGGGGTTTCAAAAGAGACTGCAAGGGCCGTTGTTCAAGAGGCGCTTATGGCCGCATTAAAGCTGCTGCACCCGTTTATGCCCTTTGTAACAGAAGAAATATGGCAAAAACTTCCCGGGACAGATGGGAGCATTATGATTGCCAGTTTTCCTGAGCCTTCTGATTTTTCCAGAGATGAAGATGCCCTGAAAGAGATGAATCTCCTGATGGGGGTTATAGCGGCAATACGCAACGTCCGTGGGGAGATGAACATACCCCCCTCGAAAAATGTCAATATAATCATCGATGCAAAAACCAAACAGGATGAAGAAATCTTAAAGCGAAACCTGGCCTACATTCAAACACTTGCCAAGGTGGATGGCGCATCCATCGGTTCAGACCTCCCAAAACCGGAGAAATCGGCAACCGCGATGTTTGAAGAGACCGCGGTTCACGTTCTTCTCGAGGGTTTGATAGACTTTGAGGAAGAGAAAAAAAGGATAAGAAAAGCGATCAGCAAGATTGAGAAAGATATGGAAGCCTCGAAGAAGAAGCTCTCAAACAAGGGATTTTTGGAGAAGGCGCCGGCCGAAATCGTGACAGATGTAAAGGCTAAATTTGAAGGCTTCTCAACAAAACTCTCAAAGCTCAAACAAAACCTCGCATTCCTGGAGACCATTGATGATTATTGAATCGTTGCGTAAATCCCGATTCATCGGGGATCATTGCCCGATGGCAGCACGTATGATTAAGCTGTCTCTTGAGGAAGACCTCGGGGCCGGGGATGTGACTACGGACGCTATTATAGATTCGGATCTGAAGGGCGAGGCATATCTTATTGCCCGGGAGGAGTTAGTCTTAGCCGGGATGGCCGTATTCAAGAGCGTGTTTTTGGAAGTTGACCCTGGAATAGAGTTTGAGGAATATTATGGTGATGGGGATTTGATACCCCCTGAAACCCGTGTCTCTCTTCTCAAGGGTCGATTAGCCTCTATATTAAAAGGTGAAAGGACGGCCCTCAACTTCCTCCAGCGGATGAGTGGGATCGCAACCCTGACACACCGGTACGTGGAAAAGGTCAGACCTGCCACAGTAAGGATCCTGGACACAAGAAAGACCGCACCCGGTCTACGGTGGTTTGATAAATATGCGGTCAGGATGGGCGGGGGAAGCAATCACCGCTTTGGGCTGTCTGATGGGATACTTATAAAGGACAATCATATTGCAGCGGCCGGTTCCATTTCCAGCGCCCTGAGTTTTGCCAGAAGAAATGCCCCGCACACCCTGAAAATTGAGATAGAGGTGGAAGACCTGGCCGGGGTGGAAGAGGCCTGCCGGGGCGGGGCAGATGCTATCCTCCTTGACAATATGGACCCCGAAGAATTGCGGAGGGCAGTTGAACTCGTAGACGGTTCGGCCATGACTGAAGCCTCGGGCGGTATTACCTTAGATACAGT
>JACNJD010000120.1:0-2132 GCA_014382715.1 Candidatus Desulfacyla euxinica | reverse complement strand
CCTCAGAACACCGACCTGAATATCACCTTTCCGATCTCTGTCATGGAAGTCGCCCTGATGGGCAGGTTGTCCCGATCCCGTATCGGGAGGCGATATTCCCGCAACGACCGTTCAAAGGTTGAAGAAGCGCTCAAGAAAGTAGGAATATGGGAACACCGGCATATCCCGATCGGAAGGCTCTCAGGCGGACAGAGGCAACGGGTTTTTATCGCCAGGGCCCTTTCCACCGATCCTGAGATCCTCTTTTTGGATGAACCTACCGCCAGTGTGGACCCGGAGTTTGAGATAGACCTATTTGATTTTTTGCGAGAACTGAACAAGAGGGTAACCATCGTGGCCATCACCCATGATGTCGGAGTAATATCCAGAAACGTAAAATCGGTGGCCTGTGTTAACAAGGCCTTAATATACCATGAAGAAGGACAAATCACTGCAGAGATGATGGATATGGCTTATCAATGTCCGGTTGATCTGATCGCCCACGGCATACCTCACCGGGTACTTCCCACCCATACGGAGAAGTAAAGAGATGTGGGAGGCCCTGCAATTTGATTTTATGAGAAATGCCCTGCTAGCCGGCGTCCTTGTTAGCATCTCTTGCGGCATTATCGGAAGCCTCGTAGTTGTCAACCGGATAGTCTTTATCTCAGGAGGTATTGCCCACGCCGCCTTCGGCGGGATCGGATTGGCATTTTTTTTAGGGTTTTCTCCATCATTGGGGGCTTCACTCTTTGCTGTCGGAGTCGCCATCATCATGGGCGCGGTAAGCTTCAAGAGCAAGCACAGAGCAGATACTATCATCGGGGTCTTATGGGCAATAGGAATGGCCCTCGGTATCATACTGATCGATCTGACGCCGGGTTATCACGTTGACCTGATGAGCTACCTCTTCGGAAGCATCCTGACTGTGCCGGGGTCGGACATCTGGATCATAATCATGTTAAACCTGGGCATAGTCCTTACAGTACTTATCTTCTACAAGGAATTCATTGCCATGTCCTACGACGAGGAATTCGCTTTTATCGTAGGTATCCCGGTAAAACCACTATACTTCGTTCTGCTCGGCATGACGGCCCTCGCAGTAGTCATGACCATACAGGTTGTCGGTCTAATCCTGGTCATCGCTCTATTAACCATCCCACCCTACATTGCGGAAAAATACACCAGGTCATTAGGCGGAATGATGGTGCTTGCATCGATCCTCGGCATATTTTTTACACTTGGAGGCCTGTGGCTCTCCTATAGCTATGACCTTACATCCGGAGCCACCATTATCCTGGTTGCCGGAGTTGGGTTTTTCATATTTCAAGCCATTGGCCTATTTAGTGTCCAAACGAAAACTAGGATTTTTCGTTCAGATCAAGGAAGACGAAAATTTTGACCGCCCCGCTTAAATACAACGGGACAGGCATCCATACATTGAGGATTTCGAGGATTAAAATTTGAGTCTGCCGCAGATATGGATGAAAAAGACAGTTCTCGTTCAGGCACTATTTAAAGGGAGAGGAGGAATTACCCGATGAATTTGAATATCTTTTCCCCCATAAAAAGAGTTAAGAAAAGAGGGAAGGCGAAAGACGAATTTGACAAAATAATAGATATCATTGAAAAATTTGCCCCAAAGGAACACCTGTCTGAAAGGGAGGCCTTCTATTATAATTATAGTATGATGGGACAGTATAAGCGGCCGCTTTTGGGGCTTCTCGAGACAGCATCTCAGATCAGCCTGCTCAAGAGCGACCAGGGAGCACATGCCCGCAAGCTATTTTCGAGGCTAAAGGCATTCTATGATATAAATGGAAGATTGACCATGGCACAGGCGGTGGAAGACGTTAGCCTTGTGAGAAGATTCAGAAAATTTTTCACCCTTTTTTATGGCAGAAAGGACCTTTCAGGCGATGACATAAGGGAATGGTTAGGTAATATGTAACCGTTCACAGGTTCAGGGTTCAACGTTCAGGGTTAAGGACAAAGAAAACATTCAAACCCCGAAATCCTTGTTAAAAATACCCATTTCCCCAAGTAACTGCCAATTTGGCTCCGAATCTTGGATTAGGCCTGACGAAGCTGACGCTTTTCTCGTAAATACGCATCCCAAATGCAGTCCGGGGCCAAGAATGGAACCTTGAACC
>JACNJD010000207.1 GCA_014382715.1 Candidatus Desulfacyla euxinica | reverse complement strand
CTCTATACCCAGTTCGGAGAAGACGTCCTCCCCAACGACATCCTTTTAGGTCTCAAGAGATTGGGGTTCTTGTACGTACATGACCAGGCTTATACCAGCGAGATATCCAGCTTCGCCACCGAGTTGTACATCCGTGAAAACCGGGAAAAAAAGGATGCGCCCTTTCCTCTAATATCACCCCTCTGCCCGGTGGTGATCAAGCTTATCGCATATCGATTCCCGTCATTATTAAAACACATCCTCCCTTTAGCTACACCCCGCGAGATAGTAACGAGAGAGGCCAAGAAGCGAGTGGCGGAAAAATACGGACGAAAGCCTGAGGAGATCAAACTCCTCCATATCACCCCATGTCAGGCGATCGCTGACAGCGTAATGGAAGGCGCATCCCGGAAGGGCCCCCGTCAGGACAAAGCTGTCGGAATAAATGCCATTTACGAACCACTCCACAGAAGTATCCAGGAGATAGATGATGACAAGGTACTCCATCATTCAGGGGGTATCGGGCTTGGCTGGGGAATGTCAGGTGGTGAAGTTGCCGCATTAGACAGAAATTGTCTTGCGGTATCAGGACTCCACGAAACCATTCAGTACCTCGAAAAAATTGAAATGGGACTTCTCCAGGATTTGGATTATGTTGAATTCAGGGTATGTGGTGTAGGATGTCTCGGAGGCCCATTTGCTGTTACCGACAAATACCGGGCAAAACACACCCTTCAGAAGCTGATCTCGATATTCGGAGTGGAAAGAAGGATCAAGTACAAGTATGTGATAGACCTTTATAATAAGGGATGGTTTTTCAGTGACAAGGAGCCCCGATCCCAGGAAATAAAACCCCCTCAGCTCTCTTCGTCCGAGATCTCAAGGGGTATTGAAAGACAGAATCGTGTCGAAGAGATCTTCAGGCTGTTGTCCAGAAAGGAGTGCGGGGCGTGCGGGGCCCCTGATTGCCGAACCTTTGCAGAAGATGTGGTCGATGGGGATACCACGCTCGAAAATTGTGTTTTCTTGAAAAAAAAGGAGAGATGAGTACCC
Organism: Candidatus Desulfacyla euxinica; assembly: GCA_014382715.1. Lineage (GTDB taxonomy): Bacteria > Desulfobacterota > DSM-4660 > Desulfatiglandales > Desulfatiglandaceae > Desulfacyla > Desulfacyla euxinica. Next base: position 31,806 of record JACNJD010000207.1, on the reverse strand, counting down.
AAGTCTAAAAGGGTTGGCCTGACAGCGAAAAGATCCTTATCAATCGTCTCCTTGAAGGGATCCTACACGATGCAGAATACGTGTCATCCGGGGGCGAAATTCACTCCTTGCACGTAAAGACCTGTCAAAACGTTTGAGGGCATAAAAGGTAATCCCCATGACCAAAAACCCGCCAATAACAGAGGCCAAAGAAAGGGGCACATGCAAAACCCCGGCAAACGCCCCTCCTGCAAAAGCGCCTGCAATGAGGGCCACTACGGGAAGGATGTAAACGAGGAGGGAGAGCTTCAAGAATGCACCGGAAGGAACACTGAGTTCAACGTGATCCCCCTTCCCTCCCCCGAGATCATTGGCTACCTCGACTACCATACTTTTGCCGGAATCCACTCCACAATCACCGCGGGATTCACAGGTTGCACAGGCCGAACTCTTCTTGATTCGAACCAGGATCTTTCGCCCGGACACATCTTCAATAATGCCTTGTTCCGTGACCATGAACACTCCGTGATGTTGAAGGCCCAAGGCGCAAGGCGTAAGGCGTAAGGCGTAAGGAAACGACCTCTCCGACCCAGAGGTAGATTTCAAGTTTACAGTTTTCAGTTTCAAGTTTCATATGAATGCTATAACATCAATTGACTCAAAATCAAACCCCAATATCTGAAGAAATGCCACAAGAATTCAAAATCCCGGCATCTGAAATAGAGAGCCGCATCACCAAGATCCAAAGAAGGATGCAGAAACAGGATATCGACGGCCTCCTTGTTGTGCAGAGAGTGGACATCCTCTATCTTTCAGGTACAGCACAAAACGGGTTCCTTTACATACCCGCACAAGGAGACCCCCTCCTCCTGATCAGGAAATACATACCGAGGGCCCGGGAGGAATCGTCCATCAGGGATGTAGTCGAAATTGAATCCCCGAAAGAAGTCCCGGGACGAATCGTTGAATTTTACGGGCACCTCCCCGAGACTCTCGGCTTTGAATTAGACGTAGTCCCTGTAAAAGAATTTGAATTCTATCGCGGACTGTTCCCAAAACAGAACTTTCTTGACGGATCTCCCCCCATACTCAAAACCCGGATGATTAAATCCCCATGGGAGATTGAGCAGATGGAAAAGGCGGCAAAGCGCTCCTCACGGATCTTTGAATATATCAGGAATAATATCCGGCCGGGTTATACCGAGATGGAATTTGGGGGGATGTATGAGGCATATGCCCGAAAAATAGGCCATGGGGGCAGGCTGAGGGTCAGGGATTATCAGACAGAGGGTTACACCTGGCACGTACTGAGCGGGAGTAGCGGCGGGATGGTGGGCCTCCTGGATTCCCCTGCCAGCGGCCAGGGGACATCTGCTGCCTTTCCTGTGGGAGGGGGAAGTAAAAAACTCGCCCCTGATGAACCTATCATGATTGATATCGCCTCTGTCTTCAACGGATTTCATATGGACGAGACACGGATGTTTGCCATCGGTTCCATGCCTGAAGAGGCACTTGATGCCTCCCTTGCAACCATTGAAATCCACAACACCGTCTTAGACAGGGTCAGACCGGGCATTCCCATCAAAGAGCTGTTCGACACAGCGCTGACCAGGGCAGAAAAACTGGGATATGCCGCACCTTATCTTGGACCGCCGGGATACAAGGTTCAATTCATCGGTCATGGAATCGGTCACGAATTGATCGAGCAGCCAATACTCAGCGCAAAAGACGAGGCCCCCCTACAAACGGGCATGACATTCGCCCTCGAACCCAAGATGGTATTCAAAGACCGGTTCTGTGCCGGCGTTGAAAGCGTCTTTACCGTCACTGAAACCGGTCATCGGATGATCAGCCGGATACCGTTGAAGGTTTTTGTCTGCTGAAGTTCAGTGCAATTTTTTATTTGACAAAGCGACCGCATGACGTTATATTACAGGATTGCCGCGGGGTGGAGCAGTCTGGTAGCTCGTCGGGCTCATAACCCGAAGGTCGTTGGTTCGAATCCAGCCCCCGCTACCAAAACAATTTCAAGGGGTTAGCTGATATCAGCCAGCCCCTTTTTCTTTTGGGAAATCTATTCTTCCACCCTGTTTCCATCCCCGGTGGTGCGCTGATTATCCTTCACAGAAAAAAATCCTTTGACAAGAGAGTGGTTATTAGTTAATATAATAAGTTCTGTTGCAGCTATGCAAATTGAAGCAACAATAGGACCTTATCTGAGGTAGCACAACCTCGGCGGTGACCATTTTACAGCAACGGCATCAGCCTTGCGTCCCCATCGTCTAGTCAGGTCCAGGACACTGGCCTTTCACGCCGGCAACACCGGTTCGAATCCGGTTGGGGACGCCAGAATGTTTGGGGTTAGCATTTGAAACAAAATGCTAACCCCTTTTTTTCTTCACTTTGCAACGTTGGCATAATTGCTTGACCCGTTCTTATTCCTCCCTTGCTGTAACTTTTTCCATTGACTCAAGCACATCCCTGACCTGCAATTTCGTCAGAAATTTCAAATCACACAAGATATCACCAATAAACCGGGCTTCTCCCTTCTTGGTGTTTTCTTCAATTTGCATTTCCAATGCCTCCAATAGGTTGGGCCAGGAGATATACCCTTTCTTCTCAGCTATAATCCCAAAACGTTCTTCTCTATCTTCAGTTTTCATTTTAGGCCAGGTATGGATAAATTACTAAAAATGGGGCTCACAAAAATTACTTACAACCGGAAAAATCCATATTCTCATTTATATCAAAAAAATGTGGGAAACTCAATAAATTGATCGATATACAATACATGGGACGATCAAGCAGATTGCATTCAAGAAACTTTCCTGAAGAAGACCGGTGATGATGATTCAAGAGTTAATAATAACCGGAATAGTGGTTGTCATTTTGTTGTGTGGGTTCGGCTTGGGCCTTATTAAACACTGATTCCTAATACTTCCCGGCGATCAGAAAAATAACGAGTTAGATTCTAAAGAAGCACCCGCCGTTGCAATTCACCAAAAGAAAAGGGTTAGCAATGATCGCTAACCCTCTGATATTACTGGCGCGCCTGGCACGACTCGAACGTGCGGCCTGCGGATTAGAAGTCTGTTAAAGGATACTTCCCATAACTTCATTTATCTACATTTTTACCTTGACTTTTTAGTTACTTATCCTCTATAATCCTTCCCATAGCGTCACACAGCACCCTTTATTTTCAGGCAAATTTCATGGACTATTCATGGACAACTTTCCAGGAGGTGGTTTATGAGCAAGTGGATAAGGTCTGATTATCCGGGAGTCAGATACAGGAAACATAAAACCCGGAAGCATGGTATTAAGTTTGACCAGTATTTTGCAATTTACTACCAATTCAACGGCAAGCGGAAAGAGGAAGGTCTGGGGTGGGCTTCTAAAGGGTGGACAGCCAAAAAGGCAAACCTCGTTCTTGCAGGGCTCAAGCAGGCTCAGACCACAGGTGAGGGCGAAACCACTTTGAAAGAGAGAAGGGATGCCAAGCGAAAAAGGACAGAACTCAAAGCTCTCAAGAAAAAACAGGCCATCACTTTTGGTGAATACTTTAAAAATGCCTATTTCCCCTTACAGAACACAAAGGGGGAAAGGACCGTAGCCCAGGAAGATGCCCATTTCAGAAATTGGCTTTCCCCCGTGCTGAAGGACGTGCCATTGAAAGATATTCGCCCTCTTCACCTTGAGCGAGTAAAAAAGAACATGCTTGATGCAGGCCGTGCCCCCCGGATGCTTCAATATGTCTTTGCAACCTTTCGACAAATTTGGAACCAAGGACGGAGAGATGGTCTTGTCAATAAGAATTCCCCGTCAAAACAGGTCAAGTTGCCTCGTATTGACAACAAACGGACCCGGTTCCTGACCTACGAAGAGGCTGACCTATTACTTGAGGACCTTAGCGTGAGATCACAGCAGCTTCACGACATCTCCTTGCTTAGCCTGCACACCGGGATGCGCGCAGGAGAGATCTTTTCTCTGACCTGGAATGATGTCCATACCGATCGCGGGACCATTGATATCCTCGACGCCAAGGGCGGGGATCGAACGGCTTTTATGACAAATAAGGTTCGGGCAATGTTTGAGCGACTGCCTCACGGTCGCCCGCGTGAGTTTGTATTTAAGGATCGGAATCGGAAACAAATCAAAGAAGTGTCCAATGCCTTCAATAGGGCTGTCAAAGATCTTGGATTTAATGACGGCATAGTGGACAGGAGACAAAAACTCATTTTCCATTCATTACGCCACAGCTTCGCGAGCTGGCTGGTTTCCGAGGGAGAGGACCTCTACAGAGTTCAAAAATTGATGGGCCATGCGAGTTTAGCCATGGTTCAGCGCTATGCACATCTTGCCCCGGATTCTCTGAAAGGTTCTATAAAGCGGTTTGAAAAAAAGCTGAATGAGAGAAAGCAAACGGTCAAGATTGTGCCGATGAAGAAGGAAGCCGAGGATTGATCAGCTGCTACAAATGAAGGTTTGGAGTTTGACGCGGGCGGCCATTGTTTCCCTTGAAAAACCCGGTGTATAAGGAGATACTTTTGCCGGAACAAGATGAAATCGAAAAACTTCTTGAAGAACAGCACCCTCTCCCTATCGTCAGGCGAGTCCAAAAGAAGAAAATTTCTGTGACCAATCTTTTCTTGCTAAACGAGTTCCCTCAAAAGGTGCGAGTTAAAATTATAGCCTCTTACAGTAGATGGATTAAATTTGAAGAGAAGGCTCCTGATCAACTAAGTTTTGACACCATTCGACCATTTATTTCCAGGCCCCGCCAAGAAACTCTTCTTCAACTAAAAGAATTCTCCGAAAAAGACCCTGAGCTATTCGGTCTCACCTTTTTCTCACAATTTATTCATCCAGCCAACATTGACAATCCCGATCATGCACTTGGCAAGAAGCCCCGGCGCATATCCTCATACTATTCTGCAGTAGACAGGGTCGAATTCAAACAATCGGCATTACACCTTTACATTTTCATAAAACACTGGGTCCAGGAAAGGCAGAAAAAGTCTGGCATCAAACTACCCGAGGAATATACGAAAATTGAACAGATCCTGGGTGAATATATTCATCAAAAAATGGTTATTGTCGCTGTTATAAAGTTACTGGATTACTACTATGGATCAGGCCTTGAAGAGCATATGAAACCGAATGATAACTTCGAAAGAGATCTTCAATGGACATTCTACACAAATTACATCGCTCGTGGTAATACTTTGAGATTCTTGAAGGAGCTTTACCGCAGATATCAGTTCGTGCCGTTGAAAAACCCTGAACCAAGTGAAATGGAGCTTAAGTCTCCATGCTACACCCCACTGCCTAAATATTCTCCCCTTTTTCATCCTTTAACAAACGTTGTCATGTCATAATCACTCCTTATTCCAAACACTTATATATAAAGCACCTGAAAACACCGATTTGGCTACAGTAGAGCCTGTCTGCCATGTGATAACAATAGTTCCCAAAAGAATTATTGATAAAGGAGCATGGCATGAAAAATCATAGCAGTAGCCTTGATAATATGGTCGATCGGTGGCCCTCAACAATAGTTGCCCGTGGGAGGATTCCTGAATTCACGGGCGGAGCTATTACGGCAAAGTACATGGCGAATATCGACTCTGCAGGCGAAGGACCGCCCAGATTTCGAGTAGGCAGAAAAGTCGTGTATCCAGTGGACACTCTGATTCGATGGCTTGAAGAGCGGAGTAGTTATGCAATATCTCATAACACGATCTGTCCTACCAGAAGAGTTCACCGAGAACTTCAAGAATTATCTAATTAGTGCATCCGGATAAACATGATGGAAGCCAGACCGCCCATGAGATGCCTGCGTGGCTGCACAATCTAAGGGATCAATATAAGTATGGATAGCAAGATTCGGACATTTAGAGAGGTGTTTAAAGGGCGTCAAGACGTGGTGCCTCGCTACTGGAAGTCAAAAGAAGGGGAGCGTACTGGGTATTCCCCAATGTGCCGAAACGAATGGAAAAGGGATCTTTGCTTGAAAGGTAAAATTCCCAATGCCTGTATGGATTGCAAGAATACTGACTATATCCCGTTGTCAGATCAGCTTATTGTGAAACATTTTGAAGGTAGGGACATCTTAGGCACCTACCCCTTATTAGAAAACAATACCTGCCATTTTGTCGTTTCAGACCTTGATAACCACGATGGCAACCGGAACCCACTAACCGACGTCAGAGCATTTCGCGAAGTTTGTGAGGTGCAGAATATCGCTACCTATAGCCTCAGATCCAAGTCAGGCAAGGGTTACCATTCTTATATATTCTTTCACGAGGCAGTACCCGCATGGAAGGCCCGGTCGGTTGCCTTTGCTCTACTGGCTGAGGCCGGTGTCATCGGTGACGATGTTGAGCTATCCAGTTTTGATCGACTATTCCCGAACCAGGACCAGCTATCTGGTAAAGGGTTGGGAAACCTCATAGGGCTGCCATTCCAGGGGAGGGCTGCGAAAGATGGACACACTCTATTTCTTGATCCGACATCGGGTTTTAAAGATCCGTACAGTGACCGGTGGGCGGCACTGGCAAACATCGAAAAGGTAATCGAGGCAACACTGGATACATTGATAGAGGCATGGGATCTGAAGAAAACGGAACCGGTAAGGAACAGTAGAGAACGTGTAGACCCGGCAAAATGGTTCAAGGCCGGCATCCCCAATGGATGGAAGCATACAGACCTTTTTAGATACTGCTGTCAAAAGATTAATCAAGGTTTAGCATATGACGAAGTTTTGGTACTCACAACGGAACTGGCCCGTCGGTGCGATCCATTACCCCAAGACGGACCGGAGCAGGCAGCTTTGGACAGAGTAAATCAAGCATTTCAAAAATACGGAGACCCGAAAGATGGACACCAAAACGACCGAGCTTCAGTATCCTTTATCTGAAGTGAAGAAGACACTGTTATTGACGTCATTCTGGCAATCCAAGTGGCGAACGGGTTACGAACTGACCCGAACTGGATGCTAATCATAGGCCCCCCCATCCCATGCTAAGACCGAGCTATTAAGATCCTTGGAGGGACACCCTAAAGCCTGCTTCTTATCGAATCTAACGCCGTCAACTTTAGTCAGTGGGTTGCGACACAAGAAGGGCCAGAAAGATCCTTCCTTATTATTGACCTTGGATGGAAAGACTCTGGTCCTGAAGGACTTTACGAGCATCTTGTGCATGCGGAGTGAGGCACAACAAGAGATCTTAGGGCAACTCAGAGAGGTCTATGACGGCCAGTACAGTAAGGCTTTCGGAACAGGTAAAAAGATCGATTGGGCGGGCCATGTGGGCCTCCTGGGCGCTGTTACACCTGTTTATGACAAGCATTATTCCGTTATAGGGACTTTAGGAGACAGGTTCCTGCTGTATCGGACCGGAAGTGTAAATGGGCGGAAGACCGGTATGCAAGCTCAGAAAATAGTCGGCAGGGAAGATCAGATGCGTGGGGAGATTCGGGATGCGGTCCATAAGTTCTTAGATCAGTTTAATGACTTGAGCGGGAGGCAATTCAAAACAAATGAGGATGTCAATTCGCTAATCGTAGACTTGGCATCATTTGTTGCTTTAGCACGGTTGCCGGTTGAGAGGGATTACAGAAACCAGACAGTCTTATACCAGCCATTGCCAGAAGGTACACCACGACTTGTAAAACAGCTAATGCAGTTGGGGATGGGCTTAGCTCTGGTTCTCGGGGAAACCGGGTTTGATATTGAAATATACGAGACCATCAAAAAGGTTGGCCGGGACTTACTGCCGTCACAGCGATTGAAGATATTACAATACCTCTGGGAAGAAGGGGTCATCACAACGACATGGCACAAGACCAAAGAGGTTGCGGACGGGGTCAATATGCCCACGACCACTGTCAAACTGATCCTCGAAGATCTGATGATCGTGGAGTTGTTAGATCGGAATATTGAAGATGAAGACAAGGAAAGATCACCCTATATGTGGAAATTATCTAACACGGCATTCGATTTGATGAAAAGTTCCGAAGTTTTCAAGGTAAGCGAAAATGTGCCTTTTTGAGTTTGATTTAGTTACCATTTTTATCACTAACCGTTAGCTTAATAAAGGATATCTCAAGAGAAAAAGTAAAAAAAATATATATAAGGGTGTAATGTACTTTCTTTGTTAAGCAAAATTTTGGGTGTGCCTGATTGTGGGATGGGTCTCCGTTCAGGCGGGATTGGGAGGGTTGCTGATATTACAAATATAGGATTAAACGCTAAAATCAGTCAATCACGAGATCTTTGATCAGGGGTTGGCTGAAGCCGTATGGAGCGTTTTATCCAGAGAAACAAGGAAACGATCATGTAGGAAACGTGGCCCTGACCACGTTCACCGGGTGATGTGATGGTGAGGCGGTATGTGAAAGGACGGGGGTATGAGGGGAAATGGCCGGTTATATTATCATTTATTGGCACCTCTACAAATTTGTGAAACTTTTGTAAATCTCAAGGCAAACTTTGGCCAACCCGGAGGTTAACATCCACAACGGAAACGTTGCAAAGGAGTATGGAAAATGACAGACAGAAAACTATTGGAACTGAGTGCCCGGCATAAGCAGATGGCCAGGCTTCTTGTGGGCGGCCATTCTCAGTCGGAGATAGGACGTCTGTTGGAAATGCACAAATCGACCGTTTCCCGATATGTGCACGATCCCCTGATAGTGCAGGAGATGAAACGGCTTCAGGAAATGGCTGACGTAAACGCTGTGGCGTGTGTCCCCGGCATACCGGAGAAGATCCGGGAAGCGGCCCAGAAAGGGATTGAGATTCTTAAGGAGATACTTTCCGACACGCGAGATACTCCCGAAATCCAAAGGCTAAAGCTCAATGCAGCGCTGGAGGTTTTAAGCCGTGCGGGGTATGGTCCTGTGAAACAGGTCAAGATTGATCAATCTTCAGTTTTCACACATTTCACGCCGGAAGACATTGACGATCTCAAACGAAGGGCGGTTGAAGAAGGTTTGGCGCCAGTTTCTGCTTTGAATGCCCACTTAGTGGTTGATGCGGAGGTCATAGAAACCGGGGAAACACACAGTGAGGACGCTAAAGGTAATTCAGAAAACCCAGAAAAAGTCTGAGATGAAGTCGTTCGATTAAAGTCAACTGAGTCCTATCCTGTAATTATCAAATGATGCAATCACATTAAAAGGTCTGCGAATTCCGACTTTTTGTCGTATCGACAAGCATTGACCGCATTATTGCCTATTTGGATTCTATCAAAACATTCCCTCGCGAACCTGGTGTCTCCTAAGTCCACGGCGGAGTTTTATAATATATTCTGGATTGACGTTCTCGTTTTCGGGCAGGGGGACATCCCCTTTCTTTTTCCCCATCTTAACCACACTTTTCAGTGCTTTCAATTTGCTTGAACCAGGGAGAGGCCTGGCTTTCTCATCGTAATAATCAAACCAGGGCAAACCTTGCTCGGTGTACTCTTTTGCTGTGAATGGAACAGTGGGTGTACATTCCCCTGTAATAGCCCTCCACATAAGGGAATTCACAATGTGAATATAGCAACGGCTCTTGTTGTCCATATCCCAATCATCGATGTCAAAAGGGTCCTGGTAGATCTTCTGTTTCATAGTCCCTCCGGGGGCCAGGCCCATCGCAAACTTAGTACTGGGTCCACCTCTGGAATACTGTACGCCTCTCTCAAGAGTTATCTTTTCCGGTGGAAAAAGCCTATCGTACGATTTACGCTTCATGGGATAAACCACAAGCTGGAGGCCGCCATATTGTTCTTTTTTTGTCAATTATGCCTCAGCAGTATATCCTGAGCCGAGTGGCATAGCTACGAATTGGCGGATAACACCTTTCTTAACACAGTAACCGTCAAGCCAGGGTTGAACAACCGATACAATGTAGTCTTGGGGATCACTCTGCAAGGAGTCTGTCCATTGTTTGCCCGTCAACGCATTAATCTTCCCTGCTGCTATTTTGATGGCAAAAGGATATTCATGATACTGTAAAACTGTGTAGTATTGATCTGAGCTAAACAAGATAACCTCATCTTCGTCTGCGTTAATTTGGTTCTCGTCCTCATCATGGTAAAATGCCCTTGGATATATCCACATTGCCTCAGACTGATACATTGGCAGCATCACACCCCCGTGTTCGACCCATGAAGAGGGTACCTTTTCGGCAAAGTCATCAACTTGAAACAAGGGGAATGCGCCCATTCCCGGAGGAAGTTCGTATACTTTACCATCATCCGGGATACGTAGCGTTCGTTGGAACATGATTTTCAATTCTGCAAATCGATGCACTTCCGGAAATGAGAAAACCAGGTCGCTGTTTGTCAATTCAATCATCTTTTCCCTCCTTTACCATTTACCGTCCCTAACCTCGCGGACAATACGCAGTACCGCGTGGTCGGGCAGGTTTTTCAGATCGCGGATTAGCTGAGCAAATAGCATGGGTCTTTCCCTGATTACCTCCTGGATGTCGCTTGACACCTTACCACTCAAGGCCAGCAAGACATCCGAGTCTTCTCCCAGATCCTCAGCAAGCGCGACGATTTTCTGCTCCGAAAGGGAAGTTGGCTCTCCCCGCTCCACCCTGCTAAGCAATGAAGGCTCAATCCCGATCCTTATTGCCACTTGCCGGAGGGAATAGCGCCGATCTTTCTCCCGGAGGGCCTCACGTTGCTTACGAATGTATGTTCCGAATGCTGTTTTCATGTACTGTGTACTATATGGTGCACATTCTCAGCTTGTCAAGCTCTTTTTTGAGATTTCCGATGAGGTCTTTGGAGATGCCGCGGAGGAGTTGGTGGCCCTTGTGACAGATCCGGAAACGCCCGAGAAAGTACGCCTGGAGGCGGGAGAGGCGATTCTCGACAGGCTCGCCCAGGCAGATATGCTCGGGGAGATCAATCCAGACTATGGCGGGGAGCAAGTGACTTTTGAACAGATTCTCAAAATGACGAAAAGATCCATGGATGTAATCGAACGGATCCCTGAAGGGTATAAGAGGTAAGCGTTTGGCATGGGATAAAGATAAGCGAAGATATAAGTTGCTACCTTTGTGTGTGCTGTTTGCGCAGTGGTTGCATTTTATATCTTCGCGCCTTCCGAAGAAATGATATAAAATGGTGGTGTTTTATACTGCCGTATAGCATGAGACACGACCATTTTATGCTGTCAGCGAGCCTTAACGTGAACGGGTGTGGGTAGTGGTTTATAGTGGTTAAGCGGCGTTACGCTTGGAGCGTCGCGGAGAACATAGGGGCGCGCCGAGGATGACGAGCGTAGCCCGGCAGAGCGGGGTGGAGGGCGCCCGAGGCGCCTGAAAGGGGAGCCCCTTGGGGGCAGATGGGTTGGGTGGCGGGGGGACTTTAAATGAACGCTTTATTACCATGGAGCGCCCACCAGCGACCCGCTGTTGTTGAATCAAATTTGTCGTGTTCAAGGATGAGCGGGTTGTGCCCCCCTTCGTCAAAAATAGTGCCGCCGAGAGCGCGGAGCCGCGACCTTCTTTTGGCGGCTTCCTTAGACCGTGTTTTTTCAGTGTCTCATCTTTTCAAGAGCACGGTTAAAAAAAGCACGGAATCGGAAAAAGGGGGTTTCGAAAGGGGGGAAAACCCTGCCTTTGAACACATTCCTTATATCGCCACCGGCGAAAAATGGCGAAGCCTCTTATCAATAATGACATGAGGGGGTGGGGCCCTTCACATGCTTCACCATGAAGAGCGCCGCCGCCCCATACCGAACTGCTGCCAAACATGAGCGAACTCTTTACCGTTTTAGTTTGCCCGTGGTTGGCAGCAACCCGGCCTACGGACGGAACTTGGCGAAGCCATTTAAAAACTGGAGTGGCGGCCAGGTGTTCGTTATGCGCGAGTGCAGTTTGAACGTATATACGCACGCGTGGCCGGAACACCGAATTGCAGAGCTGGTGAGCGGCGTAACTGTGGTGACGGCCCCCGTACCCCCATATGATAGCTGCTCGCCAGGCCTGCATGGAACTACGGCACTAAAATCAACGAGAACGTCACACGGCAAGAACCCTTGGGACGACCGTATCAAGTGAGGCGTGTGGGACGGTAGAGCCTGGCACGATTTGTGCGCTATTTTTTGCACAGGGCGTAACAAGCGGTGAGGTATGCAACTACGGCGGGGGAATGAGCACAAGCTCGATCTTTGAAAAGTGAATCAATGGTGTGCTAACGGCCCACCTGAAATGTGTCGTAATTGGTCCAAGACAACAAGCCACGATATTGTGGTGGGATGAAACAAAGTGTCCTGTCAAGGCAGGTAGGAAGGTTAACCGACAAAATAGCCTTTTCAGATCGCACCCATAAAAAATGGGCTTTAAAATTGGGAGTTAAGACCTCATATTACAACGTCTTCTTTGATTGTGGTTGATAACGGGATATCCAAAGGCGAGATAACGAGGCTCTTCAGCCGCAGCGATCAGTTGTCAGCTGAAAGGCTCTGCTTAGATTTTCCTTTTCTATATTTTTTCATTTTTTGAGATACTATTTTATAACCACATTTTGGGCACCAAGTATTATTATTCTTCACATCGTTTGCTTTGGCCTTCCATTCAGTACCACATACTAAGCATTTCCAATCATATTTGAAAAGTACCCCTTTATATTCTTTATTTAGAATCATACCCTTTTTCAATGTAGCAAGTTCAACGAGCTCTAACAGTTTATAAAGATCACGGGGGGTTTGATATATTTTGTATACGTCAAGTTCTTTTTCTAAAACATTCTTATCAAATTTAATTTCAAATTCATCACATTGACGTACCATTTCTGATATTATATGTTGGTGTGTATCTTCAATTTTTCTTGCCTTAACATACTTGATCTCGAATAATCTGATACCTTTCTCGTCACACACTTTCTTTTTTAATTTGTCATCCCTTTTTCTTTTTTCAAATTCATCTATATTCTTATAAAATTTTTTTGAAAATTGATAATGTTGTCTGCCTTGATATTCAAAAGCAATTTTCAAATCCTTATTATACCCATCTAACTGTAATTTTTTGCCTTCCTGGTTTCTTAGCCACTCTGGCCAGTAAGAAACAAAAGGTTTCTTGAAAAATTGTTCAAATATAGCTCTACAAGTTCTTTCCTCTCTAGAAGTGGAACAATAAGGACACCATCTTCCTTGTTGGATATTATTCCAAGAATTCTCGAAAATATTCCCACATATACACTGAAATTTCAATTTCGATTTGTTGTTTTTATATTCCTTAGATGAAGATAAACATGTTCCCCCTCTTCTCTTGGCTTCGTCTTGAATATCTTTAAATGCTTTTTTTATTGAATTTCCACATTTAGGGCACCATTTCCCACTAAATACACTCGCAGCTATTGGTGTCCATAAATATCCGCAATTGCATTTTATTTTCACTTTACTCTTACCACTCATATATTGATCTTTACTTGTGAGTAATTCTCCTGCCCGCGAATTAACAATCCCTACCAGCTCATCATACCTGCGAGGTACATTCCCAGCACATTTCCCGCACCATTGGTTTTGATGAATTATTTGAGATGGTGTAGCTTCCCAGCGATGCCCATTGCCACATCCCCAAAGATGTCTTGTGTAAGAATTTATATATTCAGTGCTTAGAAATTTTCCACCCCTTTGCGCAGCTGCAATTTGCATATCCTCTATAGTCAGCTTAATTCTACCTGCGCATTTGGGACAGCCTGAGCCATTTCTTATATTATTGTAGTTTTGTAGCCATTCATGGCCACATTTGTTACATTTCCATATAAGTGGCTCTTTGCTATTTACATATTCTGTTGATAAACAGCTAAAATTCCTTAATTTGCCAAGCTTGTGTACGTCTTTTATGGATTTCTTTCTCATCTTTTCTTCATGTTAACAAAAAAATCAAACGAATAGCGTTATAATTAAGGATTGTTGTTTGCATTTTATAGATCTGAGACTGTGACTGCATATGCTATTTTTCAAACCACAACATAGAATAGTTTCCGGCTCGACCATCAAAATTACATAGGATGACCTATCTAAGTTTCTTTTGCCTGAAAAACCCGACAGATAAATAATGTAGTAGGTTGTCTCGGGAATTCTTCCATGGTTCTGTTCAAACACTAATCTTGATATTTGGCTATCTTTACTCCTCCTTCAAGAACAGTCAACCTTCTTGAAAGTACAGCAATTGTTGCCTTCTGCTCCTGAACGATTTTCTGCTGTTCCTGAACCACCTTCGTCAAGACTGCAACAACATCCATTGAACCCATCCCTTTCTTGTCCTTCGACGCCACAAGTTCGGGCGCATCTTCAGCGATAAACCCCACATGCTTCTCTTGTGAGTCAATCTTATAGGCGAATTCGACCGGATCGAGCTGCCTCAAGGTATCAATGGCTTTCTGTGTGGAAAGTCTTTTTATGTCCGTCTTGTATTCCCTGCTGGATGCATTGGTCCAAACCCCTCCCGATGAAACATAGGCCCCGCTTCCCATCTGTAACGGGTAGGAAGGACTTGTAGTTCCGATCCCGACGTAACCAGCGTTTGGATTTAGAATCAGGTCCTTGAAAGCAACACCTTCCTGAAGGGCAAATATTTCCGCATATTCCATAGTAGCTCCGGTATTCCACCCGAAATAGATTCTTTTGGGATTAGTCGCTGCCTTGTCTGTGATGACAATTCCCCTGTTCCCGGCATCCTGGCCAAGAACCATGGGAGCCGCACCCAGTCCTGATGCACCATTGGTATAAAGTCTGGAGGCAATTGTTGTTCCACCAGTATCTGTCACCTTGAAAGTTATCGTCCCGTCTCCATCTTTTACAATCAGCTTGTTGGCTCCCAGGGCTGAAATGGGAATAACGAGACAAACAAAAACCGTCAGCAATACAGCCAATAAACTCTCTCTTGCTTTTTTCATGATATCTTGTCCTTTGTTTCTCAAGCTCTATATTATTTCCGACTAATGATATTTAGCCAAACTATTGCAAATCTATATTCTCAATTTCAACGGTTCCACTCGTGCCGGTTATAGTTAATGAGTTGAAAACCGTGTTGGATGATTGGGTCGTGAACGTGGAATCCCACCCACCCGAAAGGATTAAGTCGTAGGTCTGGTCCATGATGATGTCCTCATCAAAAGTTCCTTGTAATATTCTTATGACACTTTCAGTCTCTGCAGCATCTATGGCTGCTTGTATTGTGGAATAGCAGGGGATGTTGCCACCGCATGAGTCATCGGAAGACACATAAACTATGGCTGTATAAAAAGTCATATCGGCGCCGGAAGACGTCCCGTAAATGTTTGTGGCAGTAAGACGATAATGGTAGGTTGTGTCAGAGATAAGGTCGGATATGGTGACATTTACCGCAACAGAACTTGTGCCTGCTCCGATATCCTCAGATGGTGTGGAGGATTCATAGCTCGTTGTTGTGCCATATTCAAAATAGGCTTCCGTGTTTGACCCATTCGGATTGACTTTACCCTTCAAGATAGCCGATTCGGAGGTTATGAGTGTGGCCGAACCTGTAGTCACTGTGGGTCCTGCAGATGAGGAGGTGGTAAATGTCTGGTCACTCCCAGAAATCGTCCCTATACTATTTGTTGCTACAAGTCTGAAATGGTATGTGGTGCTTTCACTAAGCCCTGCTATATTGGCATTTACTGAAACAGCACTTGTTCCCGAACCGGCGCTTGTGCTTATAGTGTTTGATCCATAAGCCGTTGTTATTCCATATTCAAAATAGTAGGTGGTACTTGCTCCATTTGGGTTGATTGTACCGTTCAAAGTAGCTGTGTTAGAAGCCACCGAAGTCGCTAAACCGGTGCTGGCTGAAGGGGTTAAGGCATTCGTGGTGAAAGTTTGGTCAGAGCCATTAGTTGTGCCTACACTATTGGTTGCAACAAGCCTGAAATGGTATGTGGTATTTAGTTCAAGCCCGCTGATGCTGGCGTTCACTGACACAGCACTTGTTCCTGATCCAGCCTCTGTGACCGTTGTAGTAGACCCATAACTCGTGGTTATTCCATATTCAAAATAGTAAGTCGTACTTGCACCGTTGGGATTGACAGTGCCGTTCAACGTGGCACCGTCGATAGTCACAGAGGTTGCTGTGTCAGTGGTGACTGTGGGAGTTAAGGCATTCGTGGTCGTAAAAGTCACATCATCGCCGTAGGCTGTTCCAGCACTATTTGTCGCATATGCCCTGACGTGATAGGTGGTGCCAGGGGTCAGCCCTGTAAGTCCGGCGCTAACAGATTGGGCAGTGGTGCCCGTAAGAGGGCTTTGGGTTGCGGTAATTGTGCTTCCGTAACTGATGCTTGTGCCGTATTCAAACGTGACTGTAGTGAAGTTGCCGTTAGCGTTGACTGTGCCATTGAGTGTTGCAGAACCTGATGCAATAGACGTCGCTAAACCGGTGGTGGCTATGGGGCCTGAGGCAGATAGATTACTGTCAAATTTTGCTACAAAAGCATCATTTGTACTGCCGTTATGAGTCGTATCGTAAGCCCCTGGGGTAGTTGGAAATGATGCGCCAGCGTTACCAACTACATAAATATTGCCGCTGCTGTCTAAAGCCATTATCTTATCTGACCTATAATCAGAGTCCCCATCTATGTATGTTGAGGCCATGAGATTTGAAAGATTTGCATCAAATTTTGATATATAAATGCAACTGGTTCCCGGATACGTTCTGTCATAAGCATCAGGTGTTGTTGGAAAGTCTGAAGAAGCAGTTCTCCCAGATACATAAACGGTTCCGTCGCTCCCTATGGTTACAAAACCCCCCGTATCAGTATCCCTACCACCAAGAAGCGTTGAATTAAGGAGATTTTGAAGTTGGCCGTCTATCTTTAGAACAAAGATATCATTACCATTAGCATGAACTGTATTATATGCTCCAGGAGTTGTTGGAAAGTTTGATGACTCTGTCTTGCCGGAAACATAAAGATTACCACTGCTGTCCAAGACTAAACCTTGGGCACCATCATATCGATTTCCACCTATAAAAGTTGATGCCAGAAGGGTTTGAAGGTCATTGGCAAAGTTGAATATGAATCCAGCTTTGCCGCCATCCATCTCTGTGCTGTATGCACCGGAAGTTGTTGGAAAGGCTGATGACATGGTAGATCCAACACCATAAATATCCCCGTTGTTTCCAATAATTATCCTATCTATATTATCATATTCACTTGTGCCTAAATATGTAGAGGCAAGAAGATTTGTTAGGTCGCTATTTAGCTTGGATATAAAACCCTCGTCCCCACCATTGTAAGTTTGATCGTAGGCTCCAGAAGTTGTTGGGAAGTCAGAACCATCTGTTTGGCCCGCAACATAAACGTTGTCGTCGCCATCTATTGCTATGGAATGAACTGAATCAATACCTCCAAAAAAGCTTGAAGCACTGGCGCCCAGATAGGTAGATGCCAGAAGATTCTGAAGGGTATTATCAAGTTTCGAGATGAAACCGTCGTAGTGACCTCCGTTGTAGGCAGTATCATAAGCACCTGGAGTCGTGGGGAAATCGGAACAGCCAGTTTTCCCAACCACATAAATATTGTTATTTTTATCTAAAATCAGATCGTGGACGTATTCCGCGTCCGGCCCTACCCAGCCAGATCCGCTCGATCCAGGAACTGATCCTCCAAGAAATGTAGAAGACAAGAGATTCGTTAGGCTACTATTGAATTTCGATATAAAAACATCGTGATCTTTGTTAATTGTATCGTAAGCACCAAGGGTCGTTGGGAAATTTGCAGAGTAGGTAAAACCAGCAACGAAAATATTTCCATTGCTATCTATGGCTATTTGTCTGCCATAATCCTGGTCAGAACCTCCTAAGAACGTTGAGGCCAATAATGGATCAATTATAAGTAGTTTTGTTTTATCATAATTTGGAACCTTGAATCCGTATCTTTGGCCTTTCAGCGTGTAGGCAACGTTTACATACTGCTTCTTCCCCTCCTTGTACTGATAGGCTATCGGTTTTGTCATTTTAACAATTCCCAGACCTGTCAGTATCTCAAGCTCACCCGCCTCATTTAGCCTTAGGCTGTCGTTGCCTTCAACTTTTACTGTTATATCCTGTGTGTTTTTACCCGGCTTAACAAAAAAGAGCTTTTCCACATTGTTTCCGTAAGCTCTTAGTTTAACCTCTATCCCGCTGTAAATCTCGCCGAGGCTTACCAAATTGTAAGCTGGTATGTCCCTTTCCCATTTTGACGGATCACTCCCTTTGAACCAACTCACTTTAGTGCTGGTTTTTTCCTCTCCGTTGATATTGCAGGAAGACACCCCCACAAAACTTTCCTGTATTACCCATCCCCCTAAAGAATCTCCTTCATGGGATTTTGGCAAGGAGTAAATAAGCTTTGCATCTTTAGTGATATAGACTGCCCCCGAAAATGTTTTGGTGTAGAAGACGACTTTGTTGTCAGGTATCTGATTCCTGTTTTCTAAGAACGGCACTTGCAGTAAGCGAATTTTATCACCCATGTTTTTCTTCACTGAAGAGATTGAAGGGTTTTTTGTGTTACCAATTCGACCCTCTATGCCTATTAACAACTCCCTGCTATCAATATCCGGGCCAACTGTCGACTTATCTGAAAACCCCTGACCGACAACCGTAACACTTGTTGGTTCTGAGAGTGAAAGTGCAAAATTGTTAAATGGATATACGATAAACAATGGGAGAAAAGTTAACACAATCGAAAATGATACATTCCTTGCCATTCTTTCCATCTTCGAATCTTCCTTAAATAAACAGGGCCTTTGTTATCGTTTGAACTTTTTATGAAACCAATGGTCGTTTCTAAAACAAGAACGCCCTTGAGTATCGCTACCCAAAGGCGTCAAAAGTCACTCACTGGAACCCAACAATTCCACCGATATAAATGGTGTTTGGAATGCGAAATCCATTGCAATCTCATTTTGTGGTTAAGGAAACCAGCATACTCGTTGCTCAATCGATGTCAACAACAAAAGTTATCAGTTTTCTATCATTCAAAACCTGGTAGTAGGGGAGGAAATGATAAACATCACGTGAGGTTAGCTTTCTTATAACGGTCTGTCGGGAGTCCTATACACCCCGGTTATCCCCTTTTCGATCAAAAGCTGAAAAGACAAAAAAACCCCAGCTCTCAGTTGTGAGAAATGGGGTTTGTTTGACAATCCATGGCAACCTTCTTTATGGGTGTTTCTTAATTAAAAGCACTAACCGTACAAAAATACATAGGTTTTCTTGGGAAATCAAGGCTTTTCGGGTTAGCTGGGTGGGGCGACTAATTCTTGAATCAAGGCAAAATGGACAGGGTGTTCATAGAAGTCCCGCAATATCAGTTTTAGGCTAACAGGAATAGAGCCCCTCAGGAGAGTCGGAGGCAGCGAATGGAGGACATTCTCACTGGGCATAATTCACAGGTCAACAAAGGCCAATCCTAAGACTGACTGTGGGTATTTTTGAATGTACAAAATAGGCAAATATTAACCTTACCGGGAAAATTTCATGGACTATCCATGGACAAAACAACTTCTTCAATAAAAAAGGACTCTGGCCATATGGCCTAAGCCCTTGATATTACTGGCGCGCCTGGCACGACTCGAACGTGCGGCCTGCGGATTAGAAGTCCGCTGCTCTATCCAGCTGAGCTACAGGCGCACAAACACTGCATAATCAATCTATGACCGAAAAATCACATTTCTTTTCTGATAGACGGGGTCGGTACCATTTCATCATAACACCCGTTTAATATTTCCCGCAGGACTACATTGGTGCTGTTTTCCAACTGCCCCATGGTCTCAGCAACTGCCTTCAGACGGATAAGGCTTTTTTTCGACTTATCCCCATATGGAAAATCAAAATAAGGGTCGTCAAGAATATGTATTAAACGGTCAAGTAGCTGTAAATCAAAAACCTCTGTATCTCTATATAATAAGTCGACCCACTCTGTTTTTAAAGGCCAGGGCAATTTATTATTGGCTGAAAGGATATCCGGGTCCTTGCCCAAATAAAGGGAACCCTTCAAGTTCTCAATTTCTTCGCGAACTGCTCTAACTTTCTCTTCTTCAACGAGACCCATTCGGATCAGGGTATTCCATTTCTCCTCAATTTGCATCCGCAGCCAGTTTTCACCCTGTTTCGGGGGTGGGTGAAGATCCATGAATTTCTGCTGCATTTTGATCAAATTCTTTCCCAGGCCATCAGGAGAATCGCCAATACTTCTTACTATCTCATTCAGCGCATCAACCGCATTGCGCCTCATCCCTTTCTGATCAGATTTCTCCAGGACGAGTTCTTCCCACAGACCTCTCAGAAAACCAAGTTCCAACTTTATGAGTGAGAAAATCAAACCGGACTTTGTGATAACGTTCCGCAAAGAATCCGCGAGGATATTACAGGAGTTAAGTCTGTCCTCTGCCAGATCATGCATGGTCTGAAGGGACTTCTGCGTTAACTGATAAGAGAGGAGTTCCGTGCCCAATGCGCGGGACAATCTCTTGATAACCTGTGTCTCCGGTCCTCCTATCTTGATTGTATAAGGACGGAAATGTATTTTTATCACTGCCACAACAACATAATCACTATCTTCCCAGAGTGTCTCACGGTCATAGTTCGTGGGGTATTCCAGCAGTCTTTCTTTACCGAAGTACAAATCTTTTTTTCTGATCAAGACCGGTTCCATATGGTGGAAATCTGTCCAGGCCCCTTCCACCTGAAGTCGGACACTCCGGGTGTCGTTTTTAGGATCCTCGGCGGTCCAGCTTTCCTGTCGCTCTACACACCACGCCATGGCCTCTAAGGGTCGGCCAGGTTCATCCCGATATTCCCCCCACCGTTTCCCCGGCGAGTTGTAATCTGATTTTTCCGGCAGGCCCCATGATATCTCTTTCCGCCCTTCGTCAATTACCCCTGAGGTAATCCGCCTGGCTATCATCTCAGGGGGGTTGCCTATTTGGTAGACTGTGCCTTTAAAGGCATTGGGAAGACAGATCAGGATGGTCTCGATTATCTCCTTGCAAACCTTCTCTAATGCCACGTTGCTTATCTTAATGGTCAATTTTCATCCCTCAAATTCAACTCATTCTTCTCATTCTTCTGAACTACGGATATTCAACTCAAAGACTGTGAACCTGCCATTTCAAATCGTGCTACTTTATACCATTTTTCGATCTTGTCAACAAAAAATGACAACCCGTAAAAAATACCTTTTTACGGGTAGTTGTGGATTCAGATCAGAGAAGAATATTTTTGAAAAGCCTGAAGGGAGAATTGAAAAACGAGGTCTGAAATCAAGGCAGCGGCGCTCTTTTTTTCTTTATAGCCTCTACGATTTGAGGCATAATCTTCCCGGCGCTGCCCTGAAAAAAGATATCTGTAAGGCTGTCGGTCAAGTGAGTCTTTTCCTTATTAATTTCTATGATCTTTGCATTATTTTCTTTGGCAATGGACGGTATCGTGTTGACAGGTGAGACAACCGCCGAAGTCCCCACCACTAACAGGGCCTCCGCTGAAGAGGCAAGCTCAAAGGATCGACGCATTGCTTCTTCGGGAATAGCTTCGCCGAAAAAGATGACATCCGGTTTCAACACATTTTGACACTCGCATTTTGGAGGATTTTCATCTCTTTTTTCTTCGGCCTTGTATCGTTTCCCACACCAGAGGCAGGAAAGCGTGCTCGAGTTTCCGTGGTACTCAATAACGTTTCTCGAACCACCGGATTGATGCAGATTATCAATATTCTGGGTTATGATACAATGCAGGAAGCCCATGGTTTCAAGCTCCCCCATAGCAAGATGCGCGTTATTAGGTTTTGCCTGACTCACCACCTCTCCCATTTCCCACAGCATTGCCCACACCTTCCGGGGGTCAGCCCTGAATGCGCTGATCGTGGCATATTCAGCAGGGTCATATTTGGACCATAGCCCGCCAGCACTGCGGAAATCGGGGATCCCGGATTCCACAGAAATCCCGGCTCCAGTCAATGCCAGTGTCACTCGAGACCCGGTTATAATATCAGCTGCCTGTTCAATTAACTCCTGCATCATCGATCTCCTTTTCAAAGACGATCCTGCCCCCGCTACTGTCATAGCGGGCAAGCCGGCCCCGCAATGTCTTTTGTTCGCCGAAAATATTGACCAGTCTTATCTCATCACCATCAAACTCCACTAAATCAACACTTTCAAGTATCCTTTTTTCTTCCTTCTCATCTAAGATATAGGCATGGGCCTCGCACATTTCTTACCTCCTGTTTGTACACCGAAGATCTTTTGCCGGTTCAGAAACCATTCTTCTGGGTTTTAAGATCATTCCTCGATCTCCTGCAGGGCATTCCCCAGACAATCACCAATCTTCGCTGTTAAGTCGATCATTTCCCGGATATGCCCCGCACACTTTGTCTTTCCTGCATCTTCAAGATGGTCGGCAAAAATTTGGTATTCCTCATAATGATGATCATTATGAGATTTCCAGTGCTCCAATCTGATCTTTGCCTTTTCAATAAAATCCATAACTACCCTCCGTTCAACAGATTCTGATTCAATAACACGTTAAGTAATGTGACCCGCGATGTCAATCAAATTTGGATCCTCCCAAACGTGAACGGCTCCAACTGATAAGGGCTCGCGCAAAAACTATTGACTGGCAACCATTTGTATGGTTAATATTCCCGGAGTCCTGATTCTAAAAAAGAAGGAGGGTCCTGTATGGAGAACATTCTTGATGGAAAACGAATCCTGATCGTTGACGATGAGCCTGACATATTGGAAACCTTGGTCGAAATCCTTGATATGTGTCTTGTTGACAGCGCCCCGAATTTTGAGACCGCAAAGAAGTTCCTGAACAAAAACAAATATGACCTGGCAATCCTTGACATAATGGGAGTCAGGGGTTACGAGCTTCTGGAAATAGCAAACGAGAAAGACATCCCGGCTCTGATGCTCACGGCTCACGCGGTCAGCCCTGACAATCTTGTAAAATCTATCAAAGGGGGAGCGCAATCCTATATCCCCAAAGACAGTATCTCTGAGATTGCCGTTTATATCACCGACATACTGGAACCGCGTGAAAAAGACGGTAAAGGAGGGCCGGATTGGTTTGAAAAACTCGAACCATATTTTGACAGTAAATTTGGAGAGGGGTGGAAGGAAAAGGACAGGGAATTCTGGGACGTGTATGATCGAAAATTCCGTGCCGGCAAAGATGAAATGGAAGAAATGCTTTAACAGCACCGTTATTGTGAGCATTTTTTGGCAATGCAAAAGGATCTGACGATCTGAAGAAACAGAGGACCGGTTACGTCCTATTTCTCGTTTTTCAGCGGGATCTTGACAAGAAACTTTGTACCGAGACCCTCATCACTATCCAGAAAAAGTTTGCCGCCCAGATCCTCCACAAGCACCATGACACCTGCCAGCCCCAGCCCATGACCCCTGACACTGCAAGCACCCCTGTACTCCGGGTCCATCTGGAAATAGCACTCAAAAATCTTCTTATGAAAAGCTGACGGGATACCCTCACCATCATCCTTAACAGAAAAGACAATGGTATCTTCTGTCTTTACAACCTTCAACTCCACGATACTTTTTCTATATTTCAGTGCATTGCTCAGCAGGTTTCTCAAAATCTGTTTCAATTTTGCATGATCCTGACAGATTTCCTCACACCAGAGATTCTCATCTACAAACAGATGAACACCTTTATTCTCCAAAACTGCCCTGACCTGGTCCAACCTGGTGCATTGTTTAATCTCTTCAAAAGCGCTGATATCGGTCAGATCAAATATCTCCTCGAGGGCCTGCTCTATCAGGTTTGACAGTTTGAATTTAGAGAAATTAATTACCCCCTCCCTTGATTTCCCCAATTCCAGGGCATCATTTACCAATGTCTTCAGGACCTTGGTATTCCTCAGCGCCCGTGTGAAAACCTTCTTTTGTCGCTCGGTAACAGGACCATATTTATCCTGCCGGTTCGTTACCGCCATGAGCCCTGCTTCGATCACTGCAAGAGGCACCTTAAGATCGTGAATCAGAAGATCGATCTTAATTCTTCCCCGTCCCGATGGAGAATCTTTCTTATTTCCCCGGCCATTGCCGATCGGTTCCTGAAAGGCAGGAGAACCGGAGCTCGAGTGTTTTATGTCTCCGGCAATATTCATTCGTCCATCTTTAATTTTCTTTATTTTTTTAGTTCCCTTCGAAAAAATCAACTCGGAGGCCCCCCTCAGGCCTCAGTCACAGCCAAAGACAATCCCGACATAACCGACGAAACTATTATCCGGTCTCAAATCATAGCTGTTTGAATATATCATTTCTTTCGCTCTTACAGCGCCCAATTCCTTTATAGCAGCAATGGCTGCTGCTACAGCTCCCGAACAACAGATATTGTGGCTCTCAAATGATTCATCAATCACCGCGTTTTCATCCATTGCCACCATTAAATCAACTGCACGTCTATCATTGACCGTTTTTACCCATTCAACCGCCTCTTCACCAGAGCCTTTGGGCGTGTATCCGTAACTCGGGCCATAATGGGTTAAATCCGTAGACCCAAGGACAATGGTTTTCCTTCCCATGCCTTTTGATATCTCAACCGCCCTCTTCGCAATATCCAGAGACGCCGGATTTGGAGGAAGTCCAATCGGGACAATCCTGATTTCAGGAAAGAAGTATTTTATAAAAGGTAATTGTACCTCGACGGTATTGTCGTGATCATATCGGGAAGTCGTTTCAACGTCAAAAAGAAATTCTGCTGCCAATTGAGCGGCAAGATCCACATCTACCTCCAGCTCCCCGAGTGGCGTGGCCCACTGTCCCTCTTTCATTATAATATTGTCACTCGCCGAATGAAGGTGTCTGCCAAAGATAATGCAGGTATCCGCCCCATCCTTAACACTGAGACATTTGATGACCTTACACGCGATTTTCCCGGAAAAAACCCATCCCGCATGAGGAACAATTCCTCCCACAATATCTCTCCAGGTATCCGGACAAAGAAGTTCGGGATCGAGAAACCGTTCAATGGCCCTCCTGCAGTCAGACTCTCCCCCGGGGTACCAGGATCCGGCAAGATCCGCTCCTCTTGTCTTCACAAAAAATCACCCCCCACCTGTTGA
Organism: Candidatus Desulfacyla euxinica; assembly: GCA_014382715.1. Classification (GTDB taxonomy): domain Bacteria; phylum Desulfobacterota; class DSM-4660; order Desulfatiglandales; family Desulfatiglandaceae; genus Desulfacyla; species Desulfacyla euxinica. Next base: position 6,727 of record JACNJD010000207.1, on the reverse strand, counting down.
TTGAATATTTATGCCCATGAAAAAATCCATACAACACCAGTTATTGTCATTCCCGCGAACGCGGGAATCCAGAGAAATTATCCCGCCGCGGCGCGACTGGACTCCCGCGTTCGCGGGAGTGACGGCCTTGGAGGTTTTTTACCGGACTTATCAAATTTCAGGCACTTCCAACTTTCTCCCTTGCCGTATTCCACGTTTGCTGATATGTAACGCGCTCAGAATAAAAATCATAGAGAGAATTCGCTTATGTCTTTTGATATTACCCAGTGGATCGTCAAAATACCTGTTTTGCTCTTCGCAATCACCATTCATGAGTATGCCCACGGCAGGGCAGCTCTCTGGCTGGGAGACCCCACGGCAAAGCAGATGGGCCGATTGACCCTGAACCCCCTGCCCCATATCGATCCTTTGGGAGCCATCTGCCTTTTTATCTTCAACTTCGGATGGGCCAAACCCGTGCCCGTGGATACCAGATATTTCAGGAATACCCGGAGGGACACCATCATCATGTCATTGGCCGGCCCTTTCGCCAATATATGTGTGGCTTTTCTGGCCGGAATATTCATTCGCTTCTTTATTCTCCCTTTGGAGGTTTATGTGCAGGCATTGCTTTGGCTGATACTCATGAACATAGGGCTCGGCATTTTCAACCTGCTCCCCCTTCCTCCTCTCGACGGCTCACACGTCCTGGAAAACATTCTCCCGCCTGCCGCAGCACAAAAGTACCGGGCTTTTGGACGGTACGGACCCTTCGTTCTGATCGGGATCATATTGCTTGACAATTTTGCACATACCGGGATTATAAGTCGGATACTGATCGGCCCCATGTTTTATTTAGCCCACCTTTTTGCCGGGGACAACCTTTTCCACCTTCTCCCTCTGCTACGGTAATAGAGAGATTCTATACGGAAATCATTTTTCTGACAAGCTTTCATTTCTCATAGGATTTTTTGACAGGATATGAAAAAAAATGAGAAAAAAGTGGATTTCTTGACTTAGATCAAAGACAATTTCTACTTATGCCCTCATAATGAAGACAAGTTAGAGAGAAGACAGCGGCATGAATCTGAATATGCCAAAAATAAAAACCTCAAGAAATTAAGAAAGGAGAAAAACCATGTTTTGTTTTCAATGTCAGGAAACGGCAAAGAATCAGGGATGTACGGTAAAGGGGGTCTGTGGAAAACCGGAGGAGACCGCCATCCTTCAGGACCTGTTAATCTATGTCTTGAAGGGGATTTCCATTTATGGAGAGAAGGCGAAGGAACTCGATATCGAGGATCGGAAGGCCGGTCTTTTTATTGCAGAAGCCCTTTTTACCACCATAACCAATGTTGCCTGGGATAACGATCGGATTATTGGCCTTATCAAAGAAGCGTTGAAAGTCAGGGAAGATCTTAAATTACAATTTATGGCCGCGTACAAAGAAAAAAACGGTCAAGAGTCCTCAGAACAACTGCATGACTCTGCGGTCTGGTCTTCAGATGATGAGGCGGCGTTTTACGATAAGGCAAAAGGGATCGGCGTTCTTGCAACCGAAAATGAAGATGTTCGTTCCCTAAGGGAGCTGCTGGTCATCGGGTTGAAGGGAGTCGCTGCCTATGCAGATCATGCGGCGATCTTAGGGTTTGAAAAGGGAGAGATCTTTCAGCTCATGATGGAGGCGTTAGCGTCCACCACCAGGGACCTGTCCGTGGATGAAATGGTCGCCATGGTCATGAAATGTGGAGAGACGGCGGTCAACACCATGGCCCTTCTCGACGAGGCAAACACCACAGCCTATGGAAATCCTGAGATTACAGAGGTCAATATCGGTGTTGGCAACAACCCCGGTATCCTTATCAGCGGGCACGATTTAAAGGATATGGACGAGCTGTTGAAGCAGACCGAGGGGAGTGGGGTCGACGTTTATACCCACGGCGAAATGCTTCCGGCCAATTACTATCCCGCATTCAAGAAATATGAGCATTTTGTGGGGAATTACGGCGGTTCATGGTGGCGTCAGAACCCGGAGTTTGAATCCTTTAACGGTCCGATTATATTGACTACCAACTGTCTTGTTCCTCTGAAAAAAGACAACACATATTTGGACAGGCTTTTCACCACGGGAATGGTCTCATATCCAGGCGCTAAACATATCCAGAAGAGGCAAGAGGGTGGCGCCAAAGACTTTTCCGGAGTGATAGCGCTTGCGAAATCATGCAATCCTCCCACTGAAATTGAAACCGGTAAAATCGTTGGCGGATTTGCCCATGCCCAGGTTTTAGCTTTGGCGGACAAGGTTGTGGATGCCGTGAAATCAGGTGCTATTAAACGCTTTGTTGTAATGGCAGGCTGCGATGGCCGCCACAAGTCGAGGAACTATTTCACCGAGGTTGCCGAGCAGCTTCCCAAGGATGCGGTTATCCTGACCGCAGGATGCGCCAAATACCGTTACAACAAGCTTGACCTTGGCGATATCGGCGGGATTCCGAGGATCCTCGATGCAGGGCAGTGCAACGACTGCTATTCCTTAGCCGTGATTGCACTTAAACTGAAAGAGGTCTTTGAACTGGATGACATCAATGATCTCCCGATCTCTTTTGATATCGGGTGGTATGAGCAGAAAGCGGTTGCAGTTCTGTTGGCACTGCTCTCCTTAGGGGTCAAAGGGATCCGTTTAGGGCCGACACTTCCGGCATTTGTTTCCCCGACTGTACTCAATGTACTGGTGGAGAATTTCGATATCAAACCGACTGGTGAAGTCGAGGCAGATATCGAGGCAATGATGGCTGGGAAGTAGGGGCTGAAACTGGAAACTTGAAACTGGGGTTGGTTGCATACTCAGTTTCAGGTTTCAACTTTAGGAGAAAAACAATGAAATGTCCGGGACAGGACAGCCAGTACTGGAAGCCGGGGGCCATTTTCAACGTCAAGTGCCCCGAATGCGGGACTGAGGTAGAGTTCTTCAAGGATGATACCACACGCAAATGCTCCAAATGCGGCCACCGCTTCCTGAACCCTCAACTTGACTTTGGCTGTGCCTCATACTGTCAGTACGCGGAACAGTGTATCGGGGATCTTCCGCCCGAGCTCCTTGCACAGAAAGAGGACCTGCTCAAGGACAGGGTCGCCATTGAAATGAAGCGGTACCTTAGGCAGGATTTCAAACGGATCGGTCATGCCAGCCGTGTGGCAAGATATGCAGAGCAGATAGGCAGGGAAGAAAGCGGCAATCTTGCGGTCATACTCTGTGCTGCATATCTTTATAATATCGGGATCAAGGCAGCCGAGGAAAAACATCAGAGCAGTGCACCCGAATACAGGGGTAAGGAAGGACCGCCCGTTGCGAGGGAGATCCTGAACAAACTTGGGGCCAAAGAAGCGCTAATCGATGAAGTATGCGACATTATCGGACATCATAATCATCCTGACAATGATGAAACCATTAATTTTAAAAGTGTCCATGATGCGGATCAACTGGCAAGCCTGGAAGAAAGGCAAAAAGAGGACCCTGCGAACGCTGAGAAGCTGACCGATATTATCGAGAAATCCTTCCTGACCGACAGCGGGCGTAGGATCGGGGAGAAAAAGCTTTTGGAATAAGACTTTATGAATTCGTAAGAGGTCACACACCTGTTTTTGTCATTCCCGCGAACGCGGGAATCCAGGGCAATCAATTATTTATGGACTCCCGCGTTCGCGGGAGTGACGGCCTTGGAGACTTTTTACGAGACCGTGAAGATTAAGACAGCCTCAAATATGTGTTCAGAAAGGAAAAACAGGAGGTCTAACGAGAAAGTTGTCTTGTTCTCATTCCAAAAAAAGCCGGGTCCCAATGGCCCGGCCTTTTTCTTGATGTTTGACGGTTCTAATTGATCTCAATTTTCTTGGTTTCGGCTTCTTTTTCCAGAGGCATGGCTACGGTTAGCACGCCATCCTTAAAGGTCGCATCCACATTCTCTTTATCCACCTTTCCCGGCAATCGAAAGCTTCTGCTGAAGGAGCCGTTTCTTGTCTCTTTGAGGTAATAACTGGTCCCTTCTTCCTCTTTATTTACTTCTTTCTTGCCGCTGACGGTTACATAGCCGTCTTCGATGGAAATGGAAATATCATCTTTTTTTAGACCAGGAAGTTCTGCATTAAGGAAATATTTCCCTTCCTTTTCGATAAAGTCGATATTCGGGGCCAAATCCTCATCTTTACCCTTCAGCAATTCGGGCCATAACCTGTCAGAAAAGAAATCCCTCCGTCCTTCCGTTCCAAACGGAGTCACCCAAAAGGGTTTGCGAAATGTTCTTGAAACTGCGAGTGTCATAATTGCTATCTCCTTTTCATATACTTTTTTTTGAAACACTGTTTTATGTGTGAAAACGGAATCTCTTAAATTCCATTTGACAATAAGATAAGTATAGAATAGACTGTGTCAACAAAAATAATAATACAACTGATCATATTACTTAATAGTCAATTATACCAAAGTAATGGAACCCCCTAAATTTCCAGGCAAACATACAGGAGGTATGTATGAGAGGGATAAAAAGCAGGCGGGATGACATAGATAGAAATCAAATGTCCCTCCCTTCATCCTTCGATCTGAGGGGCCGGCAGTCTGTACGGGCGACATTTAAGCTCACGGAGAATGCCATCAACACCATGAGTGTTGTAGCAGCTCATCTCAATATAAGGCAGAAATCTCTTTTTGACCATTTGATAGAAGATAGACGATCTTTAGGTTTAATTGCGTCCGGGGTTCAACCTGAACATTTTAGCAGGTTGAAACGAATTCAGAAAACATACGTTATCAGTCGGAAAACACTTTGCTGCTTAAATGATGCGTCAAAGGATCTTGATGCCTCACGAGATGCCCTGGTCGAATATTCAATTCAGCGACTGCTGCCTCTTATTGATGAGGAACGGGAAAGGCATAGAAAACGTAAGGAAATATTAAACGAGATGACCGAATATATGAAACAAGGTGAAGGACTTTTAGGGAAATCTCGCAAGCTCTTAGGGGAGGATGATCCGGTTCATGAGAGACTTGAAACTGCAATGAGGGGATACCGTAAAACACACAAAGCCATCGTTTCTTTTGTAAAAAATGGTGAAATAATCGATACCTTTTAACAAGACTATGTATCTTCACAATAAATCCAGGTTGGTAATTTTAGGGAGTTAAGAACTTGGCTATGAAATGGACTAAAGATGCAAAAGATGATCTGTCCCGGGTCCCGTTTTTTGTACGAAAAAGGGTGAAAAAGCGTGTGGAAGAAGAGGCTGTCCGCTGCAAGAGCAATCAGGTGACCGTAAAACATGTGCGCACCTGCCGGGAATGGTTTCTGAACCGAATGGAAGAGGAGGTCAGGGGGTTTCAGGTTGAGAGCTGTTTTGGTCCGGGGGGTTGTCCCAACAGGGCTGTTAATTCAGATGGTTTAACGGAAAAACTGGAGCAAGAATTAAATAGTAGGAAGCTGAAGGCCTTTCTGAAGGAACGGGTGAAAGGCCCGTTAAAGATGCACCATGAGTTCAGGATTTCCATCTCTGACTGTCCCAATGCCTGTTCCCGGCCTCAAATAGTTGATTTGGGAATTATTGGCGCTTGCAGGCCGGAAGTCTCAGATCAAGACTGCAGCGAATGCGGGGCCTGTCTCGAAACTTGCAGGGAAAATGCGATTTCAATAGAAAACGGGCATCCCGTTATTGATGATTCCCGCTGTCTTTCATGCGGTCAGTGCATCCCGGTTTGTCCAACAGGGAGTCTTAAAGAAGGCAATATCGGGTACCGCATCATGGTAGGCGGCAAACTGGGAAGGCATCCCAGGTTGGCTATGGAATTGGCTGGCATCCATAAACCAGAAGATTTAATGATGGTGGTTGACGACTGTTTGGACTATTACCAAAAAGAGTGTCTTAGAGGCGAACGATTCGGGGAAATCTTAGGGCGAACGGGGTGGAAAGTCCCACAGGTGGATAAAAGGAGGAAGACTGATGAAAAAAATAGAGCTTTTTAAGGAAAACGAATTTAACGACCTGCACATGAGCAGATTCCTGGTGCATGACTCTCCGTACTTCAAAATTCTGAACTTCAACTTCAGGGCCGGCCAGGAATTACCAATCCACTCACACGATATTGAGGGCCAGTTGAGCATTACCGTGCTTGAAGGCAAGGGGGAGTTTCTGGCGAAAGAGGGCGCAACGCTACCCGCCGAACCGGGCGATGTCCTGATTTCTGATATCAGCGAGCCCCATGGAATAAGGGCCAAGAGTGATTTGCGTGTACTGGTTACCATCGCGCCCCCGATTTAAACGGGACATAAAGCAACCATCAACAGATGCTGATCTTTGTTGGACCTGCAGTCCCTTTGATTCAGAATGCCGTAGGACATGTTTTTGCGGTACAGGGACCATAGAACTTGAAATCACGGGGCTAATGAATATATTGATGAATATCCCATGGTGAAACACTTCCCAACAAAATGGGACATTACCAGATCCCGCCTCCGGGATGATTTCCCCGTTGCGGGGTTTGATTGAAACTTGACGGAAAAATAATAACGACTTAACCACTCAACTATTCAACCACTTAACGTGGTCTGATAGAAGGAGTCTGACATAATGGAAAAAGAAGGAGTATTTTCAACCGAAAAAAATGACAGCGGCAAAATACCGAATCAGCGTGAACTTGAGAAGGAATTGAGTGATTACCTCACCAAGAAATATGGGAACCGAGTAAAAATCATCTCTCCGT
>JACNJD010000294.1 GCA_014382715.1 Candidatus Desulfacyla euxinica | reverse complement strand
ATCCCTTGAGGTTGGCAAAGGGGTTCTGGGTCAAGCCTGACCCCTGTTCATCACCCACCTGAATTCCCTTCCCCTCTAAATAATCCAGGTGCCGGCGATGTTCGTTATCATGGCAGTATATGCACAGGTTCTCCCAGTTGCTGCCATCATGGGGGTTGTTGTCATGGTCCTGGTCTTTATGATGGACGGTCAACTCGTGAAGGTTTCTATTGGTGAACTCCCGGCCGCAGCGGGCGCATATCCAGGGATGGATCTGTAATGATTTCTCCCGATAGCTTCGTTCGCGCTCTTTTTGTGCCTGGCGGGCCCGTGCAACGACATCATCCGTTTTTTCAGGTTTGATTTTGCCCCGCTGTGGTCTACGAGGGTCAAAATTGCTGCGTTCCATGATCTTATCCTCCAGTTTTCATAAAAAATTCTGTCGATTCAAAATCCATTTCATCTTTCACGAAATATCTGTGTAGGTCTGTGCAGGTCTGTGGTTATATATAAAGAGCGTGTACCTGATCCACAAGTCCTGAGATGGAAAATGTGTCACTCTTATAGTCGGGATTTAGATCTTCGATCAATCGGACCTCGATGGTGTTTTGGTTGCAGGTGTTGAACAGAAATTTTCCAGGTGTGAACAGGAGATTAGTATTCTTTATTTGTAATACTTTTATGGGAGTTCCAAACCTTCTCGCTATCTTGAACGCACCATCGTTAAACCTGCCAAGCTTGCCGTCCCGGCTTCTGGTTCCCTCCGGGAATATAAATAGGTTCCCACCTGAAGACAGGTAATCTCCCATCCTTTCCATGCTTTCGATTATCCCTGAAGAGGCCATTCCCCCAGCCGATGAAGGGATGTAGCCGGAGGTCTTCAAAAACCATCCGAAAATGGGCACCTTGAAAAAGATGCCCTTAACAATGGTCTTGTGTTTCGGGAACAGGGAGATCAGGAGGATAGGGTCAAGATAGGACAGGTGATTGCATACGATGACCGATGAGCGAACGGAGGTTACCGCACCCTGAACACGGATTTTAAGCCCGGGAACCAGTGCCCGGACGATGAAAAAAAAACTTCTTAAATAGAGGTGGTTTAACCTTTGGAAGGCGATTTCGCGATTGGGAGAAAAAATGAATGCAGCGAGATACAGCGGCAAAAAAAACAGCAAAAAACCGGGGATATAATATACCCAAAGAATCAACGTAATCAGAAGGTCGACAATGCGCTTTAAAAAATGCATCCGGATAGGCATTCTTGGCTATTCAAATTTCTTTATTAACAGACTGGTATTTACCCCGCCGAATGCGAAATTTTGAATTGCGGCAATCCTGATATCAGATTCGCGGAGTTTCGTTGTATGTCGAATCATGGAGCATCTTTCGTCCACTTTGTCAAGATTCAACGTTGGTGCTATGATGCCCTGCTCCATCATGTATAATGTGATGATAGCCTCTATGACCCCGCAAGATCCCATGGTATGACCCATATAGCTCTTGAGCCCGGTCACATGAGGCGAATCGCCGTAGGCCCTGTAAATGGCCATGGCTTCGGCAACGTCTCCCATCTTTGTGGCAGTGGCATGGGCGCTTACAAAATCTACCTCGTCAGGCTCAATCATGGCGTTCTTGAGTCCAAGCCTGATAGTTTCTGTTATGCCGTTCGTGTTTGGCAGGATAAGGTCTCCGCCATTATTATTACATGAGAAGCCTATTACTTCACCAATGATGTCTGCTCCCCTCTTTTTGGCAAATTCATACTCTTCCAATAACACTGCCCCGGCCCCTTCGCCCACGACAAGTCCGTCTCTCTTCGTATCAAAAGGCCGTGGAGTAAGATGTGGGGTATCATTAAAATCAGTTGAGCATGCGAGCAGATTGTCAAATACCGCAACGGTAGTCGTATCGTATTCGTCGGCACCTCCACAGATCATGGCATCCTGCAGGCCGTACTTGACAGCCTCGTAACCAAACCCCATTGACTGGCTGCTGGTTGTGCAGGCAGTAGAGGAAGAGATTACCCTGCCTGTTATGCCGAACATTTTTGTTATATTGACGGCAGTGGTATGAACCATTGATTTAAGATAGTCTACTGCACCTATTGAAGAGAATTTGGATTGGGAGTGGCTGAAAAAAGTTTTATATATATCTCTCTGAACAGTGGGGCTTCCGTGGGTTGAGCCGAAGGCAACACCAAGCCTTCCCGAAGATATAAATCCCTTGTCCAGTCCTGCGGCTTCAAGGACCTCTTTTACTACTTGACAGGCATAGTATGCAACCGGGCCCATGGTTTTGCGATATTTACGCTCAAAATCAAATTCGATGGGGGAAGTGACCGTTCCAAATACCTTGGATTCGACGTAGTCAGACAAGAGCTTATCGTCACGCAATTCCTTTACGCCGGATTTTCCATTAACAAGACTGTCAATTACTTCGTCCTTATGGTGGCCAATAGGAGTTATGGCCGATGACGCCGTAATCACCACCCTTTTTTCCATGATACTCCTGTTTGCCGAGATATGACGTTACAATCCTATAACGACCTCTTCTTGGCAAGCTGTTCAATATAGTCACAGATTTGATTGATTGTTCTAATGTCCATAGACGCTTTCTTTTCGTCACGGGTAAGCCCTATACCTAACATAGTTTCAATTTCACCCAGTAGTTCTAAGGCATCTATGCTGTCAAAATCGTATTTTTCGGTCAGGTTTTCATCTAATCCCGGATTTGCTATCTCAAATTCCTCTTTAAAAATCATCAAGATTTTAGATTGTATCTCTTCTCTTGTCATATTGTTTGTCTCGGGTAAGCAGTTAGCGCTTAAGGGTATTGCTCAAATTTCCGGACTTTTTGATTTTTTTACCAGGCCATCAAGTCTAAGGCTCGAATGACCTTCATATATAACATGGCGGCCCGGGGAAGCCAATAAGAACTTTGAAACATATTTTAGTGGAAGTTAAATGTCAAATTGAATCGATAATGCCAAAAATGTCGTTAGGTTAGGAACTGTCCGGACACTTCCTTAATCAATTTTCTTTCCGAGAAAAGGCTCAAAATGATACCATTGAAAGGGATGGTTCCGGACAGACTGTTCCAGGATCTTAGCATATTCCTGGGCCGATTTTCTAACCGCTTCTTTTCTTTCGGTACGTAAAGCAGCTTTAACATAAATCGGCTTTGTTATCGAAAAATGGTAAGTTCTTCTGCTAATACGGTAGGAAAAAAAGATAAAGAGCGGGGTGCCTGAGAGCAGCGCAAAAAGATGGGGCGTTTCGGGAAGATGGGCTTCATGGCCAAGAAATCGAACAGGGACGCTCCGCTGGTCTCTATTCCAGATAGTATCCCCGGTCATGGAAACAAAATCTCCTCCTTTAAGAAATTTTATCCCTTCAACAATATCAAAAGGAGAGCCGCCATCCTTATCCAGAGCGATGACCCTTATGCCTGCCTGGGCTACACCCTCCTTTTGCATGGTCTCGATCTGCTCCTTGTTTTTAGTTCCCATATAAAGAAGCAGATTAATGTCGGGCAGTTCTTTCTTCAAAAGAAGGGCAGCCACCTCCCAGCTGCCCATATGGGACATAAGGATGACACCTCCTGTCCCGTTTCTTGCGGCTTCTACAAGATGTTCCAGGCCTGTGGACCTGAATGAGATGGTATTGAAACGGGTGAGCAGCATCCTGTCAACAAACAGATCAGTGAAATTATGGTACTGTTTCCACGTATACCAATAGTGATAATGCCACCCCTTATCCGGGAAGAGGGCCTTATAAAATCTTATGCCGACTCCGACCCTCCGGGGGAAAAGAAAAAAATAGCCGGTCGAAACAATCCAGGCAAAGAGTACGAAAACCCACAGCCCCAATGTTTTTGACACAAAGATCAGGGTCTTGTAAAACAGACCTTTCAGAGGAATCCTCCTAATGATCAAGAATAGTGGCAAGATCCGGAATGAATGCTATGGCCCAGGTCCCCGGTCCCATATGAACGCCCGAGGTCAGGGAGATCGGCTGCAGAACTATTTCAGCAGAAGGATAGCGCCCTTCGATCTTCTTCAGGACTACATCGCTGACCCAGGATTTGTTATCGGTATATTGCAGCAGGATGAAAAATTTAGAATCCTTAGAAAAAGCCGCCGCAAGCTTTTCAAGGGCAAATTGCACCTGGTCCTTCTGGTTCCTCAAAACCCCGACTTTCTTTGCGCCTTCGGCGAGCGGACTTATAACCGGTTTCATATGGAGCAGGTCACCAAAAAACGCGCTTGACTTGGAAAGTCTCCCACCGGCCGCTAAATAATGAAGTTTGTCTAAGAAAACATATTCTTCGCATACATCTACGGCCGCTTTTGCAAAATCGATAACCGAGTCGGCGGCATTTCTGTCTGCCGCATATCTTGCGGTTGCAATAACGATCGTCCCGAGCCGGCCGGAGGCGGCGCCTGTATCAATTACCGTAAACCTGTCATCGGGGTCGTTTTCGCTTTTCCACTTCATTGCAGTATCATAATTACCGGTGTAATATGACCCCACGCAGAGATAGAGCGCTCTTTCATGCTGATTCAGAATACTCTGATAATATTGATGCCGCTCGAATATCGAGGCCTGAGAGGATGACACCTTTATCCCTCCCCTCATGTATTTATAGAGTTCTGACCGGAGAAAGAGTGTTTCAGGCAGGGACCTGTCACCGGCAGTGATGTAGCTGTCGAGAAGTGTGACCCCCATATTACGTGAGTCTTCACGGGTGATGGATCCGGCGGCATCGGTGAGGATGTGAATGTGTTGATTCCTATCAGGTCGTTTGAAACCGGCTACCTGTTTCTTTAAATCATCATCCGACCACTGAACAACCTCGCAGAGAGATTCGATCTCCGTTTTCGTTTCACCCCGGTTGTCCGTATGCAGGTGAACTTTAAAAAAATCATCATGTGGAATGATGACCACGCTGTCGCCATGTTCAGAAAGCTTCCGGATTTGCTCTTCGGGTCTGTCATCGAAGCGGACTACCATATCAATGCAGTATCCTTCTTCCTGGTGCTCACGAAAAGAGGGAGAGACATGAAGCAATCCCTCAAAAATATCCGTGACTGGCTGGAATTGATCAGTGCTGTTAATAAGGCTTTTCAAGAATCCTTCGAGAAAGATAAACATACCGAGCGCCCCTGAATCTACAACTCCGGCATCTTTGAGTTTGGGAAGCAGTTCATGGGTAGAACGAACCGCATTCTCGAGGTTCTGAATTATTTTTGATGCATTTTGATCGCTCTCACTGATATTATTTTTCTCCATGGTTTCAGCTAATGTATCAAGAACATCGAGCATGGTTCCCGGGACTGGGTCGTTAATCGCATGCCAGGCCCGGTCTCTTCCCAGCTTGGAAGCTGCAGGAAGGTTTTCAACGGTGTCCGCGGTCAGCAATCCGGAAAAAAACAGCGCCGCTATGTTCCCGGAATTCCCGCGGGCCGAAAAGAGGAGTTTACGGATCGTATTTTCCCGGTCTTTTGCAAGCTCCCTGAGAGGCGACAGACTTGTTATCAGATTACGTCCTGTATCTCCATCTGCAACAGGAAACACATTGATGTCATCAAGGAGGTCAGACCATGCAGCTATCCTCTCTACTCCTATGATGAGTGCTGCTTGAATTTTTTTATCCATTGCTAATATCCCAAGGCAATACGGATTTCATCCGGTATTTCAAACATCATTTCCATTTCAGGGAATTTTACCGCCACCTGCTCGCTTCTCCCCTTTGCACATATCTCCATTCTTCCCTCACATCGTATTTCGAAATCGATGACAATTTTGATCTTTGCCTCAAGGACCGTTGCTTTACATATCAATTCATCACGGTTTCGAAGCGCAATAATATGCTTTGTGGAGGTCTTGATTATGGGAAAAAGATAGCCTGTTTTCTTAGAATAGTTGTAGAGATCGATTCCGCATTTATCAAACAGAGCAAACCTCGCAACATCAAAATATTTCAAATAATTCCCGTGCCAGACCATATTCATGGGGTCCAGGTCATGAAACGGGACTGTCAGTCTTATCTCGCAGCTTGTGGGATTATTTATGCCAGTCATTTATGTTGAAGACAACCCCTTTGATTTATTTTTCTGCTTTCCCAAGGCGTGAGTATCTACCTTTACGTCATTACCAGGAAGATCAAAAATACTATTTTAACCATCCATTCATTGTCAAGATCTTATTGACTATGGTTTAATATATTGATAACCTAACCTATCAAAATACTTAATTTTAAGAGGACAGTCAAACTGAAAGAGGAGGAGAAATGAAGATAAGCAGCGTCTCTGAGATGAGGAACTTAGACAAAACCGCTATTGAAGAATTCGGCATCAAGGAAGAGCTGTTGATGGAGAACGCCGGAGAAGCGACCTATTTCGTTATTTCTAAGGAATGCGGCATCAAAGGAAAAAAGTTCATCATATTTTGCGGTACAGGCAATAACGGCGGTGATGGCTTCGTGATAGCAAGGAAAATTCATTCCAATGGAGGAAGCGTAAAGGTTTTTATCTTAGGTGATAAGGGGAAATATAAGGGTGCGGCAAGACTCAATTTTGACATCATTTCCAGACTGATGATTGATATTCGGGAAGTTGAATCTGTCGAATCTGTGAAAACGGATGTTGCCCACTCAGATGCTATTATAGATGCCATCTTTGGCACAGGCC
>JACNJD010000121.1 GCA_014382715.1 Candidatus Desulfacyla euxinica | reverse complement strand
GTCGTTCCACCCGAAGGTGTTTTGAAGGCCGCCATAGGGTGAGATTATAGTATTTTGGATTTCGGATTTCGGATTTCGGAATGCGGATTTATAAATGAAAGTCCACTTACCCCCTAACCTCTGAACCATGCACTTTTTAACCAGTGAACGGTTGCATGAAATGAAACCAAACTCCTGGAAATCGATTTGGGGTTTGGTTTTCTTTTTTGGATAGGAGAAGAATATGACCGACCAGGAAATACCCAAATGTAAGCATTGCGACGCTGATATGAAGAAATGGCAGCCCCCGGCAGATTCAACATGGAGCGCTGCTTTTTTGTGGGTCTGCTTTAATGACGAATGTTCCTATTTTAAGCGGGGCTGGGATCATATGATGAAAACACAAGAGGCAAAGGCCTCGTACCGGCACACCCTCAACCCGGAAACAGGGGTCACCGGTCCGTTGCCATGCTGGTCTTATGACGCTCAGAAAGACAGGATTATTGGGGAATGAAAAAGACAGGAAGAAATGATCCATGCCCCTGCGGCAGCGGCAAGAAATTTAAACACTGCCATCTCGGGAAGGAAGACGAACTCACACTTGAGGGGATGGGGGAGTTCTCCCCGGAGATGAGCGCCGGGATTACCGCCCTGCCGAATGTCTGGTACGGGCGATCCAAGGAAATGACGGACGAGCTTGATATCAAGCAGCTGACCGGGATTGGCGCCGGTGTAAAATTCATTGATTTGAATGAATATAAAGGCCTTGCTGTGTTTGATGAAAGGGGCGGGGGAAAAGAAAAAGCGGGGACTGGCGGGGTCTTTGTAAACGTCTTAAAGACAAAGACCACCGACCCGGACAACCTCTATATTGCCATATCCCCTGAAATTGGTGACAGCGCCCTGGTGCATCAACTGGCCCACCTCCTTGATTATTTGGGAGGCTCTAAATTAATGCCCGGTCTTGCCAAACCCTTGAGCTTTGATATGGGGATCCCGGTTGAGCATATTGACCACCCCCACGAATTTGGCTATTGGCTTGACTATCTCCAGAATAAATTTGGTGTACAGTTAGATGCCGATGATACGATTATCTCATATCTTTACAAGAACGAGATGCTCATAAAAGGCACACACATAGAAAAACAGGACAAGGCGATCCTGAAATCAAGTTCAGACCGGATGATGCGGTTTTTGAGTGAGAAAAGCACCGAGATCGATGCGTTCATCCGTGAACTCCCAGGGTATATCGGCTCAAGGGTGGGGAAAGAGGGGGGAGAAAAAAAATGAACTTCGTCGATCTCGTTGCCCAGCAGCAGCGTATTCGTCAAAAAATAGAAGAAAAAATTCGGATTGTCCTCGATCACGGCAAATACATTATGGGCCCGGAGATCAACGAGTTAGAAAAAAGACTGGCCGAGTTTGTGGGTGTCAAACATTGCATTGGCTGCGCATCCGGTACCGATTCCCTGCTCATGGCTCTGATGGCCGAGAAAGTGGGTCCTGGGGACGCTGTTTTTACCACACCTTTTACTTTTTTTGCTACTGCTGAAGTTATTAGCCTCCTTGGCGCGACCCCCGTGTTTGTTGACATTGATCCCAAAACCTTTAACCTCGATCCTGAAAAACTCGCTCTCGCCATCAAGGCCTTGAAGGCTGGTAATGCCTCGGTTTCTCCTCTGCCAGGAACTATCAGCCAAGAGCTATCAGCTATCACGCCGAAAGGAGTGATTCCTGTCAATCTCTTCGGGCTCCCATGCGACTATGATTCCATCAACAGCATTGCAAAAGAGCATGGGCTTTTTGTCATAGAAGATGCAGCCCAGGGGTTGGGGGGTGAATACAAAGGCAGAAAGGCAGGGGCTCTTGCAGATGTGGGTTGCACCTCATTTTTTCCTGCCAAGCCTTTGGGTGCTTATGGAGACGGCGGTGCAGTGTTCACGGACAGCGATGAGATGGCCGACAAGCTTGTCTCAATCCGGGTCCACGGTCAGGGTGAGGACAAGTACAACAATGTCCGCATAGGCCTCAATGCCCGGTTGGACACACTCCAGGCCGCAATACTCAACGCCAAGCTGGACATCTTCCCTCAAGAAATCGACCTTCGCCAGGATGTTGCGCGACGCTACACTGAACTCCTTTCTCCATATGCCGTGCTACAAGTGCCATTTGTGCCCGGGGGGTATAAAAGCGTCTGGGCCCAATACTCTCTCTTAACGGGAAGCCCCGAATCAAGGGCGAATATCGAGGAATCGTTGAAAAAGGACGGGATCCCCACCGCCGTCTACTATCCCAGGCCTTTGCACCTTCAAACGGCATTTACAAGTCTTGAATACAAAGAAGGCGATTTCCCAATATCTGAAGACACCTCCAATCGCATCTTCAGCCTTCCGATGCACCCCTATCTGAAAGTAAATGAGATTGAGCGGATTTGTGCTGTTATTCTTGCATCTTTACATCTATAATAATCAATCTGTCTATATGAGCCAAGCTCTCAAAATCTGAGACAGGTTTTGTATCCTATCAAGGGTGGGGAAAGAAGGTAAGGGAGGGTAAGTCATGATTAGGGATAGTAAGATCAAACAGATTATGTTATTCTTATTATTCCACGATGAATTTATTCTAAGGGAAATTCATGATTCAGAAGGGAATAAAACGAAATTGAAGGAATTGGTGCCGGAGTATGAGCCGCAGAGGGGATAGGACCTGGGCAGAGAAAAAGAGAGGCTGAAAGGAAAAGAAGTAAGGGGCCTTCTCAGAGACTGGCAGATGTTGGTTAGCTGGCCCAATGTGGTTTGGCAGGTCTTCCATCTGGCAGTGGGTGGCGTGCTGTTGATGTTTCTATGGGTGGTGCTCGCCAGGTTGTGGGGTCCGGATCGTTACGGCTGGTTTAACTACCTTTTTGTGATAATTACCTTAAGCGGTGTTGCTGCTGACTTTGGCCTAGATGTTCTGCTGACCCGTTCTGTTGCCGCTGGCATAAAGGGGATACCCAGGGCTCTTCTACACCTAAAGTTTATAACTATATTTGGTTCGCTGGCGACCTTCGGCGCCTTTGCCATGTGTTCTCCTGACGAATTGGTGAAACCATTTCTGTTGCTATTAATAGGGGTTCTGTTCTTTTCCAGTACGAATTTTCTGAACGGCTTCCTGCGTGGCATAGATCGCCTCGATCTGGAAGCGAAGGTGGGTCTTGTTCAAAAATGCACCTTCGTGCTGGGCAGTATCTGGGGTGTCTGGTTTTTGAATTACGGGCTACTGTGGGTTGGTCTTTGTTATTTGAGCACCCATGTCCTGGGATTTTTTCTTACCTGGAGAGTGGTCTTTCCTTATCGGCCCCTGATCCTGAAAGATGCTTTACCTCAGGATTCACGTTATAAATTCTTTTCACAGGCATTACCACTCCTGAGCATTGCGTTCCTCGTGTTTCTCACACTTCGCTCTGATATCTTTCTTTTAAAATGGTTGGCCGATCCCAAAACGGTCGGTATTTATGCGGCCGCCTTTCGGTTTGTGGAGGGTTTTGTCTTGATTTCCACGGCATATCTGCTGGCTTTGTTCCCACGCTTAGTTGCATGCAGAGAAGAAACTGGGGTTTTTTCCTCCATGGTAAAGCGTTCGTTCGTTTTGCTAACAGCAGGCGGTTTACTTGCGGCCATCCTAATCTGGTGGGTCACTCCCTATTTGATAGAACGGTTGTTGGGAGCCTCGTTTTTTGCATCAGGTGAGATATTGCGAGGTCTCGCTATAGTGCTGCCGCTCCTCTTTATATCCCTGCTTTTAGGCCAGATATTGATTGTGCATTCAAAACAGCACCTATACGCTTTGACGCTTATTATGGGATTAGGGATATCAGTTGCCGTGGATCTCTGGACAATTCCACGATGGGGGGCATGGGGTGCCGTGGTCGGTGTATGGGTGAGAGAAACCTTTCAGGTTGCATCATTGGCCGTCCTCGCGGCAAAAACGACCTGACGATATTTTTTCCAAGAATCTCAGTCAGGAAATGGAGTGACAGTTCACAGGAGCAAGAATAACTGAAATGTCACAAATTAGCGAAACCGAAATATTTTTTACTGATCGGGTGTTTTGAAACGAATTGTTCTCCATGATTACTTCGAATCTGCTGAGGGAGGGGGCAAGCTTTCTCTGATACTGGCAAAAGCCTTTGCAGCAGATCTATGTTACGGATTTAAGGCAGGAAACCATCCTTATTTTGAAGGGGGATTGCCTTCGGTAGCTGAGCATGATCTTGGGTGCTATTCCAGTATTCCTGCATGGAGACAACTTAGGCTCGCTCGCGCCTTTCAGAAACGGACTCATTTTATGGACGTCTATGATGAGGCCATATACAGCGGTTTTTATGCACCTATGGCTGTCTTTAATCATGGTGGGCAGAGGAACCTTTACTATTGTCACACACCACCCCGCTTTATCTATGATCAGCGGGATTTTTATCTTTCCGTGATCCCGTTCTGGCAGCGACCTATCCTTCTCGGGCTGATCAGCTATATGAAGCCTCGTTACGAAAGAGCGATTGCACTGATGGATAAGATCATTGCCAACTCTGAAAACGTTCGGCAGCGACTGAGTCGTTATTTGGGCTGTAAGGCCATTGTGGTATACCCTCCATGTGAGACAGAGCATTTTATATGGCAGGGGCAGGAGGATTTTTACCTTTCCACAGCGAGACTTGATTCCTTGAAACGGGTGGATCTGATTGTTAAGGCTTTTATCAAAATGCCGGGCAAAAAATTGGTGGTCACGTCAGGTGGGCCCGAACTGGGTAAACTCAAAAGACTTGCCTGCGATGCATCCAACGTTAGTTTTACCGGCTGGGTTGGGGAAGGGGAACTGCAAAGGCTTGTTGGTAACAGTATCGCGACGATTTATGTGCCCAAAGAGGAAGATTTTGGTATGTCGCCAGTCGAGTCAATGTCTGCAGGGAAACCGGTGATCGGTGTGGCAGAAGGGGGGCTTTTGGAGACGGTTGTTGATAAGGAAACAGGTTTTCTATTACGTCCAGATCCTCGAGAAGAGGATATAATAGGTGCGATTAGAAAGATGGACGGATCAATGGCCCTTGAAATGAGGGGTGCCTGTGAAGAAAGGGCGCAGCAGTTTGATGTAAAGATCTTTATTGAGAAGATGAGAAACGTGATGGAAAAGACGGGTTGATGACATTAAGAAGACTAATAAATCCTAGGTATTTATTTACTGTTTTAGCAGTACTTGCTGTTCTCTCCTTAATAGTAAAGCTGAGTGCCGGTTATTGGGGGATTACAGGTGATGGTCTATCCTATTATGCTCATTTAAGATCTTTGATGCTTGACCATGATCTGCATTATGAAAATGAATTAAAGTTTTTCAATAAGTTTCGTTATGAGCTTCCGAGTTTTGATATTCGAACTTCAACAGACCATGTCCCAAATAAATATCCCATCGGTCCGGGCTTACTTTGGGTACCATTCTTTGGTTTTGGTCATTTCTCAACCCATTTGGCAAATCTTTTCGGAATCCCATTGCCATTGGACGGCTACTCTGTACTCTATCAGTTTTTTATATGTCTTGGATCAATCTTCTACGGCTTTCTGGGACTTTTCTTTTTGTACAAGATAAACCGAATATTTTTTGAAAGCAATATCGCTGCTATTTCGGTAACAACTATTTTCTTGTCTACAAATTTATTAAACTATTACATCAGTGAACAAGCAATGCCTCATATCCTCTCGATGTTTTCCGTTGCTCTTTTTGCTTATCTTTGTCTGAGGGATTATGGAGCAAAGACGACGCAGTCATATATTTATCTGGGTTTAAGTGCTGGGTTGATGATCATGGTCAGGTATCAAAACGCCCTGTTTATGATTTTGCCCCTCTTCGAGATAATATTTATTTCTTTTGGGCGCGATGGAACCTTTAATGATATCTTGATATCCGTTAGAAAGGGTGTTCTGTTTATTCTTGTATTGGCGCTGGCCTTAATGCCCCAATTTATTGTGTGGAAGGTCCTTTACGGGAAGTTCCTTGTTTATACATACCCTGGGGAAGGGTTTAATTTCCTTACTCCAAAGTTAATCGAAACCCTGTTCTCTTCCAGGCATGGCTTGATAAGCTGGACGCCGATAATACTGCTCTCGTTAGGAGGCTATCTTCTATATTTCAGGGAGACCAGAAGCATTTACTGGGCCTTATTGACCTGTTTCTTGCTTCAATGGTATATTAACTCTTCATGGCATTGCTGGTGGTTCGGTAACTCATTTGGGGGCAGAGCCTTTATTAACTGCACTTTTATTTTCACAATCGGGTTGTCAGCCTTAATCAAGAGATTTTACAACAAAAAAATATACCTATCCGTCGTATTCACGGTCCTAATAATGTGGAATTTCCTTTTTACTGCCCAATATATAGTTGGGTTAGTGCCCCAAGGGGACCATGTGAGTTGGAAAGCCGTAGCAAAAAACAACTGTAAACTGATAGAAACTTTCGTTGCGAGACTGCGAGGTGTCTGACCTAAGCTGGCAAGACAGAATATTCTCCATTTTATCACGTACTGTTGTGAAGAAGAAGCGTAGGCGGATCTGGTAAATTGTGGGTAATTTATGTTTGACAAAGAATTAGCAGTTGCAAGAGAGGCAGCAAAGGCGGCGGGAGAAATCTTGAGCCGCATGTTGGGAAATGCCCATCATATTGTCAAGAAAGGTGAGAT
>JACNJD010000274.1 GCA_014382715.1 Candidatus Desulfacyla euxinica | reverse complement strand
ATCTTAACCTGATGATCTGCCGCTATTGCATCAGCTACGTAATCAAGACCTAAGGGGTATACCGGATAAGGAGTCGTGAGCGTGTTTGCTGAAATGAGAAGTACTTTCATATTAAACTCTAAGTGATTACTTCAACTGCTGTTACAAACTTTCCAAGGCCTATAATCAGGATGCCTTTTCCATTCAGATGAGGGGATTTTCTGCCGCAAAGAGCTTCCGGAATTTTTCCTTCCCTTGCAAAACAGACAGCAAGAACTGCGGCCACTGCCGATGCAGAGGCAAATTCACCTGTAAGCCGTCTGTAATCGATGACCGGCCCTTCAAAACCCGACCCTGCTACAAATTTGGAGAGTTGCTCCTCCCCTTTCTCTCGATGTGATCCGGGTATTCCCGCAAGAACCGCTCCATATTTAAGCTTGATCCCATCCGGGCCGCCGAGGCCATCTATAAGAGATGAAATAATAGAGGGGTTGTTCTTTGAATATTCAAAGAATGAAGGGGATAACCTCAAACCGGAAGAGGTGCGCTCAAGTTTCAGACAGATAGCCCCTCCTCCATCTGCGGGTGTCCGGTCTCCCGATACGGAGTCGTCAAAGAGGTTGGACAGTATTTCGTGAGACTCGTCAGCTCCCACTACAAGTATTAAGTCATCTTGAACTTTGGTCAGGAGACTTGCTGTCATCAAGGATTGCTCAAAGGAATAATCCCCCCCTGTGGTCGTGATATTGGGGCCGGTAGATCTGAATTGGATGGCCATCTGTCCTGCCGGCGCATTATGCACAGAGCCTATGAAATCGGTAGGGCTGGTAAAATGTTCCTCCGATTCATACAGCTTGGTCAAGAAATCATATGTCTCCGAGAGAGGGCCCCATCCGGTGCCAAAAAAGATGGAGTTCGGGTTATCCGAAACCCCGGAATCTTTATGGGCCGCAATGGCGAGGGATAAGGCCAATCGTGACAGCCGTTTAAGTCGTCTGACAGTTTTGGGAGAGAGATCCTTTGATACTTCTCTTTCTGAGAGTATCCCTTTACAACTTTGACTTTCAGATACCGCTTTTTCGGTCATGCGGGTTTTCCCGGCCCCGGTGATACAGGCGCATCCAACAACGGTTAGAGGAAGAGGTGTTTGAGATGATATGGCTGCTCTCGTTTCTTTCGGACTCCCCATTACCACTGAAGCATTATTGCCTCCAAACCCGAAAGAATTTGAAAGAACAGTTTGAATATCCCTCTCAATCGGTTCAATAACGGGGTTGAGATGCAGTTCCGGGTCCGGGGTATTACAACCTGCGTTGCCCGGAACGAAATTGCCGGAAATCCCCATGGCAGAAATCACAGCCTCAATTGCACCTGCCGCGGCAAGGCTGTGCCCAAACGCGCCCTTGACAGAGGAAAGAAGGGGCTTATCCTCAGCAAAGAGACTGTCTAATGCCCTCGCTTCGGAAAGATCATTGTCAATGGTACCCGTGCCGTGGAGATTGATATAATCGATGTCTGAGGTGGAGATGCAACCATCTTTTATAGCAGCCCTCATTGCGGCCAGGGCACCGGTGCCTTCAGGATCTGGTGTTGAGGGGTGATATGCGTCACAGGACAGGCCGGCCCCGAGGATCTCTGCTGTCGCGTTATCGGGTGCCTGCTCTTTGCCCTCGAGAAGCAGCATCCCGGCCCCTTCTGAGACCGTCATCCCGCGTCTATCCCTGTCTAAAGGGCGAGCGCCGGCCGGGTCAATCAGCTGCAGGGCATTGAACCCGTAATATGTAAGACGGCAGAGCGAATCCGCTCCCCCAACGAGGACATTTTTGGCCTTGCCTTCCCTGAGCATCTCAAGGGCAATCTTGATTGCCGCAGTTCCTGAGGAACAGGCCGTTGAAACGGTGATAACCGGGCCCCTGCATTTAAGTTTTGCTGCAAGATATTCAGCGACAGAACCCGTTGCATGGTACTTGAATAAATCCCGCGAGGTATCATCTCTTTTCAGATGTTCTTCGGTAAGGGTCATCCCTCCGGTTGTTCCCCCTATAACTATCGCATCAGGGGGACCCACTGAATCGGCCAATGCTTCCTTTGCCGCAATGAGGGCCAACTGATGGGTTCTGGGGAGTCCATCCGCTTCAAATGATTCATGAATTTGGCCAACAGGGAGAGATCTGTCCCGGGGAACAGGAAAAAGGGTCACAGGCCCGATACCCCTCACATCGTTCATGATCGAGGTCTTTGTCTCTAAGACTCCGCGTGCAACGGGAGTAATCAATCCTGTTCCGGTGATATAAACTCGGATGTTCGTCAATTAGACAACCCCGGGGATTTTTCCTGTATATAATCAGCCAGGGCCCTCAAATTTGCAAAGACCTTAGCTCCGAGTTCCTTATTATCAATTCTAACGGAATAATCTTTCTCAATCATCATAACCAATTCCAGAACATCTATGGAATCTAACCCCAATTCACCGCCAACGAGTTGATCATCTTCACCGATATCATCCGGCACAATATCTTCGAGATTAAGGGTGTCAATAATTTTAACTCTTAATTCATCTATCAGTATTTTGACTGCTTCTTCCATCTTTAAATTATCCTATCTCCGGATGTGAATGTTTCCATTGTGATTCTTCTACCAGGAAAGCGAGGAGCCAGTTCGAGCGCTTCCTTTCGGTTCAACGGAGGCATTTTTGCTGGCAATATTTTATGCCACAGTTTAATCGGGATAACAACGGTTTTTTGTTGTTTGTTTTTGCGCTTAAGAACATCCCACTAATGTCTGCGGCTCGTTTCCCCGGAGTGGAGCCCCCCAAGCTTGTGCCGTTTATGGATAACAGAGATATGGATAGAAATAAAATATCCTTTTAAAATTAGGATGTGATGCCATATCAGAATCAGTAGGAGGAAGCGCTAGTTCAAAGTTGTTAGTAGCTTGGCCGATTCGCTCATGCAACCGAGTTTCAATTTGGGCAACAAGAATATTTCTGCTCCACCCATTCTCAACTGTTTTTCTAGCATACCATTTATGCAGTTCTGGGTTTTTCAGTTTTTCCATTAGGGCCAAATTGTGATACCAGGTAATTTGTGCAAGAGTCTCTTGCACAGTTCCCCGATCGGACCAAAGGACGAGATGGATAACTGCACTGAATGTGCAATAGGTTTCGCATTTGCCCCTCTTCCTTTTGCTGTTGGCTCGCTCAGTTCAATTTATCCGCCAGATATCCGCCAGAAAACCGCCACTTATCCGCCATTACCCAATTTATAATAGGTCCGCTTCTTTTCCGGTCCGCGTGGAGAGGTTTTTGGCGGCTTATTTTATTTTTGCATAGTCCAACAGTTTGTGAATATGGCTTAAAATGAGTTGCCTTGTTTTTTCTTTTCCTTCATCTCAACTTAATCCTTCATAATAATCTGTAAGGATTGGTATGGGCAATTCTATTTCTGGCGGGGGATCTGCCTTATTTATGCCGTAGCGGTAATTATTCCATGCTTTGTCAAAGCCTCCAATCCCTGAAATGGAATTCTCGAAGGGCCATAGTGTGCATGAGGCTTTCTTCAGAGCCCATCAGAGAGAAGGCATTAATGTTCAGGGAATCTAACTCCTTAAGGGCTCTCAATCTCTGAGAACAAGGGATAATTATTTTGCAGTGCAAATCTTGTCTTGGAGTTCGTTCCGATATTACATCATGATGGCGTGCAAAATAGCGTGTGCCGTCCTCAACTCTTGTGCATAAAGTATATCGGCTTTGTTGAAGAAAATGGCGAGCGTGAGATCTCGCGTAACGGCCGAGGTTCACTATCTGTGGGTGGGGCCCCTCATGAGATTTCCCTCCGCCATTATCGCCCGTATCTGCCAAATAAATATGAATTGCCACGTGATGAGCGTTTGCGCAAATCTCCTTGAGAGCAAAAAATGCCGCAATGAAGGGAGATGTCGTCCAATCCAGCAATGGTGAGGGAAAACCATGATGTCTCAAATAGACCATATAGTCATATCCGGGGAAGTCGCTTTTCTCAAAAAACCCTGAGTTGGCAAGCCATCCGTCAACTTCTTGATACGATGGCATTTTCCAGAGCCTGCCGGTCAGGGTCTCCACTTCTGGAAGGATCATCTTTATGGCTTCATGGTAATCTTCGATGCTTATTCTTTTTCCACTGACATCGCGGTCGAGAGTCGTCGTCAGTTCATAACAGGAATTCGGGAGACCTCGAAAAAGTAACTCCGAGGCATTTCCATCATTCTGCTGATTCAAGGCTCTGTGTTGTTCTGCGAACTGCTTGAACTTATCCTTGCAGTCGTCCCAGGTCTCAACTTTTATCTCATCCGAATTGAACAAATCGATAAGACTCATTTTCTCCTCCTGTGAGAGTGCCGTTGAAGTGGACTTCCCGATCATACTTGATCGAGTAGCCTGAGGCTGCCGCTTCACGCACCACCCTTTGGCGGCGGCGCCGCTTACGCAAAAAGCTTGCCACCCGCAGCGGGCCGACGTCCCATAAGGCTAAGGATTCTTGGCAAGTCGGAAGCCCGCGAAAGGGCTACTGCTGCCCGGCCTCGACCTGTCGCGAAATGCCGAACGGCATAAAGAGATGGAGCTACCAAAGGAGCCGCCGCGACTCACCCGGTAAGAACCCGATGAAGGGCCTGTAGGATCAGTCACAGAACCTGATGGGTAGTCCCCAAACCAGTCCTCACACCACTCCCCCACATTGCCATGCATGTCGTAAAGCCCCCAAGGATTAGGCGGAAAACTCCCAGCTTTCATGGTTCTTCCGGGGTTTACACCATCACAGTCTAAAGCAGTAACTGCGCCGTAGTTTGTTTTAGAGCAGTCTGGCTCATTTCCCCAACTGAATATGGTTTTCGTCCCCGCGCGGCACGCATATTCCCACTCGGCCTCTGAGGGAAGCCGGTACTTATCCGTCCCCTCCATCTGGTTCAGCTTGCGGATAAAGGCCTGAACGTCATTCGATGAGACACTCTCGACGGGGCAGTTGTCACCGCAGTTTTTGAAATATGAGGGGTTACTCCCCATCACCCGCTCCCATTGCCCCTGGGTCATCTCAGTCGTCTGCATGTAAAAAGGTTTACTGATGGTAACGCGGTGCTGTGGGTGTTCCTTCTTATACATTTCTGTTTCATCTGCGAAGCCGAATTGGCGGATTGCCACCGAGACGCTGATCCCGCTTCCCATCATAAAACTTCCCGAAGGGATTTTGACGAACTTCATGCCAAGAGAATTTGTAAATATTTTCGGCATCCCTACAGGTTTTAGATCGACCTTCAGCCGAACGGCCTTACCCGCTTCCACATTTACGGTTCTCTCCACTTCATGAAAGCCTTCTCCGACCACCTTTACAGTGTGAGACCCCGGTTGGACTTGAGTCGGATCCAGAGGAATCACCCCGGTGTAGTATCTGTCTAAATAGACCTTTGCGCCTGCGGGATTGCCGGTCACCTCAATAGTTCCTGAAAGTTTCTCTAAGATAGCCTTCACCGTGAGGCTTTTCCCCTGTCTAAGATATACCCTCTCTTCGTAAGCTTCGTACCCTTCCCTCATCACCTTGATCCTGTAACGGCCTGGCTTTAACCCTTCGAGGGTCACAGGGGTAGTGCCCTTACTCACACCGTCGACCAGCACTGTCGACCTATCCACGTTGGATGTCACCTTGATGAGCGCCTTCACCGGACTTGGGCTGGCTTCTTCGATGGTTACGCCGGAACTGGATGCCAAATGGAACACGAAGTCGCCCCGGTCCCAGTCTTCATCACGCAGTTTGCCGTAGCGGGGGGTCTGTCTCGATTCGGTGAGGTTGGTCAGCCGGTCGGTCAGAAAAAGCCCCAATTCACTCCCGGTAAGATAACCGTCGTTGTTGGCATCGGCCCTTTCTTCTCCCTTTATGGCCCGGATAAACAGCTTGCGGAATCGGCCATCGTCAGACACTTTCTGGTTACTGTCCCCGGATGAGAGAAACTGGCGGACCGGCAGGGTGGTCGCTCTGGTGACTGCTGGCGGCGGTGTTGTACGTTGGGTGTCAAAGATGGTGCCTGAAAAGCAGGAATCAAAGACCGCCAAGGCATGCTTTGACTTGGCTAATCTCACGTATTCTCCAAAACGCCGCATGGACAGGGCCTTGAATTTAAATTTTGCGCCAGCATCGGGCCCGGGAGCGTCCGCAGGGATCAGAAATCCTTCGCCGTCAAGGGTGTGGCCGTGACCGGCAAACCAGACAAAGAGACGGGCCTGCGGGTCTTCGCCCTTGAATATGAAAAATTCTTCAAACGCCTGCTTCAGCTCCCTTGAGTTCAGATTTGTCCTGAAGGACACCTCGAAACCCTTTTCTCTGAGAACGTCGGCTACCAGCTCCGCGTCATGCACGGCCCCGGAGAGCCTGGGCCAGGCCTTGTCGGTGTAGCCGTCGATCCCGATAACCAGGGCATGGCTGCGACTGTACAGATCCACCTCGGCCACCACCGGCGCGTTCGGGCGGTCGCTCTCGCGCAGCTTAACTTTGATGGCCCGCTCTTTTGCAGGGAGATGAACCGCAAAAAAGATAGATACAAAAAAGGCGGAGAGAATGACGATGGCAAATTTCTTCATGTCACCCCCTTGGAACATACAAATGAAAAAATGAAGCCAAATTTGTTAATTGTCACTTCCATGTCGAAATTCCTCTATTGCAGGATAATTTTGTCGGCCTGAATAGTTCCCTTGCTAATTGTCATGGAACTGACCGTTGTGTACGAAGATTGAGTTGTGAACGTAGAATCCCATCCGCCTTGAAGG
>JACNJD010000392.1 GCA_014382715.1 Candidatus Desulfacyla euxinica | reverse complement strand
CACACAAGGTCGGACCACCTATAGTTTGCCCTCAAAAAAGGGACTTCTTATCACCGACATTTTTTGTAACGTTTATTGGCTTGTGTAGCGATTTTTTAGAAATTGAGTGACCCGACACATTTCAGAACCAATCCCAGCGAATGGAATAGGGGAATTCGTTTCAAATCACCTTGATAATATGGTATAATAAAAATCAGACTTTTTGAATGCCAGGACCATCATGACACGATGCACGTGGCGCCTTGCATCATGTCATGTGCCAAGGCATTGATCAAGCAAACATATTTACCAATAGCAAGAATCGGGAAGATTTTTTCAATCTTTTGGTCGATCTTTGTATGGCAGGTGCCCCAAGCGTTCGGCTTGGGCTCTTATGGGCAAACACTTTCACGCTCTCTTGAGATAGACGTATCTGCGGTTAATCAATTAGCCATTTCTGATGAGTTGCCAGAGGTGAAGAAATGTGTTTCTCTAAATCCTTACGCAGAGGAGGCAAGACATGACACCGGAAACGCAAACCCCGGTTTGGCATGCCATGGACGCAGAAACCGTGATTCGGGAGCAGGGATCGAGTCCTGAAGGGTTGTCTGCCTCCGAGGTCAAGGAGCGGATAGAGAGATTTGGCCTCAACAAGATCCGAGAAGGGAAACAAGTCACGGCCTGGGAAATTCTCCTGCGTCAACTGCTGAGCTTTTTCAACTATGTCCTCTATGCTGCGGCGATTGTAGCCTTTATCGCCAAGAATTTTGCCGATGCCTCGTTCATCTGCGCCATCCTCATCATCAACACGACCTTGTCTTTTTTTCAGGAATACAAGGCCACACGCGCGATGCAGTCTCTGAAGAACCTTATCACGGAGAAGATCAAGGTAATCCGGGATGGATCACCTATGGAAATGGATGCGACTGAGATCGTGCCGGGAGACATCGTTCCTCTGGAAGAGGGGATGAAGGTTCCTGCCGATGGCCGCCTTGTGGAAGAGCACGCGCTTTCCATTGACGAGGCAATGCTCACCGGCGAATCCGTTCCAGTTGAGAAGACTGTCAAGACCGTCCCCCGCAAAGTTCCCCTGGCTGAACGGACGAACATGATGTTTGCCGGGACCACTGTGGTAAGAGGTACGGGAAAAGCGGTTGTCACAGAAACGGGTATGGGGACGGAACTCGGCAAGATCGCCCAAGCCCTTCAAGAATCCAAGACCCCGCCCACCTCTTTTGAACTGGAGGTGGACAAACTTTCGAAGAATATAACATTTGTCATCTCCGGGATGGTGGTTCTGGTGGCCTTTCTGCTTTTCCTCCAACATCAGATGAAAGGGGCGGAAATCATCATTTTCTGCCTGAGCCTGGGCGTTTCGGCCATCCCGGAGAGCCTTCCCATGGTGCTCTCTTTCACACTGGCGGTGGGTGCGCAACAGATGGCGGTCAGAAAGGCACTGACTCGGCGACTCGCCATCGTGGAGTCTCTGGGATCGGTAGACGTCATCTGCACGGACAAAACCGGGACCCTCACCAAGAACGAGATGACCGTTCAGGCACTTTACACCCCCGGTCATCATCCCTATTTCGTGACAGGTATCGGGTATGACCCCGGTGATGGCGAGGTGCAGTTTCGCCAAATGGGCCGTGAACGGTTGGACTACTTGCTGAAGAGCCTGGTGCTGTGCAATGACGCCCGCAAGGCAAAGGAAGGAGAGACAGGGTATCTCGGCGATCCCACGGAAATCTCTTTGCTGGTTGCCGCCGAAAAGGCAGGTTTGAATGTGGAAGAACTACAGCGCAAATTTTCGCGCATTGACGAAATCCCTTTCAGCAGTGATCGCAAGATGATGACCTCTGTCCATGACATTCAAGACAAGAGAGTTGCTATTGTGAAAGGTGCGCCGGAAATTGTTCTGGAGAAATGCAACCGTTGTTATGCCCATGGGGAGTTCAGGGACCTGACCGAGGAGGTCCAACAGGAAATCAAGATGAATTTGGAGCACATGGAAGGACAAGCCCTTAGGGTCCTGGCCGCGGCTGAACGCATCATTGAAAAAGGAACAGGCCACGATGTCGTTGAGCAGGAACTGACCTTTCTCGGTCTCGTGGGAATGATCGACCCGCCCCGGGAAGAGGTACGGGATGCCGTGAATATGGCGAAAGGTGCAGGGATCAGACCGGTCATGATCACCGGCGACAATGCTCTTACCGCCAGGGCCATCGCCAAGCGATTAGGACTCGGGCAAAACGCTGTCACAGGTGACGAAGTGGACGCCATGGCCAAAGGGGAGCTGGAGCAACGGGTTGAAGAGATCGATATCATCGCACGAGCGTCCCCCATAAACAAACTCCAGATTCTGAAGGCCATTCAGAAGAACAACCATTTCGCAAGCATGACGGGTGATGGCGTCAACGACGCTCCGGCCCTCAAACAGGCAGACGTCGGCGTCGCCATGGGATTGCGGGGTACAGATGCAGCAAGAGAAGCTTCGGGATTGGTTCTCCTTAACGACAACTACGCGACGATTATCGCTGCCATTGAAGAAGGGCGCCGCATCTTTGACAACATCCGCAAATTCGTCAACTACCTCCTGACCTGTAATGTCGGGGAGGTGCTCACTGTCCTCTGCGGGGTAATCTGGGGGCTTCAACCTCTGACTGCCATCATGGTGCTCTGGGTGAATATCCTGACCGATGTGGGTCCCGCGATTGCCTTGGGGGTTGACCCGGCCAATCCGGGGATGATGAAGCGCCGACCCAGAAGGCATGACGAGCCGATCCTTAACAGGGGGCTCATCTGGACAACCGTTTTCATCGGCCTGAAAAAGGGAATTGAAAATTTCGCTGTTTTTCTGGTGGGCTATTACTTCCTCGCCAAATCGTTGCCCGGCCCTGAACGCCTACAGTACGCCCAGACCATGGCCTTCACGGGGATCGTGGTATACGCCTTTGCTCGAATCTATATCATCAGGGCTTTTGATACGATTCGGCTTTTCCAAAATGCCTGGTTGATTTACTCACTTGTCTTTGCGGCGGTGGTTCAGCTTTTCATCATCTATTGCCCGCAGGTCAATGATTTCTTTGGACTCCATATCCTCGACCTGAAGGCCTGGATTGTCCTCGGCATTTTGGGCGTATGGGCCAGTACATCCGGCGTATGGGTATCCAGGTGGGTTGAGTCCTGGGCCGGCCACGTGATTGACACAAGAGGTGTTGAAAACTCTCGCATGCAAAAGGTAAGGGAATCCTTGAAACATCCGTAGAAACGGGAGCCTTGATTCACATGTGTAATTTCCACTTGGTCTTTCCTGCAAACAGAATTTCTTTCTCGCGTGACCTCCCCTTTGTTAAAGGAGGATTTTCACATGGATATGCAGGATCTTTTTGTCGTCATGGCAGCGTCAAGCTCCTTGTCACCGCTGTTTTCTTTTTTCTTAGTGCCTTGTTCTGCAATGCTGTTGCGGGTCAGAGCAGCGAAATAGAACTGGTTGATGGAGGGGTCATCTTCGGGGAAATCATCTCTCACAGTGACGGTGTTTATGTTGTGATGTCGAATAGCCTTGGAACGGTAAGTGTGAATGAGTCGGAAATTCGGCTGATTCGTCCACAGGCCGGCAATTCTGCGAAGAAGGAAATCTTGCGTACGCCGGGCGGGTCTGTGAGCACCGACCTAAAAACCCTCCAGAAGTCCATGATGAATGATAAAGAGATTATGGGTCTGGTCCTGTCCCTGCAGGAATCCCCTGAGATGCAGGAGCTTTTGAAAGATCCTGACATCATGGAGGCAATAAACTCAGGAGATATTTCAGCTCTCATGTCCAACCCAAAGTTCAGGAAATTGTTAAAGAACCCCGAAATTGAAGAAATTCAGAAAAAGATGCTTGCCCCGGGCTCAGACAGGAAGTGATTGGCAGATGCTTGAATAAATCAAACATTCATAACCTGTCAGATCTTGCCATATTTTCCCCTAAACCCACCCATTTTTCACAAATATGTTCTTCCTTTGAATCCACAGAGATCTACAGATTGCCGTTTTTTTTTGACATGGGGCAGAGCCGCATCTCTTCTTTTTCGCGGTACCCAAACTGAATTCCAACCCTTTTCCTTGACACAGTAATTCGTCTCCCCTACACTTCCTCTGGCCAATGGGCGGGGGCTCTATCAGCAGGCGGCGAGGAAGCCTGTTTGCGTTCCCCAACTTCCAACTCCAATCTTTCCTTTGCTTCCATCAGGCGGGTTCGCTCTGTTTCTAATGTGCTGTTCAAGACTTTTTCTTTCTGGCCAATCGAAACAAGGCCTTTAATCAGGACCGTCACAGATATAGCCGCAACTGTATTCAAAAACATAAAATTGGTGCCTGCAACTATCATCGCTTCCGATGTGTTAAAAAAAGGAAATGTTTGGCCAAATCGTCCTGTGGTAAGGAGCCAGCCAATGATCGTCAGGGTGATAGCGTTAATAGATAGGGCCACAATCGCGTTCTTTGCTCCCAGGAGAACACCGGTTAATACTGCAAAGGCGAACAGCCATGCTGGTCCCCCGCTCAAAGGCCCAACTAATAAGATTACTGTCACCCCTACGACATAGGTCATTAGCATGGTGATTGCAGCGCGGATTTCATATCTCAAACGGCATAAAATAATACCCAGAAGAATTAACCAGGCACCGACATCAATAATCGCCAGACGCCATAGGCTTTCCTTGATAACAAAGGGAATTATCGGTATGAATAAAAGAACCCCCAACAGGAGACCCGCGAAAAGGATTGCAAATAAGATACGCGCGCGCCAGTAAAGGAGACTGTCTTTCTCCATGGCTGAGGGCGAAGCCATCCTGTTTATGACGAATGTCTGAAATCGCCTGAAATAACCCTTTTCATTATCGGTCTGTTTCATGAGAGTTATTTTTCCTTTATTGAAGTTTTTGTTGGCCTTTCCATGCGCAACAGTTAGGAGCAGGGCATATACAGTTTGAAGTTGTTCTTCATGGGATGATCTCCTGAATAGAAGTTGAATGATTGGTGGGAATGCCTACGAGTGATGAAATAGCACAAACCGACTTATGCCAAGAAAAATCGGCTTTCTAAATGACTTCCGAGCCGAGGCTTTTGGCCTAGGAAAGGTCAGGATTCCTTTGCTATCAAAAAATACCCTCAGGCGAGATAGTCGTATACAACCTTCCCAAGCCCTAATGTGATGTCACAGAGGATATGCAGCCCGGAAATTACTTCAAGGACAGGTAACTCCGCAACCGGTGCCAGGGCATGGGGATGCAGTTCGAGACTCGCCGGACCGGTCCAGGCCCCCTTCAGGTTGATGTCCTCGAGGAAAAACTCGACGATTTCACATATCCGTGGCGAACCATCCACGTGAGGAATGATCTTTAAAAGATAATTAGGCGCCTTTAATGCAGTCTTGATTTCTTCCAGGTCTGCCGCCCTATGCTTGTAACCCATAGTCGAAAACGCAACGTGTACCGGGCCGTAGTCGAGACGGCCAACCATAGCGTCCTTTTCCACTGTAAGACTGGGGTCGGCTAATTTTTTGGGAAAGCCCCACAGCTCGCGTCCCCCGGCGATGGGTGGATAATCGTTGAGAAACATGCAGTGGGTGTATCCACCATGTTTACCTTCAAAGCTGACGGGAATAACCTGGCCGCTCTCGGTGTAGTCGCCGAACCCTGAAGAGTCAGGCATTCGGATAAACTCGTACTTAACAATAGGTTCCGTTACCTCCAGGGGTTCAGGCACAACCCGGCGGAGGGCATCCATCTCGGTACGGTATGTAATGATGAGAAACTCCCGATCAACAAACCGGTACGGACCAGGGGGATAAGCGGGGTTTGTCAATGGCATTGCAAAGGCGTTTTTTAGAACGTCGCTTTCTTTCATAAAAAATTATCCCTTCTTCCTTTAGTGATGTGCCCGAAAAAAGTCTCCAAGGCCATCGCTCCCGCGAACGCGAGAGTCCAATCCCGTTGCGGCGGGATTGATTTCCCTGGATTCCTGCGTTCGCAGGAATGACGAAAACGGGTCAGTGACTTTTTACGCGAACCCTTAGTCAAACGGATTGATGCCCCGCTCCACCGCCATCTGCTCGGCCATCTCCCGCTCGGTGACAGGGAAGTATTCATCTCCAGATCGACGTGCCAGCCGGATGGATTGGGTGGGGCATTTATGAGCGCAGACCCCGCACCCTATGCACAACTCCGGATCTACCACGGCCGCCTCCCCGCGTTTGTTTTCAGCATCGGGCGAAGACTGCAACTCAATGGCATTCATGGGACAGCGTTCCTGGCAGAGACCGCATCCCTTGCATGTCTGCACCACTGCCCCGGCAACATAGTTGGATCGCTGGTGCCCGTGGGCGCCGAGGACATTGGCGGACTGAACATAAATGCAGCAGCAGGAACAGCAGTTGCATATGGAGTCGGGTGCCCTGAGGTGAGTTGAAACGGCGTGGACCAGGCCGGCATCAGCGGCTGCGCCCAGGATCTCCAAGGTCTCCTCCCGGCCGATTTCCCTGCCCATTCCCTGTTGCACCATGTACCGGGCCAGGCGCCCGAAATGGAGGCAATTGGAGGTCTCGTGGTCACAGGAGAGTGCAACCGGATCCAGGTTTTTTCGCTGCCGGCATGGGCAGTGGGCTACGCAGAAATAGCTTTCCCGTTCAATGATCTGGACCACATCTTCGTAAGGGCTCACCCGTCGGGGGTCCTCGATGGTCCTGTTAATGGGAATGGCGCGAAGACCCGTGGTGGGATAATCCCCGAATTCATGTCCATATACGGGATAGAAGTATTTGTTTGTAAGGTGGGCGAGTCGTCGGGTCTTTTCGTCATCGTT
>JACNJD010000391.1 GCA_014382715.1 Candidatus Desulfacyla euxinica | reverse complement strand
AAAATCGGTATTTCAGGTCCCATCCAGGTTCTTAATTATTCCTACTTTGCAACGGATTTTCCCGAAACATTCCGGACTGCAATGCAAATCCGCGACGAAATTAAGGAAATGGGGTGGCAGATAGTTGTAGCCTTCCAGACACGTAACCCCATGCACCGTGCCCATGAGGGTCTGGTAAAAATGGCTATGGAAACCGTAAATGCCGATGGCGCGGTAATCCATATGCTGCTTGGCAAACTGAAAAAGGGCGACATCCCTGCTGACGTGCGCGATGCCGCTATCCGCAAGATGGTTGAGCTGTACTTCGAGCCAAACACATGCCTCATTACCGGATACGGGTTTGATATGCTGTACGCCGGTCCGCGCGAGGCCGTGCTGCACGCCGTATTCCGCCAGAACATGGGCTGCACCCACCTGATCGTCGGCCGAGATCACGCCGGTGTCGGCGACTATTATGGAGGCTTCGACGCCCAGACCATCTTTGACGATGTCACCAAAGACGACCTTCTCATAGACATCTTCCGCGGAGATCACACCGCATACTCCAAGAAATTGGGCAAGGTCATCATGATGGGCAGCGTCAGCGACCACACCAAAGACGACTGGGTATTCCTTTCAGGCACCAAGGTTCGCGAGATGTTAGCGGCTGGCGAAGATCTGCCGCCTGAATTTGCGCGTCCCGAAGTAGCCAAAATTCTGATGGATTATTATCAGTCCGAGGCTGCAAAATAAGGACTGCTGTGAACTCCCTTCAGGGATGTTTCAGGCTATATGAATAAAAATGCGCCCGCCCAAAATGAGCGGGCGCTTTTTTTTGTAAATCAGAAAAGAGGTTCAGAGAATATAAACCGGTTCTCTCAGAATAAGATCAATACTCTCAGCCGCTACAGACGCCAGACTGGAGTGGGTTTCCCTTAGGGCCGCCACCTGTCTTAGATGGTCTGCCGTCCTCATAATGAGGGATGCCATATCCCCCTCGTCAGCCGGTACAAAATAGAGAAGTTCTTTCCAGGGGATACCTTTTGCCCATATAAAAAGGGCTGCTGCAGGCCAGAACATTAAGGGAGGGCTTTGAAATCCCCGTTTGTCTTTCAAGCCCCGGATTCCTTCAATATGATTAAGAAGTCTGTCAAACATATCCTCAATCACGGTCAGGTCTAAGGCGCCTTTCACCCTCAACTCCATCTCCTGTCCCCGGTCCCAGACAAATGGGGCAAGACCGCCTGCCAGGGCTTCTGATGAGATCCCTTCAAAGGCCCCTTTCCTGATGGCCTCGGCAATCAACAGAGGCTGATCCAGTCTCAGATTGGAGGCCCACTGTCCGTCAGAAGTCAGCCTGTCAGTCTCATCCACAAACCCGGTCTCCTTCAGAAACTGCACCTGCCGCTTGAAACTGAGCCACAGTCCGCCTGATGTCCCTTCTTCCCGATCCACTGAAACCCGGAATTCGCTCAACAGTTGATTAAAGCGCCCTTTCTTTATCCTGTGACAGAGCCTCAAATGCTCACATGTTTCACACGGAAGCAAAAGCAGCTTTTTAGGCGCTGTTTCTGACGCGTCGGCTGCTGGATCTTCCTCAGGGACGTCAAAATGAAGCACATTTAACGACTTTCTTGAAATCGCATTGAGAAGGAGATCTAACTTCTCCCGTGAATAATCTTCTGGCAGATCAACAACATGATCAAAAACCGCATCTATCTGATTCAGATCCACTTTTCGTAACTTGAGTTGCCGCCTGCCGCCGGGTTTCGTCTGCCGGATATTGTGGGAAGCAGAGATAAATCTTTCCCGGTCAGTGTAGGTCTTGAACACCACATAAACATTTTCGTTTTTGTGGAGAAAAACCCTCCCTGGGGTCAGAGACTCCCTTTTCACCGCCATTAACCGGTCATGGGCAGAAGGCTTTTTGGACTTTCTGAGAGTCTTCTGCAGTTCGGACCGCATCCGGATGTTTTCCAGGATCCCGAAAGGGTCTGCAGGATCGCATAGCGCCTTCGGAAGAAGCTTGCTGAGTTCCGACAGCATCTCCCTCCGGTGTTTCTTTTCAGATGAGTCGGATGCCTCTTCCTGGAATGCTGCAAAGGAGCGCGATAGAAGCTCCTTCACTTCAAGAGGGGTATGGGAGAGAAGGAGATTCAGGGTCATAGAGAAGTTGATGTGGATCTGGCTCTGGATAGGATCTGGCGGAGAATCCTGTAATTCATATATGAGTTTAGGTTTCTGATATCGGCCCGGGATTACCAGGGCAAAACCGATGTTATCCTTCCCTCTCCGTCCTGCCCTTCCGATCATTTGATGGAGGTCCGTTGCCGTCAGATCAGCAAATTCATGACCATTATAACGGTCACTCTGGAGCAGGGCGACGGTCCTGGCAGGAAAATTGACACCGGCCGCCACCGTGGATGTGGAAAAAATCGCCTCTAACAGACCTTTATTCATAATCCGTTCTATGAGCATCTTCCAGTAAGGGAGCTGTCCGCCGTGGTGTGATCCAACCATTGACCCCGTAAGAGAGACCAGCTGACGATGTCCTTCAATATGAGGATACTCATTCAAGAACGCCTTGATAATCCCTTTCAGACGTCTCTTGATATCGCCTGGTTTGTTCACTGCAGGACACGTCAAAAGGGCCTTGTTACAGTCCGCCCTCGATTTAAGGAAAAAAATGGCGGGGAGGAGGTCTAACTCCCTGAGGCATTTTATGACCTTGCCAAAATCGATCGATTCATGCCTCCCACGCCCCGGTCGCCCCCTCTTAGATCCGAGAAAACTCTTCACTTTGGGGTTCAACCCCTTCCTGGTCCCGAGAGAAGCGATAAGTCCGTCAGGGAATAGGAAAAGAGTTTCCAGAGGTACAGGGCGTTCCTCTGATTTCACCACCCTGTTTGAAGAGCCACGAATCTTTTCCAACCACCCACAGACCTCCTCCGGGTTGGATATGGTGGCAGAAAGCAGAAGGAGTCTAACCCTTGGCGGGAGATAGATTAGAACCTCCTCCCAGACGACTCCCCGGTCGGGATCACTCAGGTAGTGGGCCTCATCCAGGATCACCAGGTCTGTATTGATACCGATCCCCTTATGCATCGCATCGTAGAGCTGGTTTCTGAGGATCTCTGTGGTGCCCACTATCACAGGAGCATCCGGATTCTCCTTGCGGTCGCCGGTGAGGATGCCACAATAAGGGGAGCCAAATTCATGGGAGAATTGCTGAAAGATAGAATTGGAAAGGGCCTTAAGGGGTGAGGCATACCAGACCCTGCGATCTTCGGAGAGATACGAGTTGATTGCCTGGGAGGCTATCCAGGTTTTTCCCGAACCGGTGGGAGCGCTTACAAGGACATCATAATCCTTGACAAGATCCAGGGCCTCCAATTGAAAGGGATCAGGTGTGAAAGGATCATCTTTCGGAATCCCTATCTTCCGGAAAAAAGGCTTCAGACCAGGATCTATCTTAGGTTTTGAGTAATCGGCCCCACCACTGCCACGCCTTTTCTTGCCTGAACGGGGGTGTTTTGGTCTGCTATAATATTTTTTCAGTGTAAATACTCTTTAAAGGTATTAGGTATCGGGTACTGGGTACTGGGTATTGGGTACTGGGTACTGGGTACTGGTTGATGGTTACGAGTTACGGGTTGTTGAAAAGATGAACATCGAACATCGAATGAAAAACCAGAAAGACACTGATTTTTGAGATTGCGGGTGACGGAGGCGCAAGAGATACGGCCCATTGCCAATTATCCAACCATCCAGACTCCAGTATCTTGCATACTGCATCCTGAATCCTGCATCCTACATCCAATACCCATTACCCAGTACCCGATACCCAACAAACAATACCGACTTACGCCACCAGTTCCGCTGATATAATATCCATGTCTTTAAGATTGTCTCTCAAGACCTTCCCCATATCGAGGGATTCAAGGGTTTCAGCCATCTCATCATCTCTCTTTTCACAACCCTGGACGATTTTGATGCTGTTTAGATAAACCTTCTCAATCGCCTCCCTTGCAAAAAGCCTTGCTGTGGCCTTGACAAACGAGGGTGTACGGGCCTGGCCTCCTGCATAAACCGCCCCCTTGTGGCAGAGGGCATTGCCTGTCTCGGTCCAGGTCATCATATCTGCTAACAGAAACATCACATGCTGAGATTTAGTAAGTTTATGTTTTCTTGCGCTCAAGATTACGTCATTCATTATAAGTATCGCCTCGGCAAGGGTGGGACCACCGGTGTCTTCCGGAAGCTTGCTGAGGCGGTCAGCCATTTCCCGGTAAAAACCCCCTTTGGAGCGTACTGTTGTCCTTAGACGGAACATGGATATTATGTTTCGCTGAATTTCGCTGGTTCCTTCGTATATGGTCAAAATTTTGACGTCCCGCTTGATCTTTTCCACCTCGTATTCCCTAATATAACCATAACCCCCAAATGCCTGAATCCCATCATTGGCCATGGCATCGCCCGCTTCGGTGGAGAAGTACTTGGCAATGGACCCCTCAACCTGGAGATCTTCTTCGTTTGTATCGAGTCTGCGGGCAACCTCTTCTATATATGCCCGGGCCGCCTCCAATTGCACTGCATGGGGCACCAGGAGTCTGTGTGTGTATCCCTGTTTCCGGGAAAGGGTCGTACCAAACTGAACCCTCTCCTTGGAGTACCTGACCGTCTTCTCTAAGGAGGCCATGCCGCCGCCCAAACCGAATGTGGCCACCATAAGCCTGGTATACCCGAATACCTGGTTGGCCTGCTTCAGGCCCTGGCCCTCGACACCTCCCACAAGATCTTCCACAGGCACATAAAGGTCTTCCAGGCTCAGGGGACAAGTGTCAGAGGCGCGAATCCCGTGTTTGTCCTCGTGTTTGCCGGGAATAAGCCCCTCGGCCCCGGTTTCAACAATAAAAAAAGTGGGGCCATCAGGGGCATCCGCGAGGATAGTATAAAGCTGCGCTACTCCTCCATTCGTAATAAACTGTTTTTGGCCGTTGATTTTATAACCTTTGACCCGGCCATCATCATCTAAGACACGCTCGGCCTTAGTCTTCAGGGACTGGACATTAGAACCTGCCTCTGGCTCGGTGACACCGTATGCCACAACAAGGCCCTGCTCTGCGATCTTTGTGATATATTTTTCTCTCTGCTCCGGGGTTGCCCCCACCCTGATCGGATCCATGCCTAAGCATATGGCCAAAAACGAGGTGGCAATTGCCAGATCCATCTTTGCCATCCTTTCCGATACAATGGCGATCTCCGCGGCACCGGCCCCGAGCCCCCCGTACTCTTCCGGGATAAAGATGAGATGAAGGGCAATGTCAGGCCCCAGCATAAATCGAATCAGCTCGGATGGGAACTCACCTGACCGATCCATATCTAACTTTGTTTCTAAGGGGAGTTTCTCTCTTTCAAGCTTTTCAATGGTGTCGAGGACCATGGATAAAATCTCCGGGTCCATTTTGTTCTGTTGTGTCATGAACAACCCTCCATGTTTGTTTTGGAACGTGATGCATGATACACGATGCAGGATGCAGGATGTAAGATGCGGGATTCACGCTATAGATTGTGAATTCCAAGAGCATGGCCTATTAAGACGGATAAAGTGAAAGCAGGTGTTTCACAATAGACATCATACTGTATTATTGAACTTCAAAACGCACCCGTCAAGTTCAAAAAGAACAACCCACCTCCTTTTGGGGTGGTAACTTGACTGTTGACAAGGGGGTTTTGATCTGTAATTCTTTAGGATAAATTTACACCCACTGTTAGACGGATCTTACCATGAAGCTATCCATTATCATTCCCTGTTATAATGAGAAAAGGCATCTTATAGAATTGATTTCTCTTGTTAAGAAGTCACCTGTAAAGGATAAGGAGATTATCCTTGTGGATGATTGCTCCAATGATGGGACCACGGAACTGATCAGAACCCAAATTATAAACGAGGTTGACAAGGTCATTTATCACCCCAGGAATATGGGAAAGGGGGCGGCGATAAGATCAGGGCTGAAATGCGTTACGGGTGATATGGTGATTATACAGGATGCCGACCTGGAATACGATCCCGTAGAGTACACAAAGTTAATGGACCCCATTATTCAGGGAAGAGCTGATGTGGTTTACGGGTCCCGTTTCATGGGGGGAGGGCCTCACAGGGTGCATCTATTCTGGCACTACGTGGGAAATAGGATGCTCACCATCTTTTCAAACATGTTTACGAATCTAAATCTTACCGATATAGAAACCTGCTACAAACTTTTCAGGACCGAAGTCATAAAGAAAATAAGGATAGAACAGGATCGATTTGGGATAGAGCCGGAGATCACCGCAAAGATAGCCAGGGAAAAATACCGTATTTATGAAGTCGGGATCTCATATTATGGCAGGTCATATGGAGAAGGAAAGAAGATTGGATGGAAAGACGGCTTCAAGGCCATATATGTCATCATGAGATACGGAATCTTCAGGTAGTGCCTGTCCACAAATGGCTATTTTCCGCAATCTCTGCGTCAGATTCGGATTTTAATCCTTGAAATACTTCAATGTATTCCTGTGGTTAAAACCCTCATCTTTCTTGACCTTGCGAAAACTATCTCATTTCTGTATGGACACTAAATAGTGCTGGGAGAATAATAGACGATAAGGCAGCGAACTCGATGGCAACTCTTGCAGAACCAAAGCCTCCCTGGCTGAGACGCAGGATCCCTTCATCCGGGCGTAATGCGAGTGTGGTGGCGGCTATTAAAGACGGTGGACTTCACACGGTGTGCGAGGAAGCCCACTGCCCCAACCAGTTGGAATGCTTCAGCCGTGGTACTGCCAC
Source organism: Candidatus Desulfacyla euxinica (assembly GCA_014382715.1). Classification (GTDB taxonomy): domain Bacteria; phylum Desulfobacterota; class DSM-4660; order Desulfatiglandales; family Desulfatiglandaceae; genus Desulfacyla; species Desulfacyla euxinica. The sequence continues at coordinate 62 of JACNJD010000391.1, read as the reverse complement.
CTTCCTCTTGTTAGGGCCCAGTTGTACCAGGCATTGCACATTCTGTGCAGTGGACAAATCCC
>JACNJD010000222.1 GCA_014382715.1 Candidatus Desulfacyla euxinica | reverse complement strand
AGGACAGCACTATTGTGACCGGCAGTAATTCCCCTAATCTTCATGCGGCATCCAGCCTTATTCTGCATGCTATTAAGCATTTGGCAGAAATTCCTGGTAAGATTAAATTGCTGCCACCAAATATCATAGACTCGGTTAGAAATCTCAAAACGGCAATTTTAAATGAAAAATCCCTCAGCTTGGACCTGGAGGAAACACTTATTGCACTAAGCATCAGCGCAACATCAAATCCTGCAGCTCAATTAGCTATGGGAAAATTAACCGATTTACGGGGATGTGAGGTACATACGACCCATATCCCCACTCCGGGAGACGAAGCAGGTTTGAGACGCCTTGGCGTCAACCTTACCAGCGATCCCAATTTTTCCACAAAAGATCTCTTTGTCACTTGAAATTCTAAATCGAGAACATATGAAAAAGAGAAATAACTGAAGAATATTATTCTGTGTTTCACTTGTGCACTCGCAATTATCTCGATTGGTTATTTTTCGTTTTTAGGCTGATACGGGTGGCCGTCTGTCAGCCCAGGGTCTTGCCTCTTCAAGCTGTGCAGCAAGCCGGAAAAGTGTTGCCTCGTCACCAAAACGCCCGATAAAATGAGAGCCTACGGGCAAGTCTTCATCGTTCCAAAACAAAGGTACGGACATTGCCGGCTGCCCGGTAACATTGGCTATAGGCGTAAACGGAACATACCTCGCTGAACGTGTAAACCCCGCCATAGGATCCTCATCCGTTGAATCAAAAGTCCCGAGAGGCACCGGCGGTTCAGCGAGTGTTGGAGTAAGCCATATATCATATTCAACAAAAAAACGCGCAACCACCCTTGCAATATTCTGAATTTCTTGAACCGCCATCAGGTAGTCAGGCGCTTGAAGTCCGGACCCCATTTCGTACAAAGCCCATGAAAGCGGCTCAACCTGTTCTTTTAAGGCCCCCAGGGCTTTCAGGGTAGAAGCGTTTCCGGCAGCCCACACAACTGTAAATGATTGGGTTATCTGCATGCTATCCAACACAGGGAAAGCCTCTTCCACCTCATGTCCGAGATCAGCGCATAAACGGGCAGCATCTTCAACTGCTTTGACACAGTCGGGATGTAACTCGCTGCCATCTGCTGTTTTCTTTGTAAACGCGATTTTGAGTTTTTCCGGTTTAGCACCAATTTCCTCAACAAAGGGGCGCGCAGGCGGTGGCGCCCAGTACGGGTCACCTATATCAGGGCCTGAGGTTGCGTCAAGAAGCGCCGCACTGTCCCTTACTGATCTGGTAACGGCATGCTCCGCAACCAGCCCACTGAGTATATCTCCGAAATCCGGACCAAGTGGATTCCTGCCACGTGTAGGTTTAAGACCAAACAGCCCACAGCAGGAAGCAGGAATTCGAATCGAACCCCCTCCATCATTGGCATGGGCCATGGGGACAAGACCCGCAGCAACTGCCGCTGCTGACCCGCCGCTGGACCCCCCTGTACTCCTTTCAGTATTCCACGGGTTCCTGCACGGCCCAAAAAGAGCCGGTTCAGTGGTAGGAAGTATACCAAACTCCGGAGTGTTCGTCTTTCCTGCAACGATCAAACCCGCCCGCTTAATTCTCGCAACCAGTTCACTGTCGTGGTCCGGCACAAAATTACGCAGAAGTTTTGACCCGAACGACATGGGCACTCCTGCATAAGATGCAAGCAGGTCCTTAAGTAGATACGGGACCCCGCTGAACGGACCTTCAGGGAGACTGCCCCTGGCGTTTTCCAGTGCAAGGTCGTACATGGGTGTGACTATTGCGTTAAGCTTTGAGTTCAATCGTTCCATCCTGTCTATGGCAGCTTCCACAAGTTCAACTGCCGTAACTTCTTTCTTTCTAACCAGCTCAGCCTGCGCAGTCGCATCTAAAAACGCTAATTCATCGGTTTTTGACATGACCAGTCCTCCTCTTTTTGACTTCCCCTGTTTTCACACCATTGACCACCATGTTGCATTTCATATATTTCATGTTCCTACAGTTCCTTTTTCATCTTCGAATGTCTAATCTCATGGAACATGGTGGGTCCCTCGCCAGTCACACGATAGCCCAGATGCTCGTAGAAGCCAACTATATTTTCTCTGGCGTTTAGTGTTATCCGGTGAACACCGCGCTCCTTCGCGATTGCTTCGAGTCGCGCTATGATTACTCGACCGGTACCGAAACCACGAACATCCTCCTCCGTCGCCATATAGCGGATCTGCGCCTCTCGATCATTATTCAGGTGCAGACGTCCGATCCCGATGAGTTTACCCTCCTGGTCCCGCACGCTCACGTGGTCTGCGACAGGGTCAAATTCATCCTTCTCGCTCCCGCGTGGCTGGCCCCATGGTTCACGAAGTACGCGCCATCTCAGATCGTAGTATTCTTCGAATTCCTCAGGTGATTCTGGATGATTGACAGTTAACATAGCCATTTAGCAAGAAGTCTTTTGAATCGGACCGCTCAGGCGATACAGAGTGGACAACGCACGGACCGCCTTTTCCGGTGATGAAAACACGAGGACGCGTCTTTCCTCCAACGATTGCAGGACTTCGTGCCTCCCGGGTTCCATACCGGCAAGCCAAAGGGCAATAGGTTTCCGGGCAGTCATGGAATTGTCAAATACTTTCAGGAGTTCTTTGGGAAAAAGAAACACCATTGGATGGAGCTGAATCGCTAACGCATCCACGTTTGGATCGTTGAGCATAGCCTCGATAATGACCCGGTATACAACATTCGGGTTGTTAAATTGCGAGGTGAGACCCAGGTCCCAGGGATTGGGCGGGATGTCCCAGGGCGGAAACACTGCCCGGAGTTTGTCAACGGTTTTGTCTTCAATCTCGGCTAATCGAAGATCTTCCTCTTCACAGAGATCCGTTGTAATGACACCCTCACCCCCCGGGAATGTGGCCAGGAATATGCGGTTTCCTTTCATGGATACCGGGCCAAAACGCTCCAGGGCACGGGTCAGATCAAAGAACGTCTCAAGAGTGTATGCACGTATGGCCCCGGCCTGCTTTATGGCGCTGTCAAAGACCAGATCGTTTCCCCGGACAATAGCGCCGGTATGAGAGGCAGCCGCCTTTGCGCCGGCCTTGCTTCGGCCCGATTTAAGGACCACAACCCGTTTGTTTCGGGCGGTGGCTTCCCTGATGAGTCTCAAAAACTCCCTTCCGTCCCCCTCTATACTCTCAAGATGAATACCTATTACATGGGTCTCGGGGTCCTGGACCAGATAGCTCAGGGCATCCACCTCGTTAATATCCATTTTGTTGCCGAGATCTACGAGCTTGTTGATGTGGTAGTTAAAATCAGACAAGAGCCAGCTGAACCTGGGTTCATAGAGTCCGGATTGAAAGATGAGGGAAAGCCCGCCGCGCTTTATTGGGCGAATAGGGTGAAAGCTGATGCAGAAATCTAAGGGCACGTTGATTGGACTCAGGGCATTGGGGCCGATGGCCCGGATACCGTGATCTCTTATAATCTGTCGCATTTCCTCCTGGACCTTTTTTCCATCTTCCCCGATCTCAGAAAACCCGCCTGCAATTATGGTGACCCGCTTGATATCCTTTTGGACGCATTCCCTGAGTATCCCCGGGACCAGGGCATGTGAAACACCGATCACCGCAAGGTCCACCGGTTCGTCGATATCCTTCACCTTTGGGTAGGCCCGAAGACCCATGATCTCCTTTTCCTTCGGATTAACAGGAAATATCTTCCCCTTGAAACCGAGATTGACCAGATTAGCAACCAGATAATAGTTAATGCCTGAGTGATTATTGGACGCGCCTACGATGGCAACGCTTCTGGGTTCCAAAAATCTGACAAGAAAGTGTTCGTCGCTGTTTTGCATGGGTGTTCCCTATATCACAACATGATGAGGTCATAACTTTTTCTTAATCGTGTACCGCTTTGGGTGGACTTACTATTGCTTCACCGTCCAGAACCTTAGTCCCATCTTGATTCGTACAGTAAGTTCTTACCCTTACCTTGTTTTCATCATCAATAATCTCAATGATTTCAACCCTGGCCGTAATGGTATCACCGATATGTACGGGGGCCAGAAAATCCACCTCCTGCCTGATATATACGGTGCCCGGTCCTGGTAGACCAACCCCGAGTAGGCCCGAAACAAACCCTGCAGTCAGCATGCCCTGGGCAATCCTGGTCTTGAAAAAAGTCTTCTTGGCATACTCCTCATTCAGATGCGCCGGGTTAAAATCCCCGGTTACACCGGCATAGAGGTAGATATCCGATTCGGTGACAGTTTTACCAAATTCAGCCGAATCACCTATCTTCAGTTCATCTATCGTCTTTCCTATCATCACGCTCCCTTTCAGCAAACTCTGTTTAGTCGTTTAATAGTTGACCTGCCCGCCATTGTTCTTGCTCAGGCAAGGCAGCCGGGGTGGTGGTTGTTGACTCCCGTGGAATACGGGATTGCTCTTGCGTCTTTTATCGGAAAACTGGAGGATTCCCAAGTGGCTTTTTTACTGCGAGACATGACATCCCTACCATCTCCGCCGTCATACCTCCATCATTTTCCTCGTGTCTCTCGAGAAAATCCAGGACAATTCGGACATAGTCTTCGGGCCGGTACTGATAGGTGTTGTGACCGCAGGCAGGAAGAACGGACAGTTCTCCCCTGGGAAGCTGCCGATACATGGCCACCCCCTGTTCCACATCAAAAATAGAACTGCGGTCCGGATAGAGGACCAGGGCCGGGCACCTGACAGCGGAAAGGGCCGGTCTCAGGTCAAAAACATCAGTCCCATAGGAACCACCGAATTGGCGGAACTGGTCAAAAAAAGGACTGGCGTCCTCCCCGTGCCACTCAACAAGTTTTGTCTTGAGCTCCGGTTCAAGATCCCGGAATGTTTTGGGGAAAGCCTTGGAATTAACCTCGGTCATCGGCATTTTACTGAAGAACTGGGTGCTCGCAATTACCATGGTCTGAATCTGGTCTGGGAATTTTTCCGCATAATCCACTCCCACCACCCCGCCCTCGCACTGACCGATAACATGAAAACGGTCGATGTCGAAGAAGTCCATCAGCACGGCCATTTCTTCAACGCCCTCCGGCCGAAAACGATCGCTCACATAGAAATCCATGAAATCCGACCCTTTTTCGGATCGCCCGTATCCCCTTCTGTCATACATAATGACCCGGTAACCCTCATCCACGAGCCCGGGGTAAATCTCTTCCCACGTCTTGACACAACCGAAGCCGTGATGAAGAAGGAGAATGGTCCCTTTCTCATCGCCCTTACCATGACTCTCATAATAGACATTTATTCCGTTAATGCTCTCAAATGGCATGAATCTCTCCTTCGCAGCCCATAGATGGGCATCAAAATTTTAACAAGCAGTTTTAAAGCGCTTTAAGCCCAAAAAAAGCGAGCGTTAAACCGCTCAAGCTCTATGATATACTAACATGCTTCCACATTCCACCAATTTCGAACAACCGCAAATACAATGACAAAAATCATGCGGATTGCATAAACCAGACCATTAGGTGGGATTTGACCCTGGATGAGGTAACGGAAATCGGATGCCGAATACACATGCTGGAAAGGGCTTTTAACTGCTGGGAAGGGTTGCGGAGAAAGGACGACCGGCTTCCCCCACGGTTTTTGCATAAAGACATCCCATCGCGAAATTCAAAGGGGCTCAGGACAAAACCAGAAGAGCTGCAGGAGATGCTGGCCTACAACGTTTCGCTTTACAAATATCATAGGCAAGAAATTTCTTGCACGGAAGTATTTGATAATAAATTCATTAGCCAAGTGGAACCGATTAGGACAAATTACTTCCGGAAACGATGCACTAAACGCTACATTGGTCAAGGATGTTCCCCGCGAGACCGGTTCGGCTGCAAAAAAAAATTGTCGCCCAGGGCTCGCTATGGTGATTTACGTGCAAAATTCAGGTCACAATTTTGTTGGCGACAAAGAGTAATTCCAGTTATGGGAATCAGAAATATTCAGAAGCGGATGATAGAAGGTATGAAAGTATTGATCTTCGGGGTTGGAATTGGAAGAGGCCTATAGGATTGCTGATTTTGAATGTAATGACCCACACAAATTCAGAAAGACGGGCAATCCGAACCGCCGGAAGCAGGATCAATCGAGTTTCAGATCCCTTTCGAGTATCCTGATTCTCTTCTCGATGTCGTTCCTTTCCTCTTGATCAGAAATACTCTTTTTCAGCCTCAACTTAAGGCCGATCAGCTCCATGGATTTCCGATGCTCCTGGCAGTTGACCTTCATGGCGCATCCTTTAACTCAGTGCCAGGAAGGTATTCGGATCCAGCCTAATGCTGTTTTCCGGGATTTGGTACCTGTCATGGTCCTTGAGGAGCTTCAAAAAGATGCCTGCCTGCTCCGGCTGCAACTGGATAATAATACTGAACAGGTCATCAAATTTATCGCACGGATAAGGGATGCCCCTCTCGTTTGTTTCTGCAATATGGCGGTGGGAAAGGGCTGAGAACCATATCTCTGTCTCAAACTCCAGTGCAATCTTCTTAAGACCTTCAAACACCTCTCTTTCGGCCTTTTCAAAATCAAGGCCATCGACGATGAGGGTGTCGGGATTGAAGTCGAGCCGTTCTGTCAGGTTTTTGAGATTGGCCTCAAGGCGCTCCAAGTCAAAGCTCTGGTTGAGATAAGCGAGGGTCATCCTGTTCCTCTCCATGAGGATTCTGTACTCATAATCATCGTCGATGTTCAAGGCCTTCACCAGGTCGTAATAGATAACATTATAATAGGAGGCAACCTTCTCCGGACCCTCTTCAAGAGAAATGTGGACCAGTTTTTCCTGGCGAAAGATCTTGTCAAAGGCGATATGAATAAGGCAGGCGGTCTTGCCAACCCCGGCCCGGGCTACGAGAACACCCAAGTTTCCCGGTCCTAACCCCTGGTGAGACGATTTTTCCAAGATCCTCAGCGGACTTACCGAAATAAAATCTTTCACGATTTGTCTCCTTTGGATTTCTTCCTGAGGTTTGATTTCAGTTCTTCTGACAGGGATTCAGGGACTTTCGAATATTTTTGAAACTCCATGGTAAATTCCGCCCTCCCCTGGGTCAGGGACCTGAGCACGGTGGCATAACCGAACATCTCTGCCAAAGGAACTTCAGCATCGATGGTGGTAAAATTCCCGTCTTCAGTTGAACTTGTAATCAGACCCCTGCGTTGATTTATTGAGCCCATTATATTCCCCTGGAACTCGGAAGGGCCTTCCACAGATACCTTCATGACCGGCTCAAGGATAACCGGTCTGGCTTTCATATAGGCCTGCTTGAAGGCCCCGATGGCTGCCTGGGTAAAGGCCATCTCTGACGAATCTACACTGTGGGATTTACCGTCATTCACGGTGATCTTCATCCCCACAACCGGAAAGCCCACGTTAAGTCCTTTCCGAAGGCAGGACTGAAACCCCTTATCCACGGATGGGATATATTCAGTGGGGATAACACCGCCCTTTATTTTATTTACAAACTCATAGGCAGCCTCTTCAGAGGGTTCCATGAAGCCTGCTACCCTGCCAAACTGGCCGGAACCACCCGTCTGCTTTTTGTGTATATAGTCAAAGTCCGCCTGTTTAGTGATGGCTTCCCGGTATGCGACCTGGGGTATGCCGGTAACAACCTCGGCAGCAAATTCTCTTTTCATTCGCTCCACATAGACCTCTAAATGGAGCTCTCCCATGCCGGATATGATGGTTTCACCCGATTCCCGGTCCACATAGGACTTAAAGGTCGGGTCTTCTCTGATAAACCGGTTTAGGGCCTTTGACATGTTATTTTGGGATTTATTGTCTTCCGGGGCAATGCTTAATGAAATTACAGGCTCAGGCACGAACATGGAAGACATACTGTAGTTCATGCCCCTGCTGGTGAAGGTATCTCCGGAATAACATTCTACACCGAAGAGCGCCACGATATCACCTGCACTGGCCGATGTCAGGTCCTCCATCTGGTCTGCGTGCATCCTTACAAGACGGCCCACCCTGATCTTTTTCCCAGTCCGGGTAATGATTATGTTGTCTCCCTTGCTAATTGAACCCTGATATATCCTGAGATAGGTTAATTGCCCGTAGGGCGTTACCTCCAACTTGAACGCCAGGGCAACCACCGGCTTATCTGGACCGGTATCAAGGCAGATCTCGGTCTCATCCCTGTCAATGTCAAGGGCGACATTTTTTACATCCATGGGCGACGGGAGGTATCTGCTTACCCCGTCCAGTACGGCCTGGACGCCGATGTTCTTGTAAGCCGAGCCCAAAAATACAGGGGTCAGTTGCCTTGAAACAGTTCCCTGTCGCACTGCTTCATTGATGAGATCCGCTGTAACGCTTTCCTCAAAAATGGACTCCATGAGATCATCTGAGAACATGGACGCCGCATCTAACAGCTCTTCTCTCCTGGCCAAAGCCTCATCGAGGATCGTGTCGGGGATCTCATCTTCCCTGATCTCATCACCGTTGGGCCCTTCAAAGTAGAGGGCCTTCATGGTGACGAGATCAACCACCCCGGAAAGTTTGGATTCAAGGCCTATGGGTATCTGCATGAGAACGGCGTTATGGTTCAATTTCTGACGTAGCTGATCCACAACCTTGTAAGGATCGGCGCCGGACCGGTCACATTTGTTGATAAAAGCGATTCGTGGGACTTCGTACCGCTTCATCTGCCGGTCAACTGTGATCGACTGTGATTGGACCCCCCCGACGGAACAGAGCATCAGGATTGCACCATCCATGACCCTTAAAGCCCTTTCCACCTCAATGGTAAAATCCACATGCCCGGGCGTATCGATAATATTTATCTTATGCCCTTTCCACTGGCAATAGGTGGCGGCTGAGGCAATGGTGATCCCCTTCTCCTTTTCCAACTCCATGGTGTCCATTGTAGCGCCCACCCCATCTTTTCCCCTGACCTCATGAATGGCAAAGATCCGTTTGGTATAGTACAGTATCCTCTCCGTAAGGGTTGTTTTGCCCGAATCAATGTGCGCGCTGATTCCGATATTTCTTAAATTCTGAATCTCATCCACCTATCAATAAACCTCGTTAAATGTAGTTGTTGGGTACTGGTTACTCGTTGCTGGTTACTCGTTGCTCGTCACTCGTCACTGAATACTGAATACTGGTTGCGAGTTACGAGTCGGAGCGAAGCATAGATCCCGCAGCAGGCGGGATTGCGGGTTTTTTCAATAGTCAATAGTCAATCTTCAATCCAAAGGATCACCCCTATCCACAATTAAAAAGAGGATCTGCTTTAACAGATCCTCTTTTATTCATAATGCCCATTCTCAGAATATAAACATTCAATCATCAATCGTCAATCGACAATCATCAATCAAAAAGGGTATGCCTCCAGATCTATAATCCTGTCGGCTATGGCCCTCTTGAGACTGACGCCGTCAATGGGCTGATAACGGGCCAACTTTTTGATACCGGCCAGCTGGGTGCGAAGCATATCACCCTTTTCCACATAGGCGATGACCTGCTTGGCCCAGGCTTCTATCTGAGGAATAATGTCATCCACATAGGACTTGACTGCAGCTATATGATATTCTGCCTTTTCTTCCCCTTCCTTGTCAATGATTTTAATGGTCCTCAAAAGACCGCTCTCCATGGCAAAGATCTCGATAATGATATCCGCAAGTACCGCCAATACCTCTTGTTCCTTTGCCAGGTTCTGCCCAAACTTTTGGGCGGCTACTCCGGCCACCATGAGGCCGATCTTCTTGGCCATCTTCACCATATGTCCCTGGAGTGCAAGAGGTGTATCCGGCAACTGCACCGACAGAGGTGAGTAGGTCATCAGTTCTCCGGCAATGGCCTGGGCAGCGGGGAGTAGATTGAGCCGGCCTCCCAGGGCCCTCCGCATCATGGTCCCGGGGACCAGCATCCTGTTAATTTCATTGGTCCCCTCCCAGATCCGGTTGATCCTGGAATCCCTGTAATACCTCTCAGCCGGATATTCTGCGCAAAACCCATATCCGCCAAGGATCTGGACGTACTCATCAACACAATAATCGAGGACCTCGGAACCATATACCTTGGTGATGGAGCATTCCGGGGCATACTCCTCGATTACCTTAATTTTTTCTGCACCGCTCTTCTTGGCATCGACGTCCAGGGTTACAAACTTGTCATCGAACATACCGGCCAGACGGTACATCATACTATCACTCATATAAGTCTTGACAGCCATATTTGCCAGCTTGGTCTTGATCATTCCGAACGAGCTGATGGGCACTTTGAACTGAATTCGGCCGTTTGCATATTTAACGGCCTCTGTTACACAGCTCTTACAGCCTCCCATTACGGACGCTCCTAATTTCCAGCGTCCGATATTGAGGCTGTTAAAGGCAATCTTATGACCCTGCCCGATTTCAAAGAGCACGTTTTCAACCGGGACCCGGGCATCCTCGAGGATAACCGGTCGGGTAGAGGACCCGCGCATCCCCATCTTCTCCTCTTCTTTGCCTGTAGAAACACCCGGAAAATCCTTCTCGACTATAAAGCCTGTGAATTGTTCACCGTCAATCTTGGCGTAAACGATGAAGCTGCTGGCCCAACCCGCGTTGGTAATAAACATCTTTTCTCCGTTGAGGATATAATATTTTCCGTCTTCAGAGAGGACCGCCTTTGTCTTGGCGTTCAAGGCATCTGTGCCTGCGCCGGATTCGGTGAGGCAGTAGGCCCCGCACCACTCGCCGGACGCCAGTTTGGGAAGGTACTTCTGTTTTTGCTCTTCATTGCCGAAATAGACTATCGGGAGGGTCCCGATCCCGGTATGGGCGCCGTAGACCGTCCCGAAAGCGGCGGCAGTACCCATGGCCTCAGCCACAATGGTGGTGCTGACCTTGTCTAACCCTAAGCCTCCGCAATCTTCCGGGACATCGGTTCCAAGGAGTCCCAACTCCCCGGCCTTCCCTAAGAGAGAGTGAACCAGTTCGTGATCCTTTTCTTCAAGCCTGTCAACATTGGGATCAATCTCTTTTGCAACAAAGTCCCTGGCAGTCTCAAGAATCATTTTATGTTCATCGGTAAAATCCTCAGGAGTAAATACCTCCTCAGGAGCCACATCCGTGATCAAAAACTCTCCCCCTGCAAAAATCCTGCTATCTCCCATTTTCTTACTCCTTTTTCAATATCACGCTCATCCGGTGATCAATCATCAATCATCAATCAACAATCCTTTTAGTAGTCTTCAATCTCAAAGATCCCCGCGGCACCCATGCCGAAACCTATACACATTGAGACCAGACCCCATCGCGCCTTTCTTTCCTGCATTTCATAGATTAACTGTGTGGTCAGCTTTGCCCCTGTACAGCCTAACGGATGACCTAAGGCAATGGCTCCTCCGTTCACATTGGTGATCTCTTTATTGATCCCAAGCTCATCAATGCAATAGATGGCCTGTGCGGCAAATGCCTCGTTAAGTTCGATCAATCCTATCTGATCCAGGGTCATCCCGGCGATTTTGAGGACCTTGGGAATCGCCACGGCCGGTCCTACGCCCATGACTTCCGGCTCACAGCCCTCGACCGCATGGTACCTGAAGGTGGCCATGGGCTTAAGTCCCAATTCCCTGGCCTTTTCCTTTGACATCAGCACAACCCCTGCAGCAGCGTCACTTGTCTGAGAAGAGTTGCCGGCAGTGACAGATCCGTTCGGTTTAAAGGCCGGACGAATCTTGGAGATGCCCTCTTTGGTTGTTCCCGGGCGTATTCCTTCGTCTGTATCAAAAATAAACTCCTCATATTCAAAATGCCCGTTAGGCAGTTGTTTTTGCCTTTTTACAGTCAAGGGGACAATCTGACTCTTGAAACGACCCGCTTTTAACGCAGCCTCTGCCTTCTGCTGGCTGCTGGCGCCGAATTCATCCTGCTCATCTCTCTCTATATTATAACGCTCGGCAACATTTTCCGCGGTAAGACCCATACCGGTAAAGCCACCGGGTCTCATCTCCACCAGGGCCGGGTTCGGATACATCATACTCCCGCCCATTGGGATCTGGCTCATGCTCTCCACACCACCGGAAATTACCACATCGGCAAACCCGCACATTATTTTTTCAGCCCCGATGGCAATGGCCTGAAGCCCGGAAGAACAAAACCTGTTAACGGTCATTCCGGGAACACGATCCGGCCAGCCCATTGACATGACCAGGACTCTCCCTAAGTTGAGACCCTGTACTGACTCCGGAAAAGTGCATCCAATGATCACATCGTCGATTAGCATGGGGTCTAAATCTCCGGCCCTTTTTACGAGATCACCCAGGACAGTACAGCCCATATGCTCAGGTCGAGTATCCTTTAATGTTCCTCGAGGGGCCCTTCCGGCTGCCGTCCTGCAGGCGGCAACAATTACGGCTTCTTTCATGATATCTTCCTCCCTTATCATTTATCATCTGTCATTTGTAATTTGCAAACAGCGAAATGCCAAATGGGCAATAATAAATGTTCAGTGATTTAATTCCTAAGCGGTTTGCCCGTAGTCAGCATATGCTGAATCCTAGCCTGTGTATTGGGATCGCCACATAAACTTAAAAAGGCTTCCCTCTCCAGGTCTAAGAGATATTGTTCTGTTACCTTTGTGTCGGCCAATACATTCCCGCCGCACAAGACATACCCCACCTTGGTGGAGACCGTCAGATCATGATCAGTAATATAGCCTGACTCGTGCATGGTCCAGAGAGCCAGTTTGATAAAGGAAAAGGTATTTTCGCCGGCTACCCGTATCTCATCCTTAGGCCGTGGAGGGACATAACCCTCTATATTCATCGCCAGAACGGTCTTTTTTGCGTCTTCTATGAGGTAGTCCCGATTCACTGTCATCTTGTCGGTCGGTCTCAGATAACCTAATTTAACCGCCTCTTGTCCCGAGGTGCTCACTTTGGCCATGGCAATTGTCTCAAAGGCCCTGGCAATAAATGGCATCATTTCGATCTGTTTCGGGTAGAGCCCGCCCTTTTGAACCTCGAAAAAGTGCTCTGTGTTACGGATGATCAGTTCCTTACATCCACCTCCGGCAGGAATCACGCCTACCCCCACTTCCACAAGACCCATATAGGTCTCCGCGGAATAGCGCACGCGATCTGCAGCCATGCACACCTCACAACCTCCACCGAGGGCCATTCCGGCAGGGGCGGCTACAACCGGTTTGTCCATATACTTGAGCTTCATCAGCGAGTCCTGCAAACCTTTAATGGCCCAATCAAGATCGTCCCATTCCTCTTCCTGAGCTGCAAACAGGACCATAGGCAGGTTGGCTCCAACGGAAAAGTTGGTGCCGTGGTTTGCAATTACCAGACCTTCAAAATCCTTGTTGACTATATCGGCTGATTTTTGAATCATTGCGATGATATCTTCGCCAATGGCATTCATTTTGGCATGAAATTCCAGGCAGGCAACACCGTCACCTATATCAATAAGAGAAGCACCCGTGTTGGCTGCCACTTCCTTTTCCTGTTCCTTGAGCGAGGGCAGAAGAATAATGCCCGGCCTGGTCGGTATCTCTTTGTAGTCCTTCGAAGGGATATCGTAAAAATAGAGGGCCCCTGCCTCTTTTTTGTAAAATGACTCCTTCCCATCGGAAAGCATCTCGTCAACCCATTCGGGGATCTCGTAACCGGCCTCCTTCATCTTGGCAGTAGATTTGTTGAGGCCTATGGCATCCCACACTTCAAACGGACCCAACTTCCGGGCAAAACCCCATTTCAACGCATTATCAATATTGACGATATCATCGGCGATCTCAGGGATCCGGTTGGCAGAATAGATGAGGGTTTCTGCCAAGGTCCTGAAGGTGAACTGGCCTGCCGTATCTTTTGCGTAGAAAAGGGATTTGATCTTCTCGCCTGTGCCGGAAATGTTTTTGGCTGCCTCGAGTGAGGCAAAGTTTACCTTTTCCTGCGGTGTGTGTTCCAGGGTTTTATAGTCGAGGGAAAGGATCACCCTTTTCCCTTCACTGTCCTTGCTCTTTTTGTAAAAGCCCTGTTTGGTCTTTTCGCCCAAGAGCTTTTTGTCAAGCATTGCTGAAATGAACTCGGGGGCCTTAAACATCTCACGTCTTTCATCATCAGGGGTCCCTTCGTACACATTGTCTGCCACATGAAGCAGCGTATCAAGACCAACCAGATCCGCGGTTCTGAAGGAGGCGCTATTGGGATTCCCCACTATAGGCCCGGTAAGCTTGTCTACCGCTTCTATTGTCAGACCTAAGTCTATCATGGCAATGATGCCTGAAAACATGCTGAATGTGCCGATTCGATTGGCCACAAAATTAGGGGTGTCCTTGGCATAGACGATGCCTTTGCCAACCACTTTTTCGCAGACTTCGGCTAAGATATCAACAACTTCAGGAAGGGTGTCCGGTCCCGGAACTATCTCTAAGAGCTTCATATATCTCGGCGGATTGAAAAAGTGGGTAATTGCAAAATGCTTTTTAAAGTCCTCTGTCCGACCATCGCACATCTCCTTAGCAGGTATCCCCGACGTGTTGGAGGTAATTATGGTTCCAGGTCTAAGAACTGATTCAACCTTTTCAAAAACATTTCTTTTGATGTCCAACCTCTCCACTACCACTTCTATGATCCAGTCAACGCCCTTCAACAATTCGAGATCGTCTTCCAGATTTCCTATGGAAACCAGCTTGGCGTTCTCAGGAATATAGAAGGAGGCGGGCTTTGACTTCAATGCGCCTTTCAGTCCATTCTTGCCAAATTTATTCCTGAAATCGCTACTTTCCGTTGTAAGGCCCTTCTTCTTATCGCCCTTTGTCAGTTCAGGGGGAACAATATCGAGCAGGACCGTTTCGATCCCCACATTGGCCAGCTGGGCCGCAATGGTGGCGCCCATTACCCCGGCGCCGATTACTCCAGCCTTTCTCAATTTTTTGTCCATAGCCACCTCCTTAAAACAATACCGAGTTACGTGCCCCTATTCTTAAAATTATCAAAAAATGAATGAACTGTCATTCATTTTTTGAGGGTAATACTGCCAAAATGCGAAGTCAAGCATTATTTTATTAAAATAAAAGGCCTTGCTTTTTCAACTTTTCCCTGAACATGGGTTGTTGTTCAGGCATTGATTACGCCGCATCGGTCCAAAAATCCGCCCATATCTTCATCTTTTCTAATCCCTAAGCGCGTCAGGGCGAAATCATACCGGATCGGGTCATCAGGCTCTATTTTCCGAAATGCCCGGGTGATCTCTATGGCAGTGCGCATGTTTGCATTCTTCCGGTTGGTCAGATTCAGAAGGAGAGAGATGCGGTGCATATGAGTGTCTAAAGGGATTATTAACTTTGATGAAGGCACCTTATTCCACCCCCCCGGATCTACCCGGTCTTCCCGTACCATCCATCGCAAAAAGAGGTTCAATTTCTTGCAGGCGCTCCCCTTTTGGGGGAGGGGGATGAGAGAGTTTGTGCGGTCTTTAAAGGGATAGGTGAGTTCATCCACAAAAGAGGTTAAGCCTGGAAGAACGGTCTCGTCACCTTCGTTATATTTGTCTGAGAAACAGGCGCCCAGAGAGCCATACTGTCTGATGACCCGTTTTATCCCCATAAGCATCAAAGCGACCTCTTCGCCGGTGCTGAATCTGTGTTTGAAGTTGGAAAAGATCTTATGAAGAGACCTGTTCGATGAGGATTTCAGAAATGCATGAGGGGAGGACCCCAGCTCTTTGAGGATAGATGATACGCTTTTCAGGATCTGGGCCACGCGGCCGTATGCAAGCGATGAGGCTATTATCCCGACCGTTTCACGATCTTTCAGATCAGGGTAGTCGTAAAGATATTCGAGGGGGTCAGGATGGACCCATTGACGAGAATTATAACGATGGTAAAGTTGTTCGAGATGATACTTTACCAAGTTATGTCACATTCCGGGCCGACGACTTCGAGGAGTTCGGAAAATATGGTATTATCGTACCCTTCGATAGGTGCCATAATATCCTTGACTTTTTTTCTACAGTCATTCCCACATCTCTCCTTTATTGTGTTTGAATAAAACTCCTCAATCCCACAATTTTTATATCATTTTTTCCTGAACCTCAAGGGCTTTTTTCTGCGGTTTAGGATTATGCAATTAACGGAATGCGAATGGTCCGCCAAAAACCGTGGAACATCATATCGACTATACGGATTCTCAACTTCCAGCGTCTGCCCGCCGTTTGCCTGGCGGGCCTGATAAGCATCTTTATGCCGAAGGTCACGTCTTCAGCGTGATGGACTCTGTTTATCCGGAGATTTACCCGCCTTAGGCGTGGTCTTCCCTGCCTGATTTTTGAAGAAAAAGTTAGGTTCGAGGGGATGCTCTACTCAAATTTCTTCGATTTCCTCCCTTTATTGCATGATTAACCTCCTTGGCACTCTGTCAGGGCGCCGGCAGCGAACCCGCGGGGACCACCCACTCTCGCGCAAATAAGTGCTTCTTCACGTTACCGGTGGCCATTTCCCAGATCTGCCAGGCTTTGTGGCGACTGGTGATATCGATACGACTGCCCATGGCGCCTGCAGGTGCGGGCGCACCAAGCGGTCGCTGAACCACCATGAGGTCATCGGGCCCGCGAACGGGTGCGTCGGGCACCTTCTCCCCGGCTGGATAGCCGCGCACTACCGCCAGGGGCAGCAAGAAGCGATGGGTTTCCGCCTTGGATCGAAACTTCTCCGGTGCCCACACCACGCGATCAGCGGTGGCCTTGATGACGGCAGTTTCGTAAGTTCCGAGCGGCCCATCAAACACGGACAGAAAACTGGTCAGCGTCAGGAATACCGACAGCGCTGCGATGGGGGTGCACATGGCGGTCCATCGCGGCCGTGCCATGGCCGTCACTGAAAAGGCGATAGCAGCGACCACCAGCGGGAAGTGCCACCAGGAGAAAGCCTGTATACCCACCTCGCGCGCCAGCAGCAACGATATCCATCCCAGGGACAACAGCACCGCGATGGCGCCGGCCAGGGTCAACACGAAGGTGTAGCGACCCACCTGCCGGCAACGCGTCGCCAGCAGCACTGCCAGCGCAGGCATGCCCTCCAGCAGATAACGCCCACTCCGCTGACTGGGAATGCAGAACACGATGAAGATGGCGAAGACCCAGATCCACAGTAATTTCTCCTCATGGAGCAGCGTGCGGCGGTGTTTCCAGCATACCGCCATCAAACCGAACAAAGGAAATGCCAAGAGACCCGCGTTGAAGAACCAGCTGCCGGCAAGGGACCAGACAGTGTCGCCGTTCCACAGCAACCCCGCGAACCAGGAACCCACGCTGCCCGCCATTTTGCCCACATTTTCCCCCACCACGAATTCGCGCCAGATGGCCGCTGGGTCAGGATCGAACAGGAACCACAACGAGAACATGCTCAGCGAAACCAGGGCTGTCCAGACGATGCCCGGCAGTGAATGGCGCGCGAATGAGGCCACGCGCCACCCCCTCACGTGCAGGTGCCAGCACGTCAGCCCCACGCCGATGGGCAGCAGTTGGGCGAAACTTTTGGTCAGCAGCGCCATGCCTGCCAGCACACCCAGGATGGTCGGGAAAAGGAAGCGCGAGTCGAAGGATCGCGGCTTCCACCACAGCATGGTGAAAAAGCATGCGAACACCCAGAATGTTTCAGGTGGATTGGTAAGATAAGGCCGTCCGTAGCGGTAGGTGCTGAAAAAGGCCAGATAGAAAAGCGCCGCCAGCGCTCCCTTGAATACGTCACGCCCGGACAGCCGCCACCCAAGCAGGCCACAGAGCAGAGCCGTACCGAAAGTCCACACCACGCTGGGCCAGCGCAACGCCACCACCGACCAGTGATTCCCCCAATCTGTGCTCACCAGTCCCTGCCAGAACAGCAGTGGCGGCTTGGTGTTTCGCATGCCCGGAATGGCCTGCAGGGGCAGCCACTGTTTAGCCATGCCGGTCACGCGCGTGATGTGCATGTACACCAGTTCGTCCCCGTTGCGAAGAATGTGCAGGGAGGCAAGACCATACAGATAGGTACACAAAGCGAAAATGAGCCCGCTGATGGTCAACGGCACCGCCGGCACCGCGCGCTCCAGGTTTTTGGCTTCGGGGTCGATGCCCCCGGTGTGCACACGGCGGTAAGTCCACAAGTCATTCAAAACGAAATTGACCACGCATCCCATACCGATGCCGAAAAGATTGGCCAGCAGGTAGGGCATCCACCGTATGAGCAGATTGGTGATGGTCACCTGTGCTACGATGCCTGCCCAGTTGGCGGCAGCGTACTGCAGATACTGATGCACAATGGGCAGCTTTTGCGCGCGCTCGCGATCCTTCCAGGTCCACCGGCGGTTCCAGTGGAAGTTATTGGTCATGCTCAGCAGGATTCCAATGGCCATGGAGAGGTTGAGACGAAGGGAGAGGTTCTCGACGGCCGCGAACACATGGGCGTAACACAACCAGATAACCGCCTGATTAATGACGATACCGCTGACTCCCACCGTGCCGAACTTGAAAAAGCGGTAACGCTGGTGCCAACTCCACGAGATTACCGAAAGAATGGAATTTAAGGGTCTGTTCATAAGATACTACGAGAAATAGTGTTTATGTTCAGCAACTCGTATGCCTTGTCAAACACTTCCTCCGGACCAATGGCTTGAAGGCAGGCATTGTTCCCGTCACACGGAGAATTTCTATGGTTATAGGCGGTAAGGCACGGAGAACAGGGCAGTGGCACATAAAGACTGACAGACTTTTCATCCAGCGGGGCATACAGGGCCGGGGTCTCCGGGCCAAAGAAGATAATGGTTGGAATCGGCGTCAACGAAGCAAAATGCCCAGGGCCTCCATCGTTGGTGATGAGAAGGGATGCAGAATGAAAAAGGGTGATCAACTCCATGATGGTTCGGGTAAAACCGGTTAGATCAATACAATATTGGCTTTGACACCGTGACGAGATGACTTCCGCCAGGGGCGCATCTTCTTTCATTCCGATAATGCCCACAACATAGCCTTTTGCAACCAGGTCCATGGCAATTGTGCAAAAATTGTCCAAAGGCCATGCCCGTATGGGGAGCAGGCCGCCTCCAGGATAAAGTAAGACCAGATTTTTTCCAATGGTTTCCGGAAAATCATTTTCCAGTCTGATCTTCAATTCTTCTTGTTGATCAGCATTCGGATTCAGAGTTGGGACACAAAAAATGTCCTCATCCACGTTCCGTTTCACCATGGGGAAACCATTCCCGTTTTCCATGGCTGTCGCCAAAGCTACAAACTGCCGGGACATGTGGCGGTAGGGGTTGTAGAGAACGGGCCGATTGATAAAATCACCCCTGTAAAGACCCTCCTGGGTGTGAGGATGAAACCCAACACGCAACCCGGCACCGCTTAGAAATGCGTAAATACTGCTGATCCTTGAAAAGAGTTCACAGTCAATCACCACGTCGATTTTTTCTTTTCGCATCCGGAATATGAATCGGGCGCTGTCCTTCAACAATGCCGTCAGCGAATCCCCATTGACGGTCAGGATGTTTTTTCCGGGAACGAGATTCAGGGTTTGCAGGCATTCCCTGTTCTTTTCAAATACCAGCACAAAGATTTCCGCACCCGGGTGATTTTTCTTCAAGAAAGTAAACATGGGGTGGGCCAGCACAAGACTCCCCATTTCGGAAAGGAGTATGACCAGAATTTTTGGCGACGACGGCATGCTCTCCGCTTTAACCTTCTTTCGGGGAAACAGGGAAAGCAGGCGGCAAATGGCTTTGCCTGCAATCCGGTCTATTTTTCGTTGAAACTCGATATTCATAATTTCACCGGGCAATATTACATTCTGCCCTCCTCATTTCTAATACACCGCCAGGACGAAATGGTCATCGGTATCCGTAAAGACGGGAACGGGCAATTGGTCTCTGTAGCTCTCGTAGTGATCTTTGATCAGAACAAGAATCACCGGATGTTTTCCCGCGTTTTCCCGTATCATATCCTTTAACGCCTCAACAGTCAGAAATTTTCCCGGTTTGTTATGGTCATGCTTCAATCCATATGTGAATTCCCCGACTTTTTCCAGCACTTTTACGTCATCCCGTTTGAAAAACCAGCAGACCGCACGAAGAACGTTGTCATTGGACACCAGCATGGCATCGGGAGTCACCCTGGATAGATTGCGCTCGAGAAGCCATCCCGGCGTTCTGCGATCCATGGCCCTGCCGGGAACAGCAAAATTCGCCATGAAAAAAAACGCCAGAGTGCCTGCACAGTAAAAAACCCATCTTTTCCGGTAGTCTTTCATTCTGGTGGACCATATCACCAGAAATGCCCATAAGAAGGCCCCCAGAGCACCCACCAGCAATTTGCCCACTTCGTCCGTATCATAAATCCTCATCGCTTCATAATCGCTGAGCCCGGAGATCAGTAAAAACAGCCCCCCAAGACCGGCAAAAACGGCCAGCACCCAGGCGGCCACGGAAAAAGCCCGGCTTCTTCCCGCTTCAAAGTAACTGGCGAGACCCATTGCAAAAACAATGGCAAAGGCCGGAAAACACGGCAGGATATACGGGATAAGCTTTCCGCTGCAGACGGAGAAGAAAAGGAAAGGGAACAGGAACCAGCACATGGCAAAACGCATGAGCGGTTTTTTCATTTCGAACTTGAGAACCGTTGGGATAGCAGCGGGGCTCTGAATAACCCATGGCAGCGCACCCCCCGCCAGGATGGGCAGAAAATACCAGAGAGACTTCGGATGCTGCCCGCGGACCGGATCCAGAAATCTTGCCATATGCTCCGTCCAGAAAAAATAGTTCCAGAAATCCCCTTCACGAAAATGAATCATCAGGGACCAGGGCAACGCGACCGCAAAGGCCGTCATTATGGGAATCCATGGTATCCTGAACAGATCCTTATAACGGCCCTCCCAGATCAGAAACGGCACGATCGCCAGCATCGGCACTGCCAAGGCCAGGAATCCCTTCGTGAGAAAAGCCAGTCCGCAGAAAACCCCCATGAGGGCGAGAAAAAGCACCTTACGCCGCGTATTTTCCGCCATGTGCGCAAAGAAAAAGCAGACCAGAGCTCCGGTCAGGAGCATGGAAAGCAGGCTGTCCAGAAGACTGATCTGGCCTACGGCCAGCACGAGAGGACAGGTTAAGAAAATAGCCGGGGCCAGGGCGGAGGCCGGCCTTCTGGGTGAAAACCTTCGTGCCAGCAGGAAAATCATGAGGGCCGAAATCAATACGGATAGGGCCGATGCAATCCGCAGGGCGAACGCGTTTTCGCCCAGTGTGAGAATGGAAACGGCATTCACCCAGTATCCAAAGACCGGTTTTTCAAAATATTTCAATCCGTTCAGGCGGGGGACAACCCAGTCTCCCGAAGTCAGCATTTCCCTTGGTATCTCCCCGTACCGGGTTTCGTCTGGAATGGTCAGCGGTCGGAAACCCAGGGGAAGGATATAGACGAATACGAAGAGAACAAAAAGTGCAATGGAAACTCTTTTCATGAGCGGAAAATAAATTCAATTCCTTTTAAGCACACCTTCTATAAATAAGGTGGGGAAATAGGTGATAAGAAGGTGAATTTTTCAGTGCAAAGTATAGAGAGACCCTCGTTGTGGGTCAAGTACAAAATGGTCTCTGCATATATGGGGGTTAGGATTTCGGTTCAGGTGCTTTTCTCAGGTGTGGGTTAAAAATTGCCAGGCCTTCATGAATTGGAAGTTATCAGTCTGTTTAATGATTCCTTAAGCTCGTCACTTCCCGGCGTAACATCAAACGCAAGCTTGCCATCGATATATTGAGGGCACCAGTGCGGGACGTCCCAATTCCTTCGACACCTCAACAAACGCTTGGCTCCCACAAGATCTTTGATGATGATCTTTTTCCACTGCACCGTTTCGCGGGATGGCGCGGGGTGAGCGAAAAAAAAGGGACTTCTTATCACCCACCTCACCTTACGTCAAGCCATAGAGCCTCCGTCCACAGTAATGATTTCACCGGTAACAAAATCGGACATGCCTGATGCCAAAAAAAGCACTGTGCCGACCACATCATCTGTCTCAGCAATCCGGGCCATGGGGATGGTATTTGTGATTTCCTTCAAAAGGGATTCGTTGCTCCAGAAAGGCTGGCTGAACTTTGTCTTCACCACGGATGGGGCCACGCCGTTGACATTTATATGATCCTGTGCCAGTTCCACGGCCAAGACTCTGGTGAGCATTTCAACACCGGCCTTTGCTACACAATATATCCCCATACCCATTGCAGCCTTTCTTGCGGCAATGGAGCTGATGTTTATGATTTTGCCCTGTCCGGTCTTTTTCATCAATCTTGCTCCACCAGCAGAGGCCAGAAAAGTCCCCTTCAGATTTGTTGTGATAATCTTATCCCACAACCCTTCATCAGTTGCAATTACAGACGGGGTCAGGATATTCATGCCCACATTGTTTACGAGGATATCCAGCCTGTCAAACCGGTCTTCAATTGCCTTGAACAGGGCTGTTACCTCGTCTGAGTTGCCTATGTTGGCCATGAAAGCGGTAATATTTATCCCCTTTTGACGAAGATCTTCCACTGCCTGATCCAGATTGTCCTGTTTTCGTCCGCAAATGACCACCTCAGCCCCTTTTTCGGCCATGGCCATGGCAATCGCTTTGCCCAATCCACGGCTCCCACCGGTTACCAAAGCCACCTTTCCTGTCAAATCTATCGTATTCATTTCACTCTCCTTTTTTTCCACCTGTGCGGTTAGTCTTTTCTTATTTGCCAGACACAGAGGGAAATAAAAATGTTTTCCTCTGAGTCTCTGAGTCTCTGTGGCTATTTCTTTTAACGGCACAGGTCGCATTTTTTCAGAAACTGAAACATAAAATGAGGAAGAAGTCAAATTGCATATGAAACTGGAAACTTGAAATTCGAAACTCGAAATCGGAAAAACATCCAAACCATTCTGGATACCGGTCGAAGATCCCGTTTTTAGGCGGAGATACAAAATGCCGAATCCCCGTTCAAATTTTTACGCTTTACACCTTATGCCTGCTATAATTTACTCTACCCTTTTCACTTGACTGATAAGCCTCAATTCCCTATTTTATAAGCCAACTGAAAATGACCATTAAACGCATACTCATACTCGTACCTACGCTTGTCATACTCTTCCTGCTTCAGTCTTATCTCTGGGTCCCCACCTATGAGGAACAGACAAAGGGGAACCCCAATCGCCTCCACGAATATATTACGGCATCCACAGGAGATGCCACTTCCCTCAATCCCATAATCTCGTCCAATTCCACCAGCAGTCAGATAGAATCCCTCGTTTTTGACAGCCTCCTTGACCGCGACGAAGAACTTCGTTTCAGGGGACGTCTGGCCACCTCCTGGGAGATCTCTGAGGAGGCCTATTTCTATTTGAATCCCCATGCGGTGATACACCATGCGATGACATCTGATGCCGGTAAGACAGATGCTGAGGGGATAGTCCGGATTCTTCGTGAGGCAAGAAAGAGAGTGACAGATCTGGATCCGGTATTGAAGGCTACTTTAAACCGTATCAAAAAGATTATGATAATACCGCCCGAGAAGGTAGTGACGACCACACATTATAAACCAGCCAAAGAAGAAAAAGAAGAAAAAGAGATAGAGGTCATAATTCAGGCTCCTGCCAGGATAAAGCTAAGCCTTACTGAAGTGGATCAGGACCTGTTCATAAATCTTTCAAAGATCTTAGGCAATGATTATTTTGCGTCCTTTGATGGCGTCCAGTACCTTAAAACTGACCCTTTGGTGGATAAAAAGAGGTTGGCCGCCTACGCCAAAGAATACCTTCCGGCCATTGAGCACAATCCTGTCATCATTTTTCATCTGAGACCGGGTGTCAGGTTTCATGATGGCCATATCTTTGATGCCGGTGATGTCAGGTTTACCTATGAAGCCATCATGGACCCCAAGAACCTCTCTCCGCGCACTGCCGACTATGAACCGATAAAAGAAGTGGAAGTGCTCGATTCTCTGACCGTGCGTATAGTTTATAAGAGGCTCTACTCCCCAGCCTTGGGTACGTGGGGTATGGGGATACTTCCGGAGCATATCCTCAACCAGGAGGCTCTCAAAAAAGAGGCCGAGCGTCTCGGTAAAGATCCTGACAAGTTTTCCATGCGACAGAGCGAATTTGACCGCCATCCCATGGGATGCGGTCCTTTTGTGTTTAAAGAATGGAAATCAGATCAGTTCATTGACTTAGACCGGTTTGAGGATTACTGGGAAGGATCGCCCCATTACAAACGATATGTCATGCGTATCATCCCGGATCTCCTGACCCAGGAGATGGAATTCTATGCCGGGACCTTGGATAGCTACCAGGTGCAGCCCCACCAGGTGGAACGTCTTAAAAAGGATCCCAGATTCCAAAGCTTCTCCGGCACATCCTTTGGATATACTTACATAGGATACAACATGCGGAGGGCACCCTTTAATGATGTAAGGGTACGAAGGGCGCTGGGCATGGCCATAGATGTGAATAAGATAATCGACTATGTCCTGTATAACCAGGGAGAGAGGATTACCGGCCCCTTCCCGAAACAGACCGATTATTATGATCATAAAGTTCAACCTCTACCCTATGATCCCAAAGGGGCGCTTGATCTCTTAAAAGAGGCTGGCTGGCTACGCAACGAGGAGGGCTGGCTGGAAAAGGACGGGAAAAGACTGGAATTCACTTTGATTACCAACAGCGGGAATGACATCCGCAAGGCCATCTTGGCCATTGCCCAGGACGGCTGGAAACAGATCGGCGTAAATGTCCGCACCGATATATTAGAGTGGTCGGTATTTATCCAGGAGCGAGTGCATAAGTTAGATTTTGATGCCCTGATCTTAGGCTGGGTCATGGGCATTGATCCTGATCTCTATCAGATATGGTACTCTAACCAGACCCATCCCTATCAACTCAATTTCGTGGGTTTCGAAAACAGAGAGGCTGATGATCTTATTATCAAGATCAGGCAGGAGTACGATTTTGAAAAACAGGTTGAATTCTGCCACAGACTCCATAAAATAATTGCCCGTGAACAGCCCTATACCTTTCTCTATGTGGGCAAGTGGACAGCGGTATTGGATAAACGAATCGTCATAAAGGATTTCGATGAGGACGGGGTTATGCTCTACAAAAAGATCAAACCCACAAAGACCGGAGATTATACCTTTCATTTCAACCGGTGGTTAAAAATACCCGAGATGCCCCAGCTTTTGGATTGAGGTTGCGGGTTGCGAGTTTTTCAATAGTCAATGGCAAGGGGTTAGTGTGGGTATTGGGTATTGACCATTGGTTATTCGTCATTCAGTGGTCATTCGTTTTGCTGTGATTCAGTAGTCATTCGGTTGTTAGTGATCGGTCGACGTTGGACTTTGGATTAACATGTTTTTAAATCATCAATCTACAATCATCAATCTACAATCCGAAGGGGTTTTCCATGTTTTCATTTATAGGACGTAGTATCGTACAGAAGATTATTACCCTGTTTTTTGTATCGGTTGTCTCCTTTCTGATTATCCATCTCGCGCCTGGCGAACCGAGCCAGGTGGACCCGATGAACCCCAAGTTTACGCCTGAGATGGTGGAACGATTCCAAAAGGAATTCCATTTAGATAAGCCCCTTTATGTACAGTACCTCTATTTTTACAGAGATCTGTTCACCGGAAAGATTGTTTCATGGAAGGATAGCCAGTCTGTACTGACAAAGATATGGGAACGATTCTTGAACAGCCTCCCCCTATTTATTGTGGGGACTATTCTTACCTGGACCCTTTCCTTTCCGGTTGGGATCCGATCGGCTATTTTCAGGGGTGGAATATATGATAGGAGCGCCACCTTTGTTTCCTATCTCCTTATATCGATCCCCGGATTCTTTTTTGCTTACATCCTGATTATTCTTGTGGTCACGACTCTCCATGTGCCGGTAATAGGGATGGAAACCTTCGGGCTCGGGGCTTCCTCCTGGGGGACTACGCTAATGGACCGGATCTGGCACCTCCTGATCCCATCTGTATTGGGCGCCACCGGCGGTATAGCGGTTCTTTCCAGGTACGTACGGAGCCAGATGCTCGAGGTGGAAGGGCAGGATTACGTGAGGACCGCCAAGGCCAAAGGGCTCCCGCCGGAGCAGGTCCATTACAAACACGCACTCCGAAATGCCTTGCTGCCTTTTGTGACCATGTTTGGATTGATCCTGCCGGGCCTGATCGGGGGATCGGTCATAATCGAATCCATCTTTTCCTGGCCCGGTATGGGGAGGATGGCTTATGAGGCTATCCTCGCAAGGGATTATCCGGTCATACTGACCGTCAATTTCGTTGCAGCAGTGCTTGTCTTAGTGGGCACCTTTATCTCAGATCTCCTCTATCTCGTTGTAGACCCGAGGATACGACTTTGAGGATTGATGATTGGCGATTGTTGATTGATGATTGAAAAACCCGTAACGCGCAACCAGTACCCAATACCCAATGACAAATACCCAATACCCAATGACCAATACCCAACAAACATTGGAATCCCCCTTAGCCCCGAAGCAGACACGTTTAGAGGAGCTGTGGGAACTGTTTAGACAAAACAGGCTTGCTATCCTGGGTCTAATCATTTTCCTGTTTTTTCTCATTACCGCTATTATCGGGGTTATCCTGACTTCTGGCCAGGACCCTGTTTTTGACCCGGCCATGATCCGACTACAGGAAAAACTTCTCCCCCCCCTCACAAGGCCAAATATCGAGACATTGCAACCGGCAGAAATTCCCACGTTAGGTATCTATTTGCTCGGAACTGATGATTTGGGCCGGGATGTCTTTTCAAGGATGCTTCAGGGGGCCTGGGTTTCCTTGACAGTGGGGTTTGTGGCAGTGGGGATATCGGTATTGGTGGGTATATTCATGGGGGGTATTGCAGGATATTTTGGTCAGGGTCATCTCCGCTATGACCAGATCATCATTTCGTGCGTTCTCATAACAGGGGGAATTCTCCTTGCGTTGGGGACGACCTATACAGGGGTAGGGCTGCTTGTTGCCGGGCATATTTATATTTTTTTCTCCATCTTTTCAAAAAAAATCTTAGCAAGGCGCACGCTGCCGAAGTGGTTCAACCTGCTCCACAGGGGCGCCATATCTATCGATACTATTATTATGCGAGCGGTTGACATAATGCTATGTTTCCCGACTTTTTTTCTTATACTCACAGTGGTAGCCCTTCTCCCGGCAAGTATGTACAACATCATGATAGTCATCGGTCTGACGAGCTGGATGGGGACTACGCGTTTTGTTCGTGCCGAATTTCTCTCCTTAAGGGAGCAGGACTTCGTGACTGCGGCAAAGGCCCTTGGTGTTGGGCACTTCCGCATAATTTTTCGTCATATGATGCCCAATGCCATTGCGCCGGTCCTGGTATCGTCCACTATCGGCATCGCCATGGCCATATTGACTGAGGCAGGCCTCAGTTTCTTGGGATTCGGTGTGCCGCCCCCCCACGCCACCTGGGGGAATATCCTTTCAGATGGAAAGCGTTTTATCTTTGATGCGCCCTGGCTTACGTTTATACCGGGGATCGCCATATTGATTGTAGTCCTCTGCTTTAATCTGTTCGGTGAAGGCCTGAGGGATGCCCTGAATCCAAAACTGAGGGAAAAAGGGTAGGGGAAGTGCCTAAAGTGAGCTAAAGTGAGCTAAAGTGCCTAAAATGAACTAAAGTGACTAAAGTGACTGAAGTCCGATCCTGTAACCCGCAACTCGAAACATGCAACCCTCAACCCGACCAGTGCCCAGTACCAAAAGTTGAGGAATAAGTTTGGATATGACCGATAGCAAAAACTTACTTTCTGTTCAAGACCTGAAGGTCTATTTCCGGGCAAAGGATCAGGTAGCCCGTGCCGTGGACGGGGTGAGCTTTGATATACGGCCAGGAGAGACGGTCTGTCTCGTAGGAGAATCCGGCTGTGGAAAGACGGTTTCAGCCCTGACTATCCTCCGTCTTATTCCAAGTCCGCCCGGTGAGATTATGGGCGGCAGAGTGCTTTTCAATGGTGTTGATCTCTTAGATCTGGACGAGACTGATATGCAGAAGATCCGAGGAAACCATATTGCCATGGTTTTCCAGGAACCGCTGACATCATTGAACCCTGTTTTTACCATTGGCGATCAGATCGGGGAGGGCATAACAATCCACGAACAGGTCGAGCCTGAGGAGTTACGCAAGAGGTGTGTGCAGCTCTTAAGAGATGTTGGGATTCCATCGCCTGAACAACGTTTGAAAGACTACCCTCACCAGTTGAGCGGGGGGCAACGTCAGAGGGTAATGATTGCCATGGCCTTAGCCTGTAACCCCGACCTGATTATTGCTGATGAGCCGACTACAGCCCTTGATGTGACAGTTCAGGCCCAGATCCTGAATCTGATAAAGTCGATTCAGCAAAAAGCATCCATGTCGGTCCTCTATATCACCCACGATCTGGGCGTAGTGGCCAATATTGCCGACCGTGTAAATGTCATGTATGCAGGGGTAATTGTAGAAATGGGAGATGCTTACCAGATTTTTCAGAACCCTCGTCACCCCTATACAAAAGGGTTGTTGGCTGCCCTGCCGGGACGGTCCAGGCGTGGCAGGAGGCTTCACAGCATTCCCGGTGCAGTGCCCAACCCCGCTTTTAAACCGCCCGGCTGCCCCTTTCATCCCCGGTGCTCTTTTGCCATTGAAACCTGCAAGACCAGGTTTCCTGAGATGTGTAAGCATGGGGACGGGCATCTTAGCCGTTGTCCGGTCCTGAAGGATTGATTATTGTTGATTGTCGATGGATGATTGTTGGAGCGAAACGAAAATTCCGCTCTGACCAGAGGGAGAGTGGGAATGATAAAAAAGTTAGACAGTTATCAATTGAGTTTTATTCAAAAAGCACAAAAAATTGTTTAGAATGCCCGTAAAGCCAGTAGTGGAAAAAGATGAACGTCCAACATCGAACATCCAGGTAAGCGAAGACTCCGACATCGAACGTCGAATGAAAAAACAAAGATTCCTTTGAAAACGGAACGGTAGGTCGTATTTGAAATGACGAATCACAAATTACCAATCACGAATCAGAATATCACCCTGCGTGTTGAGGGATTGAAGAAGTACTTTCCTGTGCGCAGGGGGTTCTTCCAGAGGACTGCCGGCTGGATCAAGGCAGTTGATGGGATTGACCTTGACATAGAACCGGGAAAAACCTTAGCTCTTGTGGGAGAAAGCGGGTGTGGCAAATCCACTGTAGCCAAAGTTATCCTCAGGCTGATTGAGCCCGATGAAGGCAAACTTATCTATAAGGGTAATGACATCGTTAATCTCTCTCACAAGAAGATGAAACATCTGCGAAAAGAGATGCAGATTGTTTTTCAGGATCCTTTCGGATCTCTTAATCCGAGGATGACTGTAGGCCAAACCATAGAAGAAGGTTTAAGAGGCATGGACCTGTCAAAACGGGAGCGGAGGGATCGCAGGGACGAACTCCTTGAAATGGTGGGGATTTCAGCCATCAGTTCCGACCGCTATCCCCATGAATTCAGCGGGGGTCAGCGACAGCGGGTAGGTGTGGCGCGGGCATTGAGTGTGTCGCCATCCCTGATCATTTGTGATGAGCCTGTTTCGGCTTTGGACGTATCAATCCAGGCACAGATCATAAACCTCCTTAAGGACCTGCAGGACCGACTCGGACTCAGCTATCTCTTTATCTCTCATGATCTAAATGTGGTCGGTTATCTGAGTGATAAGGTCGCAGTAATGTATTTAGGTCATATTATGGAATATGCAAATACCGAAGAACTTTTTGAGACTCCTCTTCACCCCTACACCTTAGCCCTTCTTTCAGCAGTGCCCGTGGCTGAGCCGGACAAGAGATTGGAGCTTAAATCCTTGAGCGGGGATGTCCCAAGCCCCTTAGACCCGCCGCCAGGGTGCAAGTTCCAGGGAAGGTGCCCGCAGGTTGAAGAACGGTGCAGAGAAGAGGAGATAGGTTTCGCGCGTGTTAGCGAGGATCATTTAGTAAGATGCTGGAAGGTGGGGGGAAGGTAATTCGGGGTCTCAAAATTTTCCCTTGACTTTTCAGCAAGAATACGCAAAATTAAAGGGTTCCTGGGGGATCGTATAGGGGCAATACGGTGGGTTCTGGTCCCATTGACCGAGGTTCGAATCCTCGTCCCCCAGCCAACGGTCCCATCGTCTAGCGGTCTAGGATATCGGCCTCTCACGCCGGAGACACGGGTTCGATCCCCGTTGGGACTACCAAGAAAATCAAGGACTTAGCCAATATGGCAAGTCCTTTTTTTCGTTTTGGAGCGTTTTTTCTAATTTTTTTCTAAATGATTTTTGTTTACGAAAACTCAGGGAATATGCAGGCATACGGGGTGTTTTGCCGTTTCGAAAAGATAGGAAATGCGGGAACGGCAGGGCAAGTAAACGCTGTTTTTCAGCTCATCTCTCACAAATAAGTGTTCCCGCATCCATCCCACGATCTTCAGCTATCCGACCTTTTTCTGCGCCACAGAGTAGAAATTTCTAAACAGCCATTTAGAAATTCCGTTCCGCCACCCATCTCCATAGCCTACTATCCATCCTTAAATTAATTCTAAAGGAGGAATGGATTATGGAAATGTTCTATACGCCCGAAGATGTTGAGAATGAATATGACGTCCAAACAAAGACACTTGCAAACTGGAGAGCAAATCTGATTGGTCCCGATTGCATAAAATGGAAAGGCAGAATACTTTACCACTCCCAAGAAATTGAAGAATGGTTCGAAACCCAAAATCCTGACCCTAAACCCGACGAGGAATCGAAACCTGAATCAGAAACTCAGCCTGAACCAGAAAACGAGCCTGAATTGAGCAAGGGGGCAAAACCTCATACCGAGGCGAAAACGGATACCAAACCAGACAAGTACAGCGAAGCAGCAAAGGAGTTACTGGAAAATCGATTATTGATTCCACAAGACCTAGAAAGGGAATACGGAATATCAACTAAGACGCTTGCCAACTGGCGTTCTCAAGGTAAAGGGCCTCCTTATTTTAAATTGGGTAACGCCGTCAGATATCGTGGTGGAGAGGTTAATAAGTGGATTGCCGGTTCGAAGGTAAAGATTTACAAGAAAAAAGGCCTTGATCTGACCGCCTAGCCGCTGGCCACCTCCACGATCTGGATTTCTTCATCCGTGAGGTCGTACAGTTTATAGACCAGTTTGTCTATCTGGCGGTCGGTGGTGTGGATTTGTCGTTGACACATTTGCCAGGAATTCATGCTCACGGAATTTTGGCTTGCTGAAATTCTCGATTTCTGACAGGATATTACTGTCTTCCATTCGATCAACAATACTATAAAGTGGCTATAGGCCCTATTTCATGGGAGTGTTATGTTTTGTCTTTAGCGGAAACAGAGACACTGGTATTCTGAAGAGCTTTTAAATATTTTTAAATAAATGGGTGGTCACGAGAATTGACCAAGAAACTTACAACCGAAGAATTTATTCTACGAGCAAGAAAACTGCATGGAAACAGATACGATTATTCATGTGTTAACTATATAAATACACTAACAAAAGTGCAATTAAGATGCGGAATTCATGGCGTTTTCTGGCAAAGACCAAATGATCATCTACGAACAAAAGGATGCCCTCAATGTGGTGGCTCAATAAAGCCTTCAAGAAAGCAGTTCATCGAACGAGCAATGCAAATCTATGGGGACAAGTATGATTACACAGAAGTCGATTATGTAAATGCGAGAACGAACGTTTCTATAATTTGTAGGAAACACGGAATTTTCACAAAAACACCAGATCAGCATCTTAATCGTAGACAAGGTTGTCCAGAATGCAAGAAAGAAGAAATTGCAGCGAAGACATTGAAATCGCGGGAAGCCAGCTTTATTGGACGCTCGGAAGCAATACATAAGGGTAAATATGACTATTCGAAAGTACAGTATTTGAACAACTCAACAAACGTTGCAATCATCTGTCCTGAACATGGACAATTTTGGCAGATGCCAGCTAATCATGTTAAAGGTGCAGGATGTCCTACTTGCGATCTTGAAAGAAAAAGGAAAACCTCAGAAGATTTCATAAGAGATGCTATTAGAATTCACGGAAATAAATACGATTATTCGAAGGTAAATTATGTAAGGAACATTGATGAAGTGGAGATAATATGCCCAAAGCATGGCTCATTTTTTCAAAAACCGGTAATACATATAAATAGTGCCTCTAATTGTCCTTTTTGCAGTCCTAATGCAGTTAAGACAAAAGAAGAGTTTATAAATGCTTCTAAAAAAGTACATGGAGATAAATATGACTATTCTGTCGTAAAATACAAAACTGCAAGATTAAAGGTAATAATCATATGTCCCACTCATGGGCCGTTTGCACAAGTACCCTTTTCACATATCATAGGGAATGGGTGTGGGGCTTGTGCAGGGAATGTTAAACTTACAACAAACGAATTTATTGAAAAAGCAACGGAAAAACACGGAAAGCTATATGATTACTCCTTGGTAGAATATGAAAACATTGATACAAATGTGAACATCATATGCCCAAAGCATGGCTCATTCGAGCAAACACCATATAGCCATCTAAATAGCAAGATAGGCTGCCCAAAATGTGTTGGTAATGCTCAGCTTGATACAGCAGACTTTATTGAAAGGGCAATTGGCGTACATGGGGAAAAATATGATTACTCAAAAGTTAAATACAAGAACGTAGATTCAAAGGTCACAATAATATGTTCAAAACATGGGAACTTTAGACAAACCCCTTACAAACATTTAATTGGCCAGGGATGTCCAAGTTGCCAAGAAAGTCATGGTGAAGCTGCCATCGAAAGAATTCTGATTGATTTGAACATAGATTATGAAAGAGAGTTCAAAATTCCAGAATGCAAAAATATTTTTCCATTACCATTTGATTTCGGAATTCTTAGAGATTCTAAAATATTAGGTTTAGTCGAGTTTGATGGCATCCAACATTTTGTGCCATCCTTCGGGAAAAAATCATTTTCGATAACCAAGAAGACCGACGCTATTAAGAATGATTACTGTAAATCGAATAACATTCCCTTACTACGCATACCTTACTGGAAACAGGAAAATATCAAAAAACTTCTGGCTACATTTTTGAAACAAATATAATGAACAAAGATGATAATTTTCACCTAAAATTTAACATTTTCCTTTTGTGTGCAAGTGAAACAGAACTTTAATCCAATTGGTTGTCCGGTAATATCTCCAACGTAGTTCAAATATTCAGAGTCGTCAAATTCTGTGATACCATCAACAACCAGCTCTTCCATCAAAGGGTTGATGTATTCAAGGCGAACCTGAGTTTCGTTGTATTTCCCACTTTTGTAGGAATCGAGGTTGTAATCGAATCTGTCTGTCAGCTCAAGAATTCTAGCGGGTACTGGCATGGTGGCCTCACAGATAGGTGTTTGGCATGGCTGAATAAGCGAAAATTTACCTGGAATTATTATTTGAAAAGGTTTAGCATGTCAAGGATAGTTTACAACAATTCATGGGCATTAGAACTAAAGCGGCAATTTGCTAAGTCAGCGATTCTAAACGTTCTTGTGGCTGAGGAGAAATTGTTATGCCAAATGATTCTAACTCGAAAGATAAGAAAAATACCAAAGAGGAAAATGAGCCTCAGTCAATAAAAAATGAAGATCAAGAATCGAATAAGTCAGCTCCTAAAAAGAAAAAGCGCACCAAAGTATTGACACCTGCGAAGAATAGAACCAAATGCACCGTTTGTGGTTGAAACCAGTG
>JACNJD010000389.1 GCA_014382715.1 Candidatus Desulfacyla euxinica | reverse complement strand
TTTTTTCTGCTTCCGTCCGGATTGTATTCATACCACCCTTTTTTTGTTTTTCGGCCCAGCTGACCGGCCAGCACCTTACGTCTCATGATGGAAGGCGGGTAAAAGCGAGGGCTTTTTTCTTCTTCATAAACATTGGTGTACGCCATCAGCGACACGTCCAATCCCACAAGGTCACCGGTCTCAAAAGGTCCCATTTTGCGTCCGAAGGCCAGCCGCATACCCTTGTCAATGTCCTCAGGCGTTGCCACCCCCTGTTCCACGAGACGCATAGCCTCAATATTGGAGACCATATTGATCCGGTTCAGAATAAACCCGGCGATATCGCGGTTGACCATAATCGGTTCCTTACCGATGAATCTCACAAAATCCGCGCCATATTCAAATGTCTCTTCACTGGTGTCAATCCCCTTTATAACTTCTACGGCCATCATCATAGGGACCGGGTTGAAGAAATGAAGACCGACAAAATTTTCAGGCCGGCGGGTCACAGCGGCAATCTGTGTAATGGGAATGGCCGAGGTGTTGGAGGCTAAGATGGTATTGTCTGAAACTACAGCATCCAGTTTCTTAAAGACCTCGTGTTTCACTTCTATCTTTTCAAAAACGGCCTCTATTACCAGATCCGCTTCCACCGCACTGTCGTATTCAGTGGAAGTTTCAATACGGCCCATTATGGTGTCGAGGTCTTCTGAAACCTTACCCTTTTCAACAAATTTAGAGACGGACCAGTTGATTGTTTTGACCGCCCTGTCGAGCGCATCCCGGGTCAGGTCACACATGACCACCGAAATGCCTCTCTGCGCGCACACCTGTGCAATACCACTGCCCATTGCACCTGATCCCATGGTAAATACCTTTTTTATATCCATATGCCTGTCCTCCTCGATTGATGTCTTTTTCAACCTTATTAAATTCTTTATTAATAATCTAATTAGATTTTCTGATTCCTGTCAAGAAAAAACCCTGAAGTCGGCTATAGCGCTTTCAAGAAAAAATAGTCAGACCGGACAGTGTAATGCCACTTCATTGGGGAGGGCTTGAGAAGAGCTTTTTCAGCTCCTTTTTCAGGATCTTGCCCGCAGGATTCTTGGGAAGGTCCTGGACAAACTGGACAGATTTGGGGCATTTGAAACCGCCGATCTTTTTTCTGCAGAAACCGATTATATCTCTTTCTGAGGCGGCCGCATCGGGCTCGAGGGCGACAACGGCCTTGATTGCTTCTCCCCATCTCGGATCAGGAACCCCGATTACGGCGGCTTCCACTATCAAAGGATGTGTGTAGAGCACCTCTTCCACCTCCCTGGGATATACATTTTCCCCGCCTGTAATAATCATATCCTTTTTCCGATCAACGATATAGAGGAATCCCTCTTCATCCAGGCGGCCCAGATCCCCGGTGTAAAACCATCCAGGAGGTAGAGGAGGGTGTTCAATGGGACCTGAAGATCCTTAAGGATGTGCGGCCCTTAGATCCCCCGAGTGAAAACGAATTGCGCGTCTTGCGGGAGCAGGTTGATCCAGAGGGGATGTATTTGAGAAATGCGAGACGACTCGATGAAAAAGAAGTTGTCGTCTGAAAATTGATGGGTACGTAAAAAGTCTCCAAGGCCGTCACTCCCGCGAACGCGGGAGTCCAGAAGCGATTGACTCCCCTGGATTCCCGCGTTCGCGGGAATGACGAAAACGGGCCATGTCTGTCTTTTTACAAGTTTATCAAGATTGGGTGCCGAGGTAATGATAATGGAGTATTGGAGCAGTGGAATGCCGAAATAGAGTGCGGAGGGGTTATGGACTTTAAAGACATTATCTACAGAAAGGAAAATGAGGTCGCCCATATTATTATTAACAGACCGGAGAAGAGAAATGCACTTAACCGGGCAGCCAGATTAGAGATGATGGAGGCTTTGGGGGATGCGGAAAACGATACTGCCTTAAAGGTGCTGATTCTTTCAGGCGCCGGGGGAAAGAGTTTTATGGCAGGATCTGACCTCAACGAGCTTTCAAGATTTACACCTCTGGAGATGGAGGCCTTCACGTCAACGTTAGGGGGCAGGTTCTATATGAGATTCGAGCAGTGCGACAAACCCGTTATCGCCATGATAGACGGTCTCTGTCTCGGCGGAGGGCTTGAACTGGCCCTGTCCTGTGATATCAGGATTGCCTCGGAGACGTCTAAATTTGGACAGCCCGAGATGTTCCTGGGTATCATGCCGGGGAGCGGCGGTACCCAACGGCTGCCACGTCTTGTGGGTCCGGGCAAGGCCAAGGAGCTCATCCTTACGGGAAAGACCATCGACGCGGCAGAGGCGCTTCGGATAGGGTTGATCAACGGGATGGTTTCCCGTGATGAATTAGATGAGACCGTGATGACTACTGCAAATCAGATTGCCAGACAGAGCCCCCTCGCCCTGAAATGGGCCAAAAAGTCCATCAATATGTCTCAGGAAACAGGGTTAGCGGCAGGGATCGCCTATGAAACCTTAGCCGATTGCCTTCTCTTTTCCGGGAAGGATCGTGAGGAAGGGATGAAGGCATTTTTTGAGAAACGAAAACCCCAATTTACAGAGATCGTCGAATAGTTAAGTGGTTGAGTCGTTGTGTTGGAAAATAGGCATGTGAAATCAAATTATAATAACGACTTAACCACTCAACTACTCAACCACTTAACGGGATCTGAATTTAAGGGAAAATGAGGATAAAGATATGATCGATTTTGAGGTTACAGAGGAAAACCGTATATTTCGTCATGCCATTCAAGACTTCGCACAGAAGGAAATTGCCCCCCTGGTGGATGAGGCAGAAGCAACACACACATTCCCCATACAACTTTTCCGGAAGATGGGAGAGCAGGGGTTTCTCTGTCCGAGATATCCGGTGGAGTTGGGCGGGGGCGGTGGCGACAAAATAACGGAATGTATTATGGTTGAGGAAATCAACAGGGTAAATGCGGGGATTGCCGCCGCATTAATGGCACAGAGTGGTCTCGCCACCCAGCCCATATACCGGTACGGGTCTGACGAGCAAAAACAAAAATTCCTGATTCCGGCAATCGAGGGGAAAAAGATCGGCGCCTTTGGACTCACAGAGCCGAATGTGGGCTCGGATGCCGCGTCCATTCAGACACGCGCCGTGCGCCAGGGGGACGTCTATCTGATCAACGGGACCAAGATGTTCATCACCAACGGCCCGATTTGTGATTATGTGATCGTGGCCGCATATACAGACCCAACCAAAAGAGGGGTTGGCATCAACCTCTTTATTGTTGAAAAAAACACGCCGGGGTTTACCGTCTCGAGAAAATTAGACAAGGTCGGGAATCGGTCCGCAGAGACCGGTGAACTTATCTTTGAGGACTGCGCGGTCCCGGTCGCCAACATGATTGGCGAAAAAGAAGGGGGCGGGTTTGACCAGCTCGCTGACACCCTTATTTCAGGACGTATAACCTATGGTGCGCGATGTACCGGGACTGCCCAGGCCGCATATGATCTGACTGCGCAGTACGCCAAAGAAAGGATCCAGTTCGGTAAACCGATTGTCAAGTTTCAGAACACCCGGTTCAAACTTGCAGAAATGGCCACCCACATTGATATTATGCGGAGCTACACCTATCGGGTGGCGCGGATGTATGACCAGGGGAAAAACGTCCGTAAAGAGGCTGCAATGGTCAAGCTCTTTACCGCAGACATCGTTCAGAAGGTCCTGGCCGATTCCATGCAGATTCACGGGGGGTACGGATATATGATGGAATATCCGATCCAGAGATTATGGCGCGACGGAAGACTCTATACCGTAACTGAAGGAACCTCGGAGATTCAACGGATGATTATCGCAAAGGAGTTGGGGCTTTAAGCGAGCCCTGAGCGATGTAAAAGACGTCAAAGGTTTAACATGGAAAAATGGAGATTCCTGGAAGTCGACTGGCTGAGCTATGCGGAGACGGCGATCTACAGACCGGTCCTTATGCGGGCTGTGGGTGAGGGAATAGTGCCGGAGACGGTCTCTTTCTGCAGCTTTCCGGTACCCAGCCTGGTCTTGAACTTCTTTAATGATCCCCGAAAGGAGATCGACCTGGAGTTTTGCAGAAGGAACAGGATCCCGGTATCTCGAATCATCTCAAGCGGTGGGCCGATCTTTGGTGATACCGGTTATATCTTCACCTTCCTTCATCTAAAGAGAAACAACCCGAAGGTCCCTGCTGATGTCCCGAAGATGTTTGAGAAGACACTTATAGGTATTGCAAAAGGGATCTCGGATCAATTTAAAATTGAATGCCGGTTCAGACCCTTAAACGATGTAGAGGTCAAATGTGAAGATGGCCTCTGGAGAAAAATAGGGCCCTCTTCCTGCGTCTATGAAGAGAAGGCAGTCCAGATGGGTTCGGGGATACAAGTAAAGGAGCCTGATGCCGATCTCATTGCCACCGCCATAACACCGCCGCCCGAGAAGTTTGTGGACAAGGAGGCCAAAAGTATCCAGGAGAGGATAACCTATCTGGGAAAGGTGGTGGGGAGAGAGATAGATCTTCAGGAAATCAGGGATATATACGTAGATCAAATCGAGAAGGTATTTCAGGTGGAATTGGATCCGGGCGAACTGACTGATAATGAAAAAAGATATTACGAGGAGATGGAGAGGGAATATACTGATGATGATTTTTTTATGGAGAGGTCTGAAGACAGGTTTGGTGATATTCCTTCGGAGGTGACCAGAAAATCCATTCAGTTCAAGGTACCGGGAGGCCCGTTTATAAGGATAATTGTTTTGGAAAAAGATGATCGCATCAAGGATATGATTATCTCCGGCTCCATACACGCATCTCCTTTAAGACCAACAACACCCATCCATGAGATTGAAAAGGCCCTTACAGGTCAATTGATTGACAAAGGGCTTTTTGAGTCTGAAATAGGTCGGGTAATGGGGCGCCAGGGCTTTCACATTGCCAAAGTTTCCCCGGAGTTCCTTGCCCAAAAGATCTATGAGTGCGCACTTTCATGATTTGAAACGAATTTCAGCACCACCCGAGGGGCTGGGTTACAGTAACCCAATTGCCTGGCCCGGATGATCATTATTGATCTCTTCCCGGACGTTTTCACCCCGCTAAGGAAAGAAGATTTGAAATGGTCTATGGTTACCTGAAAACCCCGTTACTCTAAAGAGATAGAGAGCGGGGTCTTTTCTACAGGCATTCTGCGGAAACAGGCCCTGGTAAGTGGTATGAAATTGATACGGCTGTCAAAGAAGTATACCGTCGAACTCAGGCTCGATCATAATATTTAAGCGATTCCCAGAAATCCTTGTCCCGGTCCTTCCAGTCCATCCCGAATTTCCTGTCGTAAAAATCGCTGAATCGCTCCATCCATCGCCACGCGAGGCTTTTCCCCGCCTCTTTGGCTTCCAGTATATCGTTGAGGTATATGACGATATTGGTCATCTCTTCTTTTGGCACGAAGGATGCAGCCCCATCCTTAAATGATCTGGTCGTATCCTCGGGGCTCAGGGCATAGGCGGTCAGCATCACCGCGATGACCTTTTGCTTGTTGGCGATCTCAAGGAGCTTATATCCATCAACCCCCATGATATCCAAAATGGCCATATCGAAGTATTCCGTGGCCAGTAGGTTTTTGGCCTCAAGGAAGCTGGAGGCCTTGACAACCTCACATACCGATAACAGGTCCTCCAGGGTTTCCAGGACATCGGGTTCATCATCCACAATGAGGATTCTCTTACCATCTAACAGGGTTTTATCCATGATCATATCTCCACAAGAATAATCTATAACCGTTCACAGGTTTCCCGCTGAAAGCGGGATTCAGGGTTAGGGACAAGGACAAAATTGAAGAGCTGAAGTCCTCGTAAAAAATGCTGGCTTTGCTACATAATTGCCAAATACCATGTTCCAGATTTGTGGGGATGAGGAGGATTAATGCCTGGTTCAACCTCCACAATGAAGAGTGAAAACCGCGACGTTGTCACCGTCCGAAAGGGATGTGTCAAGCCAGTTCAGATGTATTATGAATCTGCCGTTTCGGGTTACCGTCACATTTGGTTTCAGCCGCATATCTCTATTATAAAAAATGTCCGTACCAGGCTCATTTTTCTCACAAAGGAGGTTAAGAAGATCCCGGATATTCCCCCCATCTCTAAGCTCCACATGGAGCGGGTCCGGAACCTGAAAAACATCTTTGAATCTCCCTTTGAGACTTACATCTATCTTCAAGAAAACATCTCCCTCAAAAAATTATTGACAGGCCAGAATGGCCCTTTTCACCATAATTCTGGCTACCTGAACCATATAGGCATTATCCTGTAACGGCTTTGCATCAGAAACCGCAGCACTGCCTGCGGCCTCGGAACTGGTATCATTTATCTCTTTACCGATAATCGCTTTCTCGGCCCCAACAGCCCTGTACGGCTTTACATATACGGCGTTCAGACAGATCCTGGCAGCACTGACTTTGTCTCCTGAACCTGTTATCATGGCGGCACAGTTCACGATCGGGAAGTCTATGGATTTTCTGAGAGCGAACTTAAAGAAAGCGCTTTTCGTTACATCGACTGGTGTCGGAATCTGAATATCAGTCACTATTTCATCATCATCCAGGACGGTTGTCCTTGAGACCTCCACCTGGAAGAAATCCTCTGCCCGGATGGTTCGTCTGGATGTCTTGATTCGGGCATCAAGGGCGATCAGGGCCGGAGCCGTATCGCTGGGATGGACGGCGATACATCCTTCATCCACACTGCCCCCGAATATGGAATGATACCGGGTGTCTCCCTCAAGGGCGTAACACCGGCCGCCGCCCTTTCTCAGACAGGGGAACCGGTTCTCCGGATTCCGGTAGTACCAGCATCGGATGTCCTGGCAGATGTTGCCTCCTATGGTGCCCATCTCCCTTAAGTGGGGCGAGGCCGTCCTGCGGGCCGCTTCTGCAAGGGCGG
>JACNJD010000366.1:4844-6944 GCA_014382715.1 Candidatus Desulfacyla euxinica | reverse complement strand
AGGAAGTTCTTTTTAGCGAGAAGTGCTGCCCCTAAGGCGCCAACGATCTGTGGCTCGGAATGAACATGTATCGGTTGCCCGAGCCTTTCTTCAATAAGGCCGACTACACCGCTGTTCTTGGCTACTCCACCGCTCATGGTTACGGCGCCATGAACTCCGATCGCCTTTACCATGCTCCATACCCTGTTTACTACGGCCCGGTGCAGCCCGCGGATGACTTCATTTTTGGGGTGGTTCTGTGCCACAAGAGACACTACTTCGCTTTCTGCGAAAACAGTGCAGATACTGCTGATACCCACTTCTCCGCCAGCCTTTAAGGAGAGAGGGCCCATCTCATCGAGAGAGACTTGAAGTTTGTCGGCCATCACCTCCAGGAAACGGCCCGTGCCGGCAGCGCACTTGTCGTTCATGGTGAAGTCAAGGACATTTCCCCCATCTCCAACACGGATCACTTTAGAATCCTGTCCTCCGATGTCGATAACTGTTCCGGTATCGGGAAACAGGTGGTATGCCCCCAGGGCATGGCATGAGATCTCGGTCACTCTTTTGTCGGCAAAAGGTATGGAGATACGTCCGTAACCAGTTGCCACGATACTTTTGACCTGGTCCTTGCTGATCCCTGATTTGGCTAAGGCCTTTTCTAAGGATTCTGAGGCTGCATCGATACTGCTGGCCCCTGTCTGAATGATGGAGTAACTGACCGGCTCGTCCGTGGTATCA
This sequence comes from Candidatus Desulfacyla euxinica, assembly GCA_014382715.1. GTDB lineage: Bacteria > Desulfobacterota > DSM-4660 > Desulfatiglandales > Desulfatiglandaceae > Desulfacyla > Desulfacyla euxinica. The sequence continues at coordinate 6,224 of JACNJD010000366.1, read as the reverse complement.
AGAATCATTGCCTCCGTGCTGAGGGAGCCAACATCGACCCCCGCAAAATATGGGCTGTTCATATCAATCTTCCATCCCCTCGAAAAAGGCCTCTAAGCGTGTGCGTGTCTGTTCCTCAGAATACGCCCTGAAATCGGTAATGTCGGCATCGATAACCACTGAAGGCACTCTTAGGCGATCCATCAACAGACGTTTGAGATCGTACTGTCCTACAGAATAGGGTTTGCAGCTCTTGGCAGAGTGTATGACCAGACCATCCACCCTGTACTCTTTGATCAGCCGCTCCATGAGACCCAGCCGGTGGTTAAGATTGTTGTTCAGCACTACTAAGCTATAGGTTCTCGCCATGGATTCGAGAGGCTTGTCTGTGTCCATGTTAGAGATCGTCTCGGCCCAGGCATTGGTGTATGTTGCAGTAACAAAGTTCATTCCCTGTTCGGCGAACAGGTTTGAGAAGTCGCGAACCTTGTACCAGATAGCTATATTGTCCCACATCAGCCTCTTCCGCTCATTCTTGATGGCCCCGATGCCCCTGTCTACCCTTTGCCTCAATTCATTCAGAAGGGTTTGATAATAATCAAGGGTTACGGGCAGGCCCCTGAGGGAAACAATGGGTGCTAAATGAATAAAGGCATCGAAAATGGTCATGGGGGCCGGTTCTGTTTTCATAGTGGCAAGTACCTCGCCCCAGGCAAAGGAGGAATCACGTGCCAGAAGCATGATCTCTTCGAATCTCCGGTTGTTAAATCGTTTCCTTGATACCTCCTCTAATACTGGAATCATCTCTTCTAACTGGCTTACCATATAGGTGATATCATTTGCGCTAATCTCTTCGAAATTATAAGGGGTATCGAAAAGCAAAAAAGGAATCTTCAACTGATGGGCGAGAACCCTGTACCAGTAGGCCACGGTCTGGCAAATATTGTTTGAAGCAAACAGGATGTCCGGCCTGGGCAGCCTCCCTACCGGGGTTTTCCCGGAAAGAAAATGACCTAAGTCGATGCGGGCATAAGAGCAAAGATCCTGGTTATAGCCGTGCTCTTCTGCAACTGAGCAAAGCTCGGGCCCAAGTCGCTGGGCCCCGCATAAAGCGCCATGGTTTTCAGGATATATTGTGTAGAAATCAAACGGTCTCAGGAGTTCCACAGGTGCACCGCTGGTCACCCATGCTACCGGTCTTGCCCCTTCCGCATACCGAGAGAGAAAATAATGCCTGGTCATTATCTCCTTAAGCCTGTTAGCACATTTGAGTGGGGGGCCGAAATTGGGGTTAGGTTCCCTGCGGCGCTTCTTCTTGCTTTTCTTGGCAAGACCCATTACAGCAGGTGCGCCCATATCCTTCATGAAATTGTACCGAATTCTCTTGGTCAGTGACATATC
>JACNJD010000366.1:3451-4628 GCA_014382715.1 Candidatus Desulfacyla euxinica | reverse complement strand
ACATCAATAATCAGGGTTGCTACCCCTGCCGCTTTCACCGCTGCTACCATTTGAGGCACATCAAATAACTCGGGCTCACAAAATTTCACCATATAAAAAATTACACCTTTTGTGCGGCTTTCCTCGATCTTTTTAAGGAGGTCATTCACACGCTCGTCTAATGGCGAGGCTTTGGTTGTGCAGGGCGGCATGGAAAAGTAGCCGGCGGTAAGCGCTTCAAACGGGTCCTCAATGTGATCCGTCGCCATTAACAGTCTACGCCCGCAATTTAACAGGTCATCATCTGCCACCCTCACACCGAGATCATCCAAAAGCCCTAAGATCTCAGGCGGGTTGGGCAGGATTCCGCTCAGGATTACGGCGGGCCCCTTTCCATCTCCGCCCTTTGATTTTCCCAGAAAACCTTCAAGCAAGGGGATGAAATCGTCAGGATGAAGGTACTCCCCCTGCCGGATAACACGGTAGAATTCGGCATTGGAGGCGGAAAAACTCCCTTGTCTCCTTAAATCGTAGATCTCTCTCAAAATTGCGGATAGATGATGCCCCTGTTCCACTCGAAGCTTCAGTTCCCCACCATCTAAGGGCCCCATATCTTTTTCTAAACGGGACGTAAAGGATCTAAGCTGTTCCAGATAGTAGGTGCGGGATGAGTCCCCATAAGGTGCCTTTGGATGATAGAAGAAATAGCAGGGTTTGTTTAGCCCTAAGTAGTCGTATACGATTGAGGCAAGATTCTGGATTGAGTCACAGGTGTGGGGGAACAGAAGCCCATTCAGGATATCACCCTTTCCTTGAAGAATAAGCTCTAATCCCAACTTGACCACTGAACAGATGTATGGCTGAAGATGAGCATTGGCCCCGGCAATTTCAAGGGGCGGGTCCCAGATCTCTGCCGGTACCGCGTTAAAGGCCCAGAGGATTTCCTTTGGATAATATGCTGGAAAGACGCCGATCAGGCTCCTCCCCATTTCTTTCTGTTTGCTGAGGTATTCTCTTCGTGTCATCAGATGCTGTTTCCTGTAGGGATTAGCAGGTTCCCAGGCGTAGGGTTACTTTTTCCAAAACCGATAACAGTTGCAGGCTGTGAAAAACCGATAAGGCAATGTAAAGGAATGCTCGGAGTTATGTCAAGCCAATATAAACTTGACACACCATGTTCTTTTCCATATTTTCTTGT
>JACNJD010000366.1:0-2615 GCA_014382715.1 Candidatus Desulfacyla euxinica | reverse complement strand
ATCCAGCATCCATGATGACAGGAGAAAGAAGCACATGACGGACCTGATGAACATTTTTGACCGAATAGATGGTTATAGAGAGGACATAATTCAACTCCAGCGGGAACTTACTGCCAGGGTGGCATTGGGTCCTGATAACGGAGGCCGGGGTGAGCATGAGAAAACCTCTTATATAAAGGAGCTGCTTGATTCGTTGAACCCGGACGTGCTTCAGGAGATCAAGACGCCTGATGAGAGGGCTCAAAACGGTTATCGTCCCAACCTGATCGCAAAATGGGAAGGCCGACAGAAAGACCGGATCATCTGGGTGCTGAGTCACTCCGATATTGTACCGCCCGGGGACCTCTCCCTGTGGGAGAGCGAACCGTATAAAGCAATAGTAGATGGTGACCGGATTGTGGGAAGGGGGGTTGAGGATAATCAACACGGTTTTGTAAGTTCTTTTCTGGCCTTGAAGGCTATCCTCGATTCAGGGCAGACCTTAAGAAGGTCCGTGGGCCTGGTCATTGTGGCTGACGAAGAAACGGGGAGTGGGTATGGGTTGGGCTATGTTCTGAAACATCATAAGGACTACTTCAGGGCTGAGGACCTTATCATTGTACCTGACGGAGGTAATGAAGAGGGGACAATGATAGAGGTGGCCGAAAAATCAATACTGTGGCTAAAGTTTGTTGTTACGGGCCGGCAGTGTCATGCCAGCACTCCCCATAAAGGAAAAAACAGCATGCTTGGCGCAGCGAAACTGATCTTTGCATTAGAGGAATTAAATGAGCGGTTCGATCTTATAGATCCCCTGTTCCGCCCCCCCTTATCAACCTTTGCACCGACAAAAAACGAAGCCAACGTGCCCAATATAAACACAATACCCGGTAAGAATATTTTTTATTTTGATTGCCGGATCCTTCCCCAGCTCAGTGTTGATGAAGTTCTTTCAGCTTCAAGGGAAATTGCAGTATCCATTAGCGCTGAAACAGATCTGCAAATCGATGTGGCACCGGTTTACAGGCAGGATGCCACCACACCCACGTCACCCGATGCGTCTGTGGTAAAGGCATTGGCAGGGGCAATCAAAAAGGTTACGGGCAAACAGAGCAAACCCATGGGCATAGGCGGGGGTACTGTTGCAGCCTTTTTCCGAAAAGAGGGGCTTCCGGCCGCTGTGTGGTCCACCTGCCCTGATTCCGCTCATCAACCTAATGAGTACTGTCTGATTCCGGATATCATAACAGACGCTAAAATCTTTGCCTGTCTTTATCAAGGTGAATACGGCACGGGCACTACCTAAGTGTAGGTGCCTCTATCCTGCCAGGTTCGTTGGTTTTTTTGGATTGACACAAGTGAGGGGATGATATAACATAAAAACATGAAAACTGGAAGTCTCTGACAGAGGTATCAAAAACAAACAGACAAGAGTGGAAAAATGAAAGTCAAGTTTTGGGGAACAAGGGGTTCTATCGCTGCCCCGGGAAAAGATACCATTTTTTACGGGGGAAACACCTGTTGTGTCGAGATCGATCTTGAATGCGGCAAAAAGGTCATCATTGACACCGGAACAGGTATAAGGCCCCTCGGTGACCGGATGATAGCCCAGGAAGAGAAGGTTGAAATCCATCTCCTGCTAACGCACGCCCACTGGGACCATCTGCAGGGTTTTCCTTTTTTCGATCCTATCTTCAACCCCGATACAAAGATCCATGTAGATGGCGCCCGTGCATGCATTAAAGGCCTCAGGGCAATTTTCGAAAATAATGTGGGTGATATTTTTTTCCCTGTAAGGTTTGGAGAGCTCAAAGCCCAGATCAGCTACATAGATAAACTCTGTCATGGCCCTCTCAAAATAGAGGATGTAATAATCGACGCTATTCCACTACACCATCCTCAGGGAGGTTTAGGATTTCGATTTCAGGAAGGGGATAAGAGGCTCATTTTTATCACTGACAACGAATTGACCGAAGACGCCCCGGCTGGAAGGCGGCCTGAAGATTACGTCCGTTTCTGCAGGGACGCGGATGTTCTGATTCACGACTCTCAGTTTACTCCTGATGAAATCCCGAATCACAAGGGCTGGGGGCATTCAGACTACGCGACTACTTTGGACCTCGCCTTGAAAGCCCATGCAAAACGTTTGGTCCTATTCCACCATGCTCCTTTCAGGAAAGACTCTGAGGTGACCGCAATTAAGGCGCATTGCGAAGACCTCGCCGCAAAAAACAGGACAGATATCATGATCGATGCCGCCAAAGAAGGAAGTGAATTTACGCTTTGAACCCCAACGTCTCTTCCCGGTTTTAAACTGCTCAAAATGTTTAGGGATATTACCCGGATATGAACAAATCTAAAGAAAAAGAACTCCTTCTCGTCCTCGGTGGGTCCAGAAGCGGTAAGAGTTCCTGGGCCCTCAGGTATGCCGAAGAACAATACCAACCTTGCATCTTCATCGCCACGGCAGAAGTGATGGACGAAGAAATGGCCGAGCGAGTAAGATTGCATAAAGAGTCCCGCGGTCCCGCATGGAAATTGATAGAAGAACCTCTGAACATTGATAATGCTTTAGAAACCGGCTGTGCCCACGCAGATGCGGTGCTCATTGACTGTATGACAGTCTGGCTGAGTAA
>JACNJD010000315.1 GCA_014382715.1 Candidatus Desulfacyla euxinica | reverse complement strand
GTTCTCATTAACAAAGATGTAGTTAAGGGGGAAATGTCAGCGGCGCTCTACGAAATGGCCTACAGACAGAAGCTTCAGCTGCTTATCCAAAGGAACTATACTCCACTGTCAGTTATCCTTGACAAGTATTTTGTTGCTCCCCATCTTGCTGCAGGCGATCCAAGGCGAGTGGCTGACGCCTTATGGGAGGAATTGGAAGAGATTCGAATGCCTGTGCAACTTGTCACGCAATGGCTTGAGAATCCGGGCGACGAGAGCCTTTTGAAAATGATTCATCCCCTGTCAATCAATGATTTGAAAGAGGGGAGGGTAAGCGATGAGCAGTTGAAGCAGGAGCTTGATGAACTTTCATTGGAAGATTTCTTGGAAATGCTATGAAACATCAAACTTCCCGGACTCATTTTACACCCGTCACAAACCTAACAGATTTTACCTCTTTGCTTGCAAGGCGCACTCCCCTGGCCTTGACTCCTTTGATGGCATAATCAGAGACTCTGAATGTTTCCTGAAGAACCCGCAGACGAGGTTTGGGTTTATAATTAACGGTCAGGCACACATCTTCCAATGTCGTCGCCTTTAACACCGTGCAGTTATCGGGGATGATAGAGTATCCCTTGCTGAGGATGAATTTTTCTATTCGGCATCGCTTAATATGGGCATACCCCTTTTCGTTTTTATAAACAATGGTGAAGACTGTTTGAGCGCATGTTTCATTGTCTGCAAATCCGCAGTAAAGCATCCCCTTGTCCACAAATAATTTTTCAGGCACATTCATCACTGAGTATGCCCCGGTTTTACGGAGTACCAGTATCCGGTCATACTGTGAAGCGTCAAAAAGAACGTTCCCGCTTGCCTCATAACCGATATACCCGGTTTTCGGGTCATAGCGGAGCTTCAGGTTGCGCTGGGCCGCTTCCCGAACATCAACCTGTCCGAAAGAAATTATTTCTGTCTGGCGCGGATAATCATCGCTATGTTTTGATATGATATTCTCTTGCAAAAAGGAAATGGCGTAATCCGTAATATGGGTAAGGTGGTGTTTGATCGCCTTGATCCGTTTCCGGATCTCCTGCATCTCTTTTTTTACCTTGTTGATGTCGTAAAGAGAGATGCGCCGGATAACGATCTTTAACAGGCGATCAACATCCTCAGTAGTGACTTCACGTCTGATCTGTTTGGAAAATGGCCTGAAACCATCAGTTACAGCATTAAGGACTCCCTCCTTTGTAGTTTGTTCTTCAATTCTTTTGTAAATACGTTCCTCTATAAATATCTGCTCAATGGTCCGGGCATGGAGCCTATCTCCGAGCTGTTTCTGTTCAAGTTTCAGCTCTGCAATCAGAATCTCCATCAGCCTGTCAGCATGATGCTGGATGACTTCGCTTACCGTCATAATTACCGGCATGCTGTCTTTAATAACCAATAGATTTACTGCAATAGATGACTCACAGTCAGTAAAGGCAAAAAGGGCATCAGCCGTATCATTTGTGTATACACCCCGGGCTAACTTGATTTCTATTTCAACACCCTCTGCGCTGTAATCGTCGATGGTGGAGATTTTGATCTTGTTCTTTTTTGCCGCAGTCTCAATAGAATTAATCAGGCTTTCGGTGGTAGATCCAAAGGGTAACTCCCGGATAATAATTTTTTTGGGGTCTTTGGTATCGAGTTTCGCCCGTACCAGGATCTTTCCGTTGCCGTCATCATACTCTGATACATCGGCAAACCCCCCTGTCAAAAAATCCGGGAATAGCGTAAAGGACTCCCCCTTCAGACAGGATATTACGGCCTCAACCACTTCAATCAGATTATGGGGCAGGATCCTCGTGGACATACCAACAGCAATCCCTTCGGCCCCTTGAACCAGAAGCACAGGAATTTTTGCCGGAAAGGTGACAGGCTCACGGTTCCTGCCATCGTATGAATCTTCATATTCTGTGATCTCGGGATTATAAAAGACATCTTTGGCAAGAGGAAGCAGCCGGCATTCGATATACCGGGCCGCTGATGGTGCGTCTCCGGTGAAAATATTGCCGAAGTTACCCTGTTTATCAATGAAGAGATCTTTGTTGGCAAAGGCCACGAGGGCTGAATAGATAGATGCATCACCGTGAGGGTGATATTTCATGCAGTTTCCCACTACGTTGGCAACCTTGTTGAACTTGCCGTCATCCAATTCAAAGAGGGAATGAAGGATTCGACGTTGAACCGGCTTTAATCCGTCGTCGATGTGGGGAATGGCCCTGTCCTTTATCACGTAGGATGCATACTCTAAGAAATTGGTCTTGAAAACCTCACTGACATATGCCATCAGATCAAATTCCCCATAATGAAATCCCTGCGCTCAGGTGTGTTTTTCCCCATATAAAACCGGAGTGTCTCGGGAACATTCTTTATGTACCGGATGTTTGCCCTGATAAGGCGCATCTTCTCTCCAATGAATTGAGCAAATTCTTTTGGCGAGATTTCGCCTAACCCCTTAAACCGGGTTATCTCCGGATTTTTTATTTCTTCCATGGCTGCATTACGTTCTTTTGCGCTGTAGCAATACCGGGTCTCTTTCTTGTTTCTTACCCGAAAGAGCGGCGTTTCGAGAATGTAAACGTGGTTGGCGGAAACCAGATCTTCAAAGTAGTTCAGAAAAAAGGTCAGGAGCAGGTTGCGAATATGAAACCCGTCATGATCCGCATCTGTAGCAATAACGATCTTAGCGTAACGAAGGTTCTCTATGTTATCCTCAATACCCAGGGCCATCATCATGTTGTAAAGCTCTTCGTTTTTGTAAATGGCGGCCTTTTTTTTCCCAAAGACATTCTGCGGCTTCCCGCGCAGAGAAAAAATAGCCTGGGTATACACATCGCGGGCAGAAACCATGGAACCGGACGCGGATTGGCCCTCGGTAATGAAAACGGTTGAGTTCTCTCCTTTGGGACCGTCCTGAAGATGGTATTTGCAATCCTTCAGATTGCGGATCTTGATAGCGATCTTTTTGGCGGCCGCCTTGGCCTCTTTTTTGACTGTATTTAATTCCTTTCGCAGCCGTTCATTGCTCAGAATCCTTTCTTCCAGTTTTCCGGCTGTCCCGGTATGCTTATGGAGAAAGTCGACCACCGCGGACTTAACCTCTGCAACAATCCAGCCCCTGACCTCTGTATTTCCCAATTTGTTTTTTGTCTGGCTTTCGAACACCGGTGATTTGAGCTTTACTGCCACTGCTCCGGCAATGCCCTCACGAATGTCCACACCCGAATAGGACTTTTTGAAAAACTCGTTCACTCCTTTCAGAATTCCCTCGCGAAAGGCGGCCTGGTGCGTCCCTCCATCAGTTGTAAACTGACCATTTACAAACGAAAAATAGGTCTCACCATAGTTGTTGGAGTGTGTGAATGAAAATTCCAGGTATTTCCCTTTATAGTAAATAATATCATAGACTGTTTCATCTCCTACCTCGGAGTACAGCAGGTCGAGCAGGCCTTTTTTGGATTCAAATTTCTGTCGATTGCAAATGAGTCTCAATCCGCTGTTGAGACAGGCGCTGTTCCACATGCGCTGTTCCACATACTCCATATTGAAGTCATAATCTCCAAAGACCTCATTGTCGGGGAGAAACTCCACATAGGTGCCGTCCGGTTCATTGGAGTGGTTTCCCTTTTTCTTGGATTTGAGCTTGCCCCTGGCAAATTCAGCCTCACTGTACCTGCCATCACGGTGGGCGACTACCTTGAAGTGGGATGAGAGCGCATTGACAGCCTTGGTTCCAATTCCGTTCAGACCGACACTGAACTGGAAAACATCGTCATTATACTTTGCCCCGGTGTTAATGACAGATACGCAATCAATCACCTTCCCTAAGGGGATTCCCCGGCCAAAGTCGCGAACGGTAACGAAATTATCCTTTATGGCAATGGTGACCTTCTTCCCGTGGCCCATGATAAACTCATCAATGGCGTTGTCCATTACTTCCTTGAGCAGGATATAGATACCGTCATCGTAGGCAGACCCGTCACCGAGCCGGCCGATATACATGCCGGTGCGGAGGCGGATATGTTCGAGAGAGCTGAGGGTCGTTATTTTGCTCTCATCGTATATTTGAAGGTCTGTTTTTTTGTCCATTTCATCTCTCGGTTCGTTCAATATTGCATTAACCGTTCACAGGTTCAGGGTTCAAGGTTCCGGGTTTAAACAACCTAATCCCGCTGCAAAGCGGGATTAACAAAAAGAAAATACGTTGATAAGTACAAATATTATGTTTCACCCAATGGGTGAAGGATGCTAATCTGAGTCACGCCTCAGGCGGCATCAATAAAGTAAAGAATATCAGCAGACTATAACCTTTGAACCTGGAACCTGGAACCACTCATTTTAATTATATTAAAGAACATCTTGTGTGTCAACCATAAAGCCTCTACAATATATAGGGATTATGTCTTGTATCAGCTCTGTCCTGAGAAAAATTATCGAACAAATCGAGAATCTCCTGAGACTATTCAAAGCGAAGAGAAATCTTGACGCAATAAGAAAAATGGGCTATTTTTTACATTTTCAGGAATGAAGGATCTTGTGGATATGATTAATATGGAGAGAGTATCAATCCCGCTTGAGGCGTAATTCAACCACGCAACGATATCTCCGGAATAGAACCCGGACAAAGGAAAGGAGCAGAGCAATGAGACGAATTATCTTTCTGGCAAGTGTCATCTGTCTTGGTGTCATGTTAACCGCAGGGATGCAACCTTCTACAGTTCAGGCAAAGACCAAATTTGTAACCATTGGAACAGGCGGGATTACTGGAGTGTATTATCCCACAGGTGGGGCAATTTCCAAGATCATTAACAAAAAACGGAAGGAATACGGGATTCGTTGCACGGTTGAATCTACCGGGGGATCTGTTTTTAATGTAAACGCTGTTATGTCAGGGGACCTGGAATTCGGCATTGTCCAGTCAGACCGCCAGTATCAGGCGTGGAACGGGCTGGCCGAATGGAAAAAGAAAGGTCCGCAAAAGGATCTGCGGGCCGTATTCAGTATCCATCCCGAATCAGTAACTCTCGTTGTTGCCGAGGACGCCGGGATCAAGACAATCCACGATCTCAAGGGAAAAAGAGTCAATATCGGAAACCCCGGCTCAGGCCAGAGACAGAACTCCATTGATGCCTTGACATCAGCCGGGATTGACTACAAAGAGGATATTATTGCCGAGCATGTGAAAGCGGCTGAAGCGCCCGGACTCCTGCAGGATGGACGGATAGATGCCTTCTTTTATACTGTCGGTCATCCCAGCGGCGCCATTAAGGAGGCCACGGCAGGGAGAAGAAAGGTCCGTATTATACCGGTTACCACCATCGATACGCTTTTGGCCAAGTTCCCCTATTACGCGCCTGCAGCCATTCCTGTCAAGTTCTATCCAGGGGCCGCAAATAAGCAAGACATATCCACATTTGGTGTAAAAGCAACATTCGTGACATCTGCCAAGGTGCCGGATGATGTGGTTTACGCAATTACGAAAGAGGTCTTTGAGAATTTCGACCGTTTTAAAAAGCTCCATCCAGCCTATGAAGTGCTGACAAAAGAAGGGATGCTGCAGGGTTTGTCAGCACCCATCCACCCCGGCGCCATGAGGTATTATAAGGAAGCGGGGTTAATGAAATAGTGCCTTTCCTTTGCTGTTTCAATTATGATGGTCTTGTAAAAAGCCTCCAAAGCTGTCACTCCCGCTAAAGACGGGATCCCTGGATTCCCGCGTTCGCGGGAATGACGAAAACGGGCCGGTGACTTCTTACGAGTTCATCTATTATTTCCTTCAATTAACCATGTTCTAATCAGCCAATTCCGTCTGTATGGACGAAGGATTGGCTGAGAGGAGATTTTTAATTTTGAACCATAAAGTCATTTTAGAAGACGCATATAAGGGTTACACCCTTGATCAGGATAAGATTTTTTCACCTGAAGAAACGGTCAGGCGGTTCAGGGATAAGCTCAGAGAAGTGGACCTGGATATCCTTGAAGAAACCATACGCATAGATAACGGGAGGCTTGACATACCCATTTACTTCAGCGTATGCGGCCGTGATGCCGAAGAGACAATCGGTACTAAGAAGCAGATGGGAAAGGGGGGCACCTCCTATCAATCCGAGGCAAGCGCCGTTATGGAATTGGCGGAGAGATTCAGTTTCTTCAACTTCTGCAAGAACCCTGAGAATTTCATTGTTGATGAATACGAAAATGTCAAAGACCGTGCTCTGCCTTTTGAGGCGATAGCCAAAGCTGTGCATGATGATTCCGACGAATTGGACCGGGCCCGGGAGGTTTTTTCACGGCTACCCCTCAAATGGACCATTGGGTACAATATGACAAGAGGGGAAGAAGTCCTCATTCCCTTTGACTGGTTTTTCGCCATCAACGAATTTAACGGCCCATCGGCCGGGAATTGTGTGGAAGAAGCAATCAGCCAGGGGATCTGCGAAATAGTGGAAAGACATGTATCATCCATTGTGAGCAGAGACAGACTGAAGACACCTGCAATCGATCTCGGAAATCTCTCCGATCCTCTCCTGGTTGAAATGATCGGCAAATACAAGAAAATAGGCATAAAGCTTTTTGCCACAGATTTTTCATTGGACATGGGCATACCCTCTGTCGGGGCACTTGCCTATGATCCGACCACCTTCCCTGAAACAAGTGAAATAGTCTGGACCGCGGGCACAACACCCGATCCCCAGAAGGCCTTGAGCCGTGCCTTGACCGAGGTTGCGCAGTTGGCCGGTGATTTCAACTCCGGTTCCAATTATGTGGCAAGTGGCCTTCCCAAGTTCACGGACCTCGCCCAGGCCGATTTCATTATCCATCCCGAATCACAGGTCGATATCAGCGCACTTCCTGATATCTCAAACGACAACATCAAGGTGGAAGTGGAAAACTGCATTGCGGCCCTGGCCCGTATAAATATGGATGTCATT
>JACNJD010000369.1 GCA_014382715.1 Candidatus Desulfacyla euxinica | reverse complement strand
CTCTCAACATACCATAAGGAATTACCTCAATGATCTGGTGCAATTTTCGGAATTCCTGGTTTCAACCGGATGCTCATCTCATACGAAGAGCAAAGGGGATTGTGAAGTTGAGGCGATTGACCCTTTAATCATAAGAAAATATGTGGGGAGTCTTTATGGGAAGCTGAGACGCACGTCCATTGCCCGCAAACTTTCTGCTGTGCGCTCTTTTTTTCTTTTTTTAGAAAAACAGAATTTAAATAAGGGGAATCCGGCGGCAGATATAGCGACACCCAAATTAGAAAAGTACGTCCCCACCTATCTGCCAGTGGATGATGTTTTCAGGCTCCTTGAGAGGCCTGATCGTAAGAAACCCCTCGGATTGAGAGATCTGGCCCTCCTGGAGGTGCTCTATTCCTGCGGAATCAGGGCAGGAGAACTTGAGGGTCTGAATATATCCAGTATCGATTATGATGAAGGTCTGATTAAAGTCACAGGCAAAGGAAATCGGGAGAGGATTGTGCCTATCGGCCGTCAGGCCCTGTCAGCTGTGCGGAAATATTTGGATGCTACTCAATATTTGAGGAAGAAGAGCGGGGGGCTGATGCAGAATAGCCCTCTTTTTATCAATTTTAGGGGTGGCCGTCTTTCGACACGAAGCATTGGACGGGTAGTCAAGAAATATGTTAAAGAAACTGGATTGACCTACGAGATCAGCCCTCACTCCATAAGGCATACTTTTGCCACACACCTGTTGGATGGAGGTGCGGATCTTCGCTCGGTTCAGGAGCTTTTAGGGCATACAAGCTTATCCACTACGCAAAAATATACCCATGTCAGCCTTGACAGGCTTATGGAGGTATATGATAAGGCGCATCCGCGTAGTTAGCCAAGGAAAGTTTAAAGTGAACTAAAGTGAACTAAAGTGACTAAAGTGAACTAAAGTTAAGGAAGTCTGTCAATTTTAGACACCGGATCGACTGTTGGCCGAAACAAGATCTTCTTTTTTAAGATTGATGAATTCGTAAAAAGTCAAAAATCACCTTCTTTGTCATTCCGGACTTGATCCGGAATCCAGTGTTTTCAGCCAGTTCTGGATTCCCGCTTGCGCGGGAATGACGGGTGTGGAGACTTTTTACGAATTCATCAAGATTAGATCGCCGAAGGCGTACCACAACTTTAGTCACTTCTAACTATTTGATCGAGGGTTAATGGACAGATGATGAACAATAACTCTGAAAAATTAAGGGCCACTACTGTTCTTGCCGTTATGAAGGATGGGCAGTGTGTGATGGCAGCGGATGGCCAGGTAACGCTTGGTGAGACTATTATGAAGCATAAGGCCACAAAAATCCGACGCATGTACAAAGATAGTGTGATGGTAGGGTTTGCAGGAGCAACTGCTGATGCCTTCAACTTGTGCGAGAGGTTAGAGGGAAAGTTGGAGTCTTATAACGGCAACTTGACCAGGGCCGCTGTCGAACTGGCAAAGGATTGGAGAACCGATAAGATTCTCCGTAAGTTAGAGGCCCTGCTGCTTGCCATGGATAAGGAACATATCCTTGTAATTTCAGGAACTGGGGATGTCATCGAACCTGACCAATCGGTTGCTGCTATAGGGTCGGGTGGTCCCTTTGCTCAGTCAGCCGCGCAGGCCCTGGTGGCACATTCAGATCTTGACGCAGCCACCATTGCTCTTGAGGCCATGAAGATTGCGGCCTCAATCTGCCTTTATACCAATGAGCAGATTAATGTATGTGAACTTGATGCTTAAGCATCAATTATGAGGTAAGAATGGAAAAGGATGTTGCAGAAAAAGGCCAGCTTGTTGAGGTGTTGACACCGAGAGAGATTGTATCGGAGTTGGATAAATATATTATCGGGCAGGATCAGGCAAAGCGGTCCGTAGCCATCGCCTTGAGAAACAGGTGGAGGAGACAACAGGTTTCTCCGGAACTCAGGGATGAGATCGCACCCAAGAATATCATTATGATGGGACCCACCGGGGTGGGTAAAACGGAGATCGCCAGACGGCTGGCCCGTCTTGCTAATTCACCCTTCCTCAAGATAGAGGCCACTAAATTTACCGAGGTGGGCTATGTGGGTCGGGATGTGGAATCAATGGTCAGAGATTTGACTGAGCTGGCAGTAAGCATGGCCAAAAAAGAGGAGCAGGAGATTGTCAAGTCAAAGGCTAGAGAGTTGGCCGAGGAGAGATTGCTTGATATACTCTTGCCGAAAAAGAGTCAAGAGGTTCAAGAAGAAGAGGAGGGGGAGAAGGAACGGATATTGGAGGTGGTCAAATCCGATAAGACAGAAACTACTACCCGTGAAAAGCTGCGCCGAATGTTGAGAAACGGGAAATTGGACAAACGGTATGTGGAATTGGAAGTGGCCAATAGCACAATGCCCATGGTGGAGATCTTTTCAAGTGCGGGGCTTGAAGAGATGGAATTTAATGTAAAGGAAATTTTCGGTAATATATTGCCCACCAAGAAAAAGAAGAGGAGGGTGAAAATTCCTGAGGCAATGGAGATTATTTTCCAGGAGGAATCACAGCGGCTGATAGACATGGATAAAGTGATAGAAAAGGCCGTCACGATTACAGAGCAAAACGGGATAATCTTTCTGGACGAATTGGATAAGGTGGCGGGTTCCGAATTTTCCCATGGCCCGGATGTTTCACGTGAAGGGGTGCAGAGGGATCTCCTGCCTATTGTTGAGGGCTCCACCATTGCCACAAAATATGGGATGGTCAAGTCGGACCATATCCTGTTCATCGCGGCAGGCGCCTTCAATGTGAGTAAGCCTTCCGATTTACTGCCAGAGCTGCAGGGAAGATTTCCCATCAGGGTGGAGCTTGATTCCCTTTCTATGGAAGATTTTATCAGGATTTTATTGGAACCTAAAAACGCTTTGATTACACAATATAAGGCTCTTCTTGCCACTGAAGGTATTGACCTGATATTTGAGGAGTCTGCCGTCACAGAGATCGCCGGAATGGCCAGCAGTGTAAACGAGCGTACTGAGAATATAGGGGCCCGTCGTCTCCATACGGTGATGGAAAAATTAGTGGATGAGATATCTTTTGATGCTCCGGATATGGCTGCAAAGAGTGTGACTATTAATAAAGATTATGTGACGGATAAACTGGCCGATATATTAGAGGACGAAAACCTGAGCAGGTACATTTTGTAGGATTGAGGGATTACGAATTCAGGAATTGAATGAATATTCCTTTTTTGAATTCCTCAATGCCTAAATTCCTAAATCCCTAAATTTAATCCCTAAATCTTTATCTGGAATGCTGTATGACAACTCACATAGACAGGGCCAGGGTCTTGATCGAGGCCCTTCCATATATCCGGCGATTCAACGGGGCTACCATTATTGTAAAATATGGCGGCCATGCTATGGTGGATGAGAAGTTGAAACGCGATTTTGCCTTAGATATCATTCTGATGAAATATGTGGGAATGAACCCTGTGGTTGTCCATGGGGGGGGGCCGCAGATCGGTGATTTTCTTAAGAGGCTTTCCATCGAGTCAGAATTTGTGGATGGCATGAGGGTCACCGACAGGCAGACCATGGATGTGGTGGAAATGGTTCTGGTCGGGAAGGTCAACAAAGAGATAGTAACCCTTATCAACCAAAACGGTGGAAGTGCTGTAGGGCTGTCCGGAAAAGACGGGAACCTGATCTCTGCGAGGAAAATGAAATATCTTAAGAAGGTGGGAGAGGACCAGGCCCCTGAAATAATTGATATGGGTATGGTTGGCGAGATTACCTCCGTGGACAATGGCATTCTCGTTACCACCATGGAGAGTGAGTTTATTCCGGTTATTGCCCCAGTAGGTTCCGGGAAGGAAGGGGAGACCTATAATATCAATGCAGATTTAGTGGCCGGCGAGATAGCCTCCTCCCTGAGCGCCAGGAAATTGGTGCTTTTAACTGATACAGAAGGGGTGCTTGATGAAAACGGCAAATTGATTTCAACCTTGAAGGTGGAAGAGGCTCGACAGCTGATAGGAGATGGCGTAATCAAAGGCGGGATGATTCCAAAAATAAAATGTTGTTTGGCCGCCTTAGATGCGGGTGTGGGTAAGGCCCATATCATAGATGGACGATCCCCGCATTCCATTTTGTTGGAGATCCTCACTAAAATAGGGGTGGGTACGGAAATCGTTGATTAATCCGTTGAACTAAAAAGTTAACAATTACATCCTGTACAGAAAGCACAAGAAATTTATTACAATACCCGAAAAGCGTGCGATGGTGAAAGACGAAAAAGATGAACATCCAACATCCAACGTCCAACATCGAACATCGAATTAAAAAAACAACTTTAGGCATTTCTCCGCTGCAAACGGGATAAATAGGCACTTTAGCTCACTTTAGGCACTTTCAAGGAATGATACAATGAATGACGATCTACAAAACGATTCAATCATGAGTCTGGCAGACAGGTATATGTTCCAGACATACGGCCGCTTCCCTGTGGCATTAATAAGGGGTGAAGGCTGCCGGGTTTGGGATGAGGAAGGGAATGAATATCTGGACTTTGTCGGGGGCATTGCAGTTTGTGCTTTGGGCCACAGCTCGCCTGTGGTGAGCCGAGCCTTAGAAGAGCAGTCAAAGAGGCTTGTTCACGTCTCGAATCTTTACTATACAAAACCTCAGGTCGAACTGGCCAAGCTCTTAGTGGAGAACTCGTTTGCGGACAGGGTGTTTTTCTGCAACAGTGGGGCCGAGGCAAACGAGGCAGCCATAAAACTGGCGCGCCGTTACGCCAATGAGAAGTTCGGTCCTG
Source organism: Candidatus Desulfacyla euxinica (assembly GCA_014382715.1). Lineage (GTDB taxonomy): Bacteria > Desulfobacterota > DSM-4660 > Desulfatiglandales > Desulfatiglandaceae > Desulfacyla > Desulfacyla euxinica. Next base: position 2,184 of record JACNJD010000369.1, on the reverse strand, counting down.
ATAGGCATATGATCATTTCCATGGACAACTCGTTCCATGGCCGTACCATGGCCACCCTTTCTGCAACGGGCCAGACCAAGATCCAGTTTGGGTTTGATCCCCTGCTCCAGGGGTTCAGGTTTGCCTCATTCAATGATGTTAAAAGCCTTGATGAAATAATGGATGATTCCGTGTGTGCGGTCATTCTTGAACCGATACAGGGAGAAGGCGGCGTTGTCTGCCCGGATTCCGGGTATTTGAAGGAGGTCCGGAACCTGTGCACCGAGCGCGAGGTGCTCTTGATTTTTGACGAAGTCCAGGTAGGAATGGGGAGGACGGGCAGACCTTTTGCCCACGAACATTATGGCGTTACACCGGATATCATGACTTTAGCCAAGGCCCTGGGTAATGGTTTGCCGATCGGGGCAATGCTTTCCACAGAGAAATTGAGCCCGGCCTTTGGGCCCGGGAGCCATGCCACCACTTTCGGGGGAACACCTCTCGTGACGGCTGTTTCAAAAGCGGTGGTGCAGAGTCTCCTGGAAGATGGATGGATAGAGAATGCAAAAACGATGGGCCAGTATTTTAAAGGACAATTAGATGAACTTGTCCGGCGATACGACTTCATTAAAGAGGTCAGGGGGATGGGTCTTATCCTCGGTATGGAACTAAAAGTCCCCGGCGCTCCGGTGGTGGAAGCCTGTTTGAGGGAGGGATTCCTGATCAATTGTGCCCAGGAAAATGTGCTCCGTTTCCTGCCTCCTCTGATAGTACAAAAAGGTGAGGTTGACCTGTTAGTGGAAGCGCTCGACAGGATACTGGGGGAATTGAAAACTGATGAGGAGATTTGAGTTCTGATGAATGAAGAGATTAAAAAAATTGTTCTGGCTTATTCTGGAGGGCTTGACACCTCCGTAATATTAAAATGGCTCAGAGAGACATATGAATGCCCCGTGGTTGCCTATGCCGCTGATCTGGGGCAGGCCGAAGAGATAGATGGCATCAGAGAAAAGGCCTTAGAAACAGGGGCTGACGATGTTATAATCGACGACCTGAAAGAAGAGTTTGTAAGGGATTTTGTCTGGCCTGCACTGAGGGCGAATGCGGTCTATGAGTCGACTTATCTCTTAGGGACATCTTTAGCAAGACCGCTCATCGCGAGAGGCCAGATTGAAGTTGCCAGGAGAGTGGGGGCCAATGCGGTCAGCCATGGCGCCACTGGCAAGGGAAATGATCAGGTGAGGTTTGAACTTGCCTACATGGCGCTCGATCCGGGCATCAAGATTATTGCTCCATGGAGAACCTGGGATTTCAAGGGAAGGGAAGATCTGATGGATTATGCCCGGTCTAAAGGCATTCCTGTTCCTGTAACCAAGAAAAAACCCTATTCAAGCGACCGGAATTTACTGCACATCAGTTTTGAAGGCGGGATACTTGAAGATACCTGGAGTGAGCCCCCCGAAGATATGTTTGTGCTGTCGGTTTCACCTGAGGAGGCCCCTGACAAACCTACCTATTTGGAAATTGAATTTAAGGAAGGGAATCCCGTTTCTGTGAATGGTGAGGCAATGTCGCCGGCCAATCTCCTGGCTCACCTGAACGACCTCGGTGGTAGAAACGGCGTAGGTCGGGTGGATATGGTGGAAAATCGTTATGTGGGCATGAAATCGAGAGGCGTCTATGAAACGCCCGGGGGAACCATCCTCAGGGCGGCGCATATTGCCATGGAATCCATTACCGTTGACAGGGAAGTTATACATATCCGGGACGGGTTAATACCAAGATACGCTGAAATGATCTACAACGGTTACTGGTTTGCACCTGAAAGAGAGATGCTTCAGACCCTGATAGACGAGGCCCAGAAAAATGTGAACGGTGTCGTAAGAATAAAGCTCTATAAAGGGAATTGTATAGTCGTTGGGAGAATGTCGCGTTCTTCACTGTATGATGCCGATTTCGCCACTTTTGAGGAGGATGCGGTTTACAGGCAGAAGGATGCCGAGGGATTCATACGGCTCAACGGTCTTCGTCTGAAGATCGCCAGGCTCTTGGAGCGTAAGAGTTAAAACTACACGAGGATCCATCATGAATAAGAAGGTTTGGGGTGGTCGTTTCAGCGAGGAAGCTGATGCATTGGTCAACAGATTTAATGCCTCAATCGGTTTTGATCACCACCTTTACTCCTATGACATAGAAGGCAGTATC
>JACNJD010000387.1 GCA_014382715.1 Candidatus Desulfacyla euxinica | reverse complement strand
TATAGCGAAAATGCCTGGCCTTCCCATCTGCAAAGAGTTCAACAGGATAGGTAATTGAAGTTGCTGAGGCGTCAGTGTTAGATGAAACGGCAGCAACGCTTGTTCCTCCATTATTACGGGTCATAAAAAAGGCGGCCGCCGCGATCACCAAGATGGCGAGACCGGAAACTAACAGCACCGGAAGGCGGTTTTTCTTTTTCGTTTCAAGTATGATGGCTTTTTTTTCAGCGCTCTTTTTCGCAACGCTGTTCTTTCGATTTTTCGACATATTTATCTCCTTTACATTTGAATGATTTATGTATGGTTTGTGTAATTTCTCAATCCCCGGGTAATGAAGACGGAAATTAATGAAACGTGAAGAGTGAAACGTGAATCACGCGTCACGCATCACGCATCACGTTAAAGTGCAAAAAGGTACGGTTGAATGTTCAATTAACCCCAGACTTTTTGAGGACTTACTATCTTGTTTATTTTGTTGCACAGCAATTGGCTGAAGCGCCACTGTTTCGGGCAGCATTTTCGAGATCCTTGTCATAATAGACCACTTCGGCAAGGAGCTGGGAGTTCTTGAACCAGGATGCAAACATGCGCTGCTTTTCATACTGGTTGGACGCCCCGACCAGCACCTTTTCATCAAGATATCTATTGATTAAAAGTCTGGTCTCGAACCTCTTTTTGAAATAGGCATAATCGTACCCGTCGTCCTTGATGGACTGTTGAAATTCATTTTCAGTCTTACCGCTGTTCTTGATGAATGTTTCTAATTCATCGTTCAATCTGGCGTCATTCAGCGCATACCCGGACTTCTTGATCTCTTGCAGTAAAATGCCCTCCTCAATCAACCTTGATGCCACCTGTGCCTTGAGCCTGTTATCAAGTGCCCGGCCTTGAGCAGTTTTTAAAATATCATCCCCATAGGCCTTACGAACTCTTTGTCTTGCCGCGTTCAGTTCCTTTGTAAAGTCAGCCCTGGCAATATCATACCCGCTTACAGAGGCAATATAATACTCTGCTTTGGAAGCGGCCATATCCCGTTCCTTCCTAAGATCTTCAGGAGTAACGGTTTTTATGATTCTCGCCGGATAGCCGCTATCAGTAATGGCCTTTTCAATTTTACTTACATCTTTCAGTTCATCAGGGTTAAAATAGACTTCGGTTTTTCCACTGCCTATATCCACAAGAATATCCTTTATCCCCGGATAGCCCGCAAGGGCGCCCTTGATAGTTGAAATACATCCGGAACAGGACATATTGCTCACATTGAGAACAAGTTTGGAAAGGTTTGCATCATTATTGACAGATTTTGCCGCCAGGGCTGTTCCTGCGGTAAAAATAAGTGAGGCAGCTAATATTAAGGCCGCCATTCTATTGGTAAAAAAAGTTCTTTTATCCATGTTCAACTCCTTTGATTTGCCGTAAAGGCAACGAGTCACCTATTATGACTTTTGACCTTCACGACTGAAAAATTGGATGCTGATGATCTCAGATCTATGATTTTCAATTTTGCATTATCTGCGCTTACCTGCCCGCTTGTGCCTCGCATGGCAGGCGGGTCCGCGGAAATCTGCGTCCCCAGAACAATCATATTAAAACCTGTAATATCAGAATTGCCGGGGCCCCACAGTGTGGGCCGTATCTGCGGAAGTAAATAGTGAAAAATAGGCAGATGTGCGCCGGGTTATCGGTAGGCAGTTCAAACCGAAACCGGGCACAGTTTAACAGAGGAAGGCAGAGTTCTTGAGATATAATGGTAGAGGTGTTGCCCTTGCAGGTATTGAATACCTTGCAGAAGCAGTATTGAATGTATTGTCTGTAGCTTGTGTTTCGGGCAAAATGCACACAGGAGCAATCTCCAAAAGCCGATCAGCCCGGGACAGTCCTGTTGAAATCAGACCCTCGACTTTGCTGCTGGCCTGCGCCATCTCGCAACATGAGGGACCGGTCCCATCATGGCAGTTTTTCTGTTCTGGTGTTTTTGATGCAAGCATCCTGAATTTCTGGATCGGATCGCATAGAAGGCTAAGAGAGTCAAATTCAATGGGAGGTTGATCAGACAGATTGTTCGCGGAACCCTTGTGATGAGATTTTTTCGGCATGTCCTGACAGCATGCCCCCTTACATTCGGAGATGTTCAACGCCTGAGCAGCACCAGCAGTTATAAGAAAAAATACGAGAAACAATGCTGTTATTTTTGATGCAAATTTCCCAGTCTTCATGAATGATTTCTCATCTTAAAATAACGACTTAACGATTCAATCCCGCCTCAGGCGGGACTCAACCACTTAACTAGACCTGGAAATACGAACCGGCGCTCCGCAACAAACCTCCCCGCCCTTGAGCACTCTGCCGAAGATCCCTTCACGGGGCATGATACAGTCCCCGGCCAGGTAATAGATAGCGCATTTGTTGTGGCATTCCTTTCCCTTCTGAGTAATCTCTACCAGCGCCGAGTCTCCAAGGTTAACCCGGGTGCCTACGGGGATATCCTGCCACTCAATGCCCGATGTAGCAATATTCTCTGCAAAATCCCCGAAATCAACATCAAGCCCCTTTTTCCTGGCTGCTTCTATGCTTTCCGCCGCGAGAAAACTTACCTGACGATGCCATGGTCCTGCGTGTGCATCTCCCTCAAGCCCATGATCTTCAAGGAGAGAAGCTTTCTCTACCTGCACCTTGGGCGTTCCCTTTTTCTTGCTTATGGCAATGGAGACTATTTTCATTTCCAAATCGGAATTAGCCATCTTTCTTTTCTCCCAGCCCTTCGCCGCAGTTCATACAGAACTTAGCTTCAATGGGATTGGAGGTTTGGCATTCACAGCATTCGGCATCAACCGTGGTCGTCTCTTTATTTATTGCCTCGATAGTGGATACCGGTTTCCCGGATTTCCTGTCCTCGTAATTCTTGATCGCGGCATTCAATGCCTGGGCGCCGAGATTGGAGCAGTGCATTTTTTCCTTGGGAAGCCCGTCAAGGGACTCTGCAACGGCCTGTTTTGTAAGTGTCTTGGCCTCCTCCAGGGATTTACCCTTGGTCATTTCACTTACCTTGCTGGATACTGCTATGGCAGCGACGCAGCCGAATGTCTTGTATTTTACATCAGCTATCTTTTCATCCTCTACCTTGATATAAAAGGTCATCATATCTCCGCAGACAGGATTGCCGACCTCACCGATTCCGTCAGCATTCTCGATGATGCCCACATTCCGAGGGCTCGAGAAGTGGTTCATTACCTGTTCTGAGTACATTTCCCCTCTCCTTTTCAAAAGGGCTCAATTGCAGCCGCTTTCATTGATCATCTTAGACAAAGTTACAGAATTGAGCTTGTCATACATTGCCTTCGTGGCCTCTTCCCAGACGCCACGAGTTAAACAACCTGTAGTCCTGTCGCAAACCTCAGGATTTTCGATACAGTTACTTAGACTGATTCTCCCCTCAAGTATTCCGACGATGTCCCCAACGGTAATTTTCTCAGGGGGCTTTGCCAACATATGTCCTCCTTTAGGACCACGGACGCTTTTAATAAAGTTGGCCTTTTTCAGCGGAATAATGAGTTGCTCAAGATATTTCACAGAAATATTCTCACGCTTTGAAATGTCTCCCATTTGGACTGGGCCTTGATCATAGTGCTGTGCAAGGTCCAGCATCATTCTGGTACCGTATCGGCTCCTCGTGGACAATTTCATGTTAAACGCTCCTCTTTAAACGGCACTAAGCGGCTTTTTGCTCCCTCCAGATGGGTGACAGTGAACGAAGCTTTTCAACTGCGAAAGAAAATTTGTCCAGCACGTATTCCACCTCATCAACCGTATTGCTGCTGTCAAGGGTAAATACGATAGACCCCTGTGCCAGATCAGGAGGTATTCCTATGGCTACAAGAACAGGCGAGGTCTTAAGGGCCTTTGATGCGCAGGCAGACCCTGTATTCGCACAAATACCCTCCGCGTTGAGCATGAAAATCAATGCTTCTCCTTCGATAGCCGCAGCGCAAAAACTTGCGTGGCCCGGGAGCCTCCTGTCAGGATGGCCGGTCTCCACGATCTGGTCGACCCTCTCGTGAATTCCCGCCACAAGGAGGTTTCTCAGTCCCTCCACATGGTTCATTTGATCGGCTAACCCCTGTGAAGCAAGTTCCGAGGCCTTACCGAGACCAACAATGGCTGGGATATTCTCTGTCCCCCCCCTTCTGCCGCTCTCCTGTATGCCGCCATGAATTAACGGCATAAGCCTCACCTTATCTCTGAAATAGAGGGCCCCGATCCCTTTGGGTGCACCTAAGGAGACACCCGAAAGACTCAACAGATCAACATTTAGTTCATTGACATTGACCGGGATGTTGCCCACGGTTGCAACGGCATCCGTGTGAAAAATAACCCCTCTCTCCCGGCATATGGCGGCAAGTTCAGATACGGGTTCGATCGTACCGATCTCGTTATTTGCATGCATGATGGAGGCCATAATCGTCTCCGGCCTGATTGCATTAGCGAGACGATCAGGATCAACCAGCCCCTGCTTATCCACAGGCAGCAATGACACCTCATAATCCATACGCTCAAAGAATCTCGCGGTGTTGAGGACGGAATGGTGCTCAATGGAGCTGATAATTATGTGGTTTCCTTTTTTCTGCTTTGCAAAGACTACACCCTTGATGGCAAGATTATTGGCCTCCGCCCCTGAAGAGGTGAAAATGATCTGGTTTGGTTTGGCGCCGATCAGGCTGGCTACTTTAGCCCTCTGTTCTTCAATGACCCCCTTGATTTTTGACCCCATATCATAGACAGTGGAAGGGTTTCCAAAAAACTCATGGAAATAGGGTAGCATCGCTTCAATGACTTCTCTGTGTACGGGTGTAGCCGATGCGTGATCCATATAAACATTTTTCATGATATTTTTCCTACTGAGACCTTTAAAAAATGTGCAATTTCGTCAAGATCAAGGCGTATGAGGATTTTAACCACAGGAATATATTAAATATTTCGAGGATTAAAATCCGAATGCAACGCGGAGATTGGGCAGATAAGCGCAGACTTCGAAAGGGGGCGTTTTTCAAAGGTCTCCTACTTTGTCTTTCGAATGTAGAGTTTGTAGCAGTCCTCATCCTCTTCCAGACCCATGAATTCCTGGCCGCACTTGTCACACCAAGCCGGTATATCTTCGAGAGCTCCGTCATAATCGGTCAGAACCTCCAGCACCTGTCCTTTATTCAGGCAGGCCAGTTTCTCACCCGGCTCCAACAGGTGTAGAGGGCACATGCGACATACCAGGTCCAGGGTATCATCTGCCTTCTGATTCTTTATAAATTTCATTTTATATTCCTCTTACGTCGATTGCCTAATGTTTCATACTATTCTAATCTATAGCATTTAGCTATAGTATAGTGACATCCCAAACTTTGTCAAGGGAAAATAAGCAGATTTCGGAAATTATCAAGTGCCTATTTTGGTTTTAGGTGCTACTTACCGCCTCAATCCAGTTTTTGATCATGGAGGCCAGGCGTTCGCTCTTCTTTATCCAGGAGAAATGCCCCAGTGAACTGCAACCAAGATTTCCCGGGGTCAGGTGCCATCGGGTGAGTTCAGCCAGCGGCATCCTTTGACAGAGACGGTCCGCAACCGGTTTTGGGGCAAAACCGTCATCTGAAAACGAAATTGCCAGAACTGGAATCTCGAGATCTCTGGAAAGTTTTTCGTAATCGACGCCCTTACGGATCATGTCGTATTTTCCCTTCCTCGTGATCCGGGCCCAGTCATAAATGAGCCGTCTGGCTTCTGTTCCGCCTACGTGAAGTTTCCTCCCCGGATGATAGCCCAACACGCTTGCAATCAAGGCAAACGTATGGGTCATGAGAAGTATCCGTAGATCGCGGGGAAAAGGCCAGTCCCGATAGTATAATGAAGGGGCGGCAATCAAAACAAGACCAGTTGCTTTCTCTGGCTTTTCGCTTAAATAGAGAGTGCTGAGCTGGCCGCCCAGACTGTGCCCCAGAATAATTCTTGGGGAATCGGGAAAATGTTTCACTACCTGGTCCATGATTGAGGGCCAGTCATGTACCACCATATCGCCATATCCGAAATCTCTTTTCCTGCCCGGCCGAATTCCGCTCTCCCCGTGGCCGCGCAAATCGGCTGTGACAACGTTTAGACCCTTCTTCACAAAATTACGGGCCAACGGTTCATAAAACCGGGCACTGACTCCCATGGCCGGCATGCAGATAACGGTTGGGGCCCTTTCATCCAATGCGGGAAAGACGGTGATTCTGGAAGACACCCCGTCATTGCTTTGGATTTTGATTTTTCGAGAGTGAGAGTCAGTATTTGCCGTTTGAAATGTATGGGATTCAAGGATTTCCTGCATCTACACGTCCCGTATCAGCCAAATTTAGGGCTATGTTCAACAACACTGCAACCCAATATTTGAAAAATGTACGACTCAAATATAAGCCGGGTTTAAAACCAGTTTAACACATACCGCGGGTGGAGGCAATTAGATGTCCGCATTTTCAAGGAAACAGAGATCGTCAACATTAGATGAATCGGATAATCTCGGTCGGTATAGGTCTATGATATTTCAGTATTTCCAAGACCTGATAGATTGTCAAGATATGGCATCAGAATTGAGTTTTAGAAGGCCGCTACATCTTGTATCTGCCCAAATTTGTCCAATTTGTTATTTTTGTTGAAGATCTGGTTCATTTCCTGTTAGGATACTGAGGAATTAGGCCATGAAGATGAAAGCAGTGGGTTCAAGGCTGGCATATGAAGAACTGTGGAGTAAAGGATAACTCTTTATTAACAGAGAATTGACCGACGAGGGTTGTATGGTGCACCAGACGAGTCTTCATGACCTTGTGCAGATGGATTCTCCCGAAGCTGTTTTGGATGAAGTACTGATTGTTCTCCGGCTGATTTCTCCAGACTACCATGTTGATCCTGTCACCGATGCTTTCATGACAATGGTCGACCTCTACGAGGGAAGGTATCCCGGATACCAGGCCTGCAACGTGGAGTATCACGATCTCA
>JACNJD010000388.1 GCA_014382715.1 Candidatus Desulfacyla euxinica | reverse complement strand
GAAAGAATTTCAATTTACCGTCAGGGGCAACCATTCCTTTTATGATCGTATTTGACAATCTACCGGATAATTTGAGTGAGTTTACAGTGGAAGCGGTAAGCTCGTCTCCCGGAGCTTAGGGCTCTGTTCGCCAATTCCAATGAGTTATTGATTTCCAGACCCTTAGAAAATTGTGGAAGTTTTGTGTCGTGATTCCAACCATGCTTCGACATCGCCCAAAACTTTGTGGTGTTCGGGCTCATTAAATATTTCGTGATACAGGCCATCGTAGATCTTGAGGGTTTTATCGACGGAGCCGACCGTATCATGAAGCATCTGAGCTCCATCCGGATCTACCAGTCTGTCTTCACTGCCTTGCGCAATCAAAATCGGCAATGTAATTTTGGACGCGCCAGCAGCAGCACTCTTCATTGCCTTGAGGAGTTCAGCAGCGAGGCGGGCTGTAATTTTTCCTGTGTACACCAGGGGATCGTTGATATAAGCCTTCACCACTTCCGGATCCCTGCTCACACCGTCTGCCTCTAATGCAAGCAATCCGAGTTTGGGCATCAAAGTAGAAAATAACTTGCCCGCTAAAATGGTAACCGATGACATGTCCGGGACTTTGACGCTTGGCCCGGAGAGAACCGCGCCTGACAGTTCATCCTGATGATCGAGAAGAAAAATTGAACTGATCAGACCGCCCATGCTGTGCCCGATCAGAAAAATCGGCTTTTTGGGTTGCCAGTCGCGAATCATATGGGAGAAGTCCTTGAGGGTATCTGTAAAATCCTCGAATCGCTCCACGTATACCCGTAAGCCATCGGATTTGCCATGTCCGATGTGGTCGACACCATATATGGCATAACCCAATGGAACAAAATGATTGACGAGGTTCATATACCTTCCGCTATGCTCTGCGAGGCCATGTACAATCAATAGCACAGCTTTTGGATCTTTTTCAGGCAGCCAGCACTGATAATAGATTTTCAGGTCCCTGATCCCTTTGAAGTCTCCTTCCTGATGGTTCATCATTTACCCCCTTTGCTACCGTTTCAATCTATCAGAATTCGTAGTCTTTGTAATGTAAACTATTATCTTCGTTAAGTAAAGTAGTGTCTGAACGAAAATCCAGGAAAATGGCTTTTAGTTTTGTCTTAGTTTTGTTCGGCCTTTTTGCCGGTACAGGGTTGCTTTCACGGTCTGGTTTTCATATAATATCATCTAAGATGGCACCCATAAACAATCCTGTTAAATTCTTTGCTGTAGCGCCAAAAGGCGTCGAAACCCCTCTGGTTAATGAACTGAAAAGCCTTGGAGCCGGAGAAGTAAAACAGTCGAGATCAGGCGCCTTTTTCGAGGGAGACCTTGAAATGGGCTATCGGGCCTGTCTGTGGCTGCGAACCGCAAACAGGGTACTCTTGCCCATTGCGAGCTTTCGGGCCGAAACTCCGGAGGATCTTTATCGTGGGGTGCAAAATATCCCCTGGGCAGAGCATCTCAATCCGAACGGTACCCTTGCTGTTGATTTCAAGTCTTCCCGTTCCAAAATCAATCATAGCCATTATGGGGCGTTGAAGGTAAAAGACGCCATTGTAGACCAGTTTCGTGATCAATTTGAAAAGAGGCCTTCAGTGGATCGCGCCAGACCCGATGTCAGGGTAAATGTTTATCTTCTGGAAGATGAAGCTGCTGTCAGTATTGATCTTTCCGGGGAAAGTCTTCACAAACGAGGGTACAGGACAGGGGCGGGGGAGGCGCCGCTGAAAGAAAATCTGGCTGCCGCGATTTTGATGTGCGCTGGCTGGCCGGAAGTAGCAAGAAGGGGAGGGGGCTTGATTGATCCAATGACCGGCTCCGGAACCCTGCCGATTGAGGCTGCCTTAATGGCTTCCGATTCTGCTCCTTCTCTTTTGCGGGAGTATTTCGGTTTTCTTAACTGGAATGGGCATAGACCGGAAATCTGGGAAAGACTTCTTAAAGAAGCCGAAGAGAGGAAGTCGGCGGGTATGAAGAAACTTCCACCTATTGTGGGTTATGACGCTGACTCAAAGGGAGTTAAGAACGCTGTTGCCAGTTTGGAACGGGTTGGATTGAGAGGTTTTATACATTTTGAAAGGAGGGAATTTGCCGCCTGTGTTCCTCATCCTAAAATGAAAAATGTTCCTGGAATGGTGGTCTTGAATCCACCTTATGGAGAGCGACTCGGGGAAATCAGAGAGTTAAAGCCGCTCTACGCAAGCATAGGCAGACGTCTTAAGGAGCATTTTAGGGGATGGAGAGCGAGTCTTTTTACCGGTAATGTGGACCTGGGAAAAAGGATGGGCATTAGGGCGGAAAAGAAATATTCTCTTTTCAACGGGGCCCTTGAATGTAAGCTCTTGAATTTCAGAATCGAGCCGGAATGGTTTGTGGAGACGGAACATCGCATCTTCAGACCTGAGTTGGCCGAAACCCTTATAAAACCTGATCCAGCGGCGGAGATGTTTGCCAATCGTCTGCGGAAAAACCTGAAGAGGTTTAGGAAAAGGTTTAGAAAGGAAAACATAACCTGTTTCAGAGTTTATGATCAGGACCTCCCTGAGTATGCAGTTGCCGTTGATATCTACGGAAAATGGGTTCATGTCCAGGAATATAAGGCCCCGAATACGGTTGACCCCGAAAAGGCGGAAGCCCGACTGAAGGATGTGCTCTTGGTTCTGCCTGGTCTGCTTGACACCCCCAGGGGAAATATTTTCTTAAAAGAGCGTAGACGTCAGAAAGGCAAGGCACAGTACGGGAAACAGGGGGCGGATGGGGTTTTCCACCAGGTTGATGAAAAAGACTGCAGATTCTTAGTGAATTTTACCGATTACATAGATACCGGTCTATTCCTTGATCAAAGGATAACCCGCTCCATGATCAGAGATCTGGCCGCGGGGAAACGATTCCTGAATCTCTTTGCCTATACTGGAACTGCAACGGTTTATGCAGCCAAAGGGGGTGCTAAATCGACAACTTCTGTGGATATGTCCAAGGTCTATTTAGGGTGGGCAAAGAGGAATCTGGCCTTGAACGGTTTCGGCTACAACCGGCATTTTTTTCAACATGCCGATTGTCTGAACTGGCTTAAGGGTACAAGGCAGAGATACGATCTCATCTTCCTTGATCCCCCTACCTTCTCAAATTCAAAGAAGTTAAAGATGGTCTTTGATGTCCAAAAGGATCATGTGAAATTGATCCGGCTTGTTGCAGGGCTGCTGGAAAATGATGGAATAATTCTGTTTTCCACTAATTACCGCAAATTCAAGATGGATCTTGCCAGCCTAAATGAATTTCAGGTTGAAGACCTTTCAAGGACAACGCTGCCGCCCGATTTTGAAAGAAAGCCTAAAGGACACCACTGCTGGAAGATTACGAATTCAGGGCTCATGCCAGAATAACTTACATAAATCGTTATATAAATCCTTGACAAGATGTGGGATATGAAATATCGTCTGCTCTACTACTGGAAAATAACAGAGGCGGCATCAGTAAACAGGTGGATTGGCTAAAGGTAGATCCCCTATAATGTATTGAGTTTCTTTTGAAATTACGATAGACAGTTGCGAAGGTGTTATATCATAACCGGGAATGTTGTTATTGATTTGAAGTTGCTGTATTTTAGCGGTGGGATTAAAAGGAAGATCGGCTTTTTCACTTCAACATTTCAAAAGAAGGAGGGCGTAACATGAACAAAGGGGATTTAGTAAATGAGGTGGCCAAGGTTGTTGGAACCAAGAAAGAAGCCAAGGCGGCAGTGGATTGTGTTTTTTCAAGTATTACCAAGGCCTTGAAAAAGAAGCAGAAGGTCACACTGATCGGTTTCGGGACATTCAAGGTAGACAAGAGGAAGGCGAGAAAAGGTATAAATCCGCAAACCGGTGAAAAGATCAAGATCAAGGCAAAGAGGGTCCCCAAATTTGTGCCTGGTAAGGCCTTAAAGGAAGCTGTTTAGCGCTAAGCATTTAGATCGGATTTCATAAACGCCCTCATTGGGAATAGGTTTTCCGGTGAGGGTGTTTTTTTATGAAGGAGACGATTTATGAAGATTGCCGTTAGTGGCAAAGGGGGCGTGGGTAAGACTACCTTTGCCTCTTTCTTGATCAGGGCCCTGGCAGACGAGGGAAGAAAGGTCCTGGCTATCGACGCAGACCCTGATGCAAATCTGGCCCAGGCCCTCGGGGTCAAGAACAGCGATGAAATCGTGCCGATTTCACAGATGAAGGAGCTGATTGAAGAGAGGACCGAGGCCAAGGTGGGGACCATGGGATCATTTTTTAAACTGAATCCCAAGGTCAATGACCTTCCCGACAGGCTGTCCGTTGAGGTTGATGGAGTAAAGGTGATGGTCATGGGCGGCGTAAAAGCAGGGGGGGCAGGGTGTATATGCCCTGAAAGCACCCTTCTCAAGAGGCTCGTTGGCCATATTGTATTGGCCCGGGACGAGGCGGTGGTCTTGGATATGGAGGCGGGTCTGGAGCACTTGGGCAGAGGAACGGCTATGAACGTGGACAGATTAATAGTCGTTGTGGAGCCTGGCAGACGAAGTATTGAGACCGCCAATCAAGTACGCAGATTAGCCGGGGATATCGGTATCAAAAACTTGAGTTTTGTGGGGAATAAGATACGATCGGAAAAAGACAGGGACTTTCTTTTAAATGAGATGCCCGATTTCGAATTCCTTGGCTTTATGCCATACCGGAGTGAGATCATTGAGGCGGATCTTGATGGCCTCCCCCCCTTTGAAAAGGACAAAGAGTGTCTTGATATAGTTAAAGCGATGCTCGAAAAATTGCGTGATTAAAGGAGAAGTAAATATGGGAAAAAGAATTTATAATTTTAATGCCGGTCCAGCTGCATTACCTTTGTCTGTGTTAGAGGAAATCCAGGCAGAGCTTCTTGATTTCAAGGGTTCCGGGATGTCTGTCTTAGAGGTGAGCCATCGTTCAAAGTGGTTTGACGATGTTATCAATGAGGCTGTTGAAAGAACGGAAAGGCTTCTTGGTCTTGGCGATGATTTTCATGTCCTGTTTATCCAGGGGGGCGCCAGCCTGCAGTTCTGTATGATACCTATGAATTTAGCGTTAGAAGGGAGGCCTGTAGATTATATAAATACGGGCACCTGGTCAACCAAGGCAATTAAGGAGGCTGAAGTTCAGGGAAAGGATGTCCGTGTAATCGCATCTTCTGAAGACAAGGGTTTTTCATATATCCCAAAGGAGTTCACCATTGACCGGGATGCTTCATATCTCCACTTTACTTCAAACAATACCATAAAGGGTACCCAGTGGGCCCAATTCCCTGATGCCGCTGGCATACCCCTTGTCTGTGACATGTCTTCTGACATTATGAGCCGCCCCTTTGATGTCGCTCCTTTCGGGCTGATCTATGCAGGGGCCCAGAAAAACATAGGACCTTCGGGTTCGGCTATGGTCATTATTAGAAAGGATATGTTGGAAAGAACGCCGGATAACCTGCCTGCCATGATGAAATACACCACTTTTTCCGGGAAGAACTCCATGTTTAACACGCCTGCCTGTGTGGTTATTTATACGATTAACCTGGTCCTCAAATGGCTTGAGGAGACCATAGGGGGCCTGGAGAAGATGGAGCAGATCAATCAGGAGAAAGGGTCCATCCTCTATGATTTCATTGATCAGTCCGGGTTTTACCAAGGAACTGCAGTCAAGGATAGCCGCTCCCTGATGAACCTGACCTTCAGACTTCCGAATGAGGATTTGGAGAAAAAGTTTGTGGCAGAGGCCCTTGAAGAAGGTTTCGGAGGGCTCAAAGGGCATCGTTCGGTGGGTGGTTGCCGGGCATCCATATATAATGCCACAGGGATTGATGCAGTGAAGGCTCTGGTGGGATTTATGTCTGAGTTTGAAAGGAAAGAGGGGTGATCGATTTTGGATTGCGAGGTGACAGGTTTTGAGACGGACCAGGATCGCTGAGATTATAGCGGCTGAAAATATAGGTGCCCGGTACACTGTTATGGGCTGGGTGAGGACACGCAGAGATTCCAAGGGGGGATTTTCTTTTATTGAAATCAATGATGGATCATCTTTGGCCGGTATGCAGATAATAGCGGATCAGGAATTGGCAAATTATGGGAGTGAAATCCTTAAATTGCAGACTGGGTGTTCGATCAAGACGGTGGGTATCTTGGCTGCGTCTCCGGGCAAGGGACAGAAGATGGAATTGAAGGCCGAAGAGATAGAGGTCTTAGGATGGGCCGATCCGGACATTTATCCCCTTCAAAAGAAACGGCACTCCTTTGAATTCCTACGGTCGATTGCCCATCTGAGACCGAGAACCAACACCTTTGGGGCTGTGGCGAGAGTGAGGAACGCCATGGCCCACGCTATTCACACCTTTTTTCAGGAACGGGGTTTTATCTACCTCCACACCCCTATTATTACGGGGAGTGACTGTGAGGGCGCAGGCGAAATGTTTAAGGTAACCACCTTTGATCTGAATCGTGCGCCCGAGAAAGAAGGGAATATTGATTTTACAAAAGACTTCTTTGGCGGCCAGGCAAATCTGACGGTAAGCGGGCAGTTGGAAGCAGAGATCTATGCCCTTGCAATGGGCGATGTATACACCTTCGGGCCCACGTTCAGGGCCGAGAACTCAAACACGTCGCGTCACCTGGCTGAATTCTGGATGGTTGAGCCAGAGATGGCCTTCTGCAATCTTGAAGAGAACGCGGCCCTTGCCATTGAATTTCTGAAGCAGGTATTTGCCTCGGTTCTGGATAACTGTAAAGAGGACATGGAATTTTTTAACCGCTTCATTGACAACACGCTTTTCAAAACCCTTGAAACCCTGGTTTCTCACGATTTTGAGATCCTCACCTATACCGAAGGGGTCGATATCCTCAAGAAGGCGGAGCAGAAGTTTGAGTTTCCTGTGGAGTGGGGCTGCGACCTCCAGTCAGAACATGAGCGTTATCTCTGTGAAAAGGTCTTTAAAGGTCCGGTAGTGCTGGTAGACTATCCAAAAGAGATCAAGGCCTTTTATATGAAGATGAACCAGGATG
>JACNJD010000310.1:4265-7044 GCA_014382715.1 Candidatus Desulfacyla euxinica | reverse complement strand
ATATCACGCAGATCCCGAATAAACCCGGAGAAATCTACTGCAGAGGGACACCGATCATAACATAGTCCACAGGTCAGACAGGACCAGACGTCTTCTTGCACTGAAGGGGAATCAATATCTCCAGCGATCACGGCATTTGCCATGGCCCTTGGGGAAAAAGGTTTTCCAGCGAGGGTCAGGGGGCAGGCGGACGAACATTTCCCACAGTCCTGGCAGGCATAAACATCGTGGGTAGATATAAGTTTTTTAATGGCCTCGTCCCTTTCAGCCACTGGCATCGATTCCGTGGCCGGCCTTATGGGGCTTGCACCCATCTCCCCTATTTCCCTTGAAAAGCGTTGCAGAAACTCAAGGAGGGGTTCCGATTCATCGGGCAGGAAGGTGACGAGACGAAGGCGGTCCTTTCCCAAACCTAACAGTTCTAAGATGCCCCGGGTGTCCTCTACATGCTCTTGTGCGTTGGTAGTCCCTGTTCCATACCGGCATGCGCCCGGTTCACACCCTATCAGGGCTACACCGTTCGCCCCCATTTCAAAGGACTTAAAAAGGAGGGCCTTGTTGATCCTTCCTGTACATGGAATACGCACCATCTTGATATTGTCGGGAATCTGCGACCCGTTGTCCTGAAGCCTCTGATACGCCGCATGCGGTCCCCAGTTGCACATGAAAAGTATGATATTAAAATCTGTCATGGATATGCTTAATCACTCCATCATCGTTTGCAGACGTTCACAGATTCAAGGGTCCAGAGGTTCAGAGGTTCCAGGTTCCCTCTTCTTCTCATCCTGTATCGTATATCTTACATCCTGCATCCGTAACCAAGGCGTAAGGCGCAAGGCATAAGGCGTAAGGAACACCGTCACGAATCAATCATCCAACCATCCTAATCATCCATCCTGCATCGTGCATCCTACATCCTGTATCCTGCATCATACATCCTGAAGCCTGAAATCGCTTAACCGGTTTCTACAAGCACCGCTCCAAGCAATTGCTCGAGATACTTCTGATCCCGATAGGGGCTGTCAGCCGCGTTTGACGGGCATACGGAGATACAGTTGCCGCACCCCTTACAGAGGGCCTCGTCTACCATCGCATACCATCCACCCATTCTATTTTCCTGGAGGGTAACCGCTTGATAAGGACAGATCTCGATACAGCGCCCGCATCCCCGGCAAAGATCTTTGTCCACCACTACGGTAAATCCTTTGCTTTGCCTTGGGCCCCGAGGCATAATTGCCGCAGCAAGAGCAGCCGCGGCAGCGCCTGCCCTCCGTTTAGATACGTGAATGCCGGGCGGATAGGCCTTGAAAAGACCGGCGATAGAGGTCGCTCCAGGATAGATAAAAGGTGTCCCGGGAGTACCGCGTTTTTGGATTGAGGATGTCAGTATACTGCTCGGGAGCCCCTTCTGGGAAATATAAGGTATCTGCCCTCTTGCCTTTTCTCCTAAGATTATGGCCCCCACCTGTATAACTTGAGACAATCCTTCTGTCTTCACAAAGATCTGGAAATCACCCAATGTACCGCTCATACCGGTGACTTCAGATCCTTCAAAACAGTGAATATTGGTATGGGACAGCTTTTTCGTTAATGGCCTGCCCTCATTTCCGAACATAAAGACCTCAAGCCCGGCAGAGGCTAAGGTTTGAGCGCTGTTTACAGCTGATTCTGACTCGCCGATTACCGCAGTAGCAAAATTATAGGTCCTCACCGGGGCCGGAAGAGGCCTCAAACTCTTGGCCCTGTTGACGGATCGGGTGATCAGCCCGGTAAAACGATCCAGAGCAGTAGCGCTGTCTTCCATAAGATACCGCAGCGCCTCACCCCTTAAGTTGCAGGTTTCAACCATGGCCCGGCTGATTCCTGTCCCATGAAAGAGTGCGTCCTTCAGGCGACTTCTCTGATCTGTGCAGGCGCTGCATACAAAGTCGAGGGGGCAGCACACGCAGGAGGCAAGGACCACCCGGGTAATACCTTTTTCACGAATAGCCTTCAACATCGCCGCAGTCCCTTCCGGCACGCAGGCAGAAGGCATGATTTCAGCATGGACGATCTCTTCCTTCTGTGTCAGACCCTCCACATACTGGTCCATCTCATCATGCCACCCAAATGCGTCGTTACACCGGCATACAAAGACCCCTATGCGAATTTCAGGCGACAGCTCGGGGTCAGGCGGCAAAAAGGAAACCCCTCGACCCCTTGGCCTCTCGGAAGCGCCTCCGAGCAAAACCATGGCATTTGCTGCAGCAGCAAAACCGCGTATGATCATTGCGTACACATCTGGCTTGGCAGCCTTGGGGCCATAGGCTCTGATCACGTCCTCTCCCTTGACAGCAGGGGCTGCCTCCGGATCAGCAATAATCACCACTCCGGCATGCTCCACACTGTTTTCAGGTTGCTCTAAGTGATTAATAGCCCCTAAGGTGCTGCAGGTATCAGTGCAGAGTAGACATTCGGAACATATTCCGCACTGGAGACAACGTTCAGCCTCAAAAATGACCTGAGATTCGCTCAGGCCTAATGCCACTTCCGAGAAATTCATCTTTCTCACAGAGGGCTGTCTTTCGGGCATGGTCGGTCGGGCAACAGAAGGTATGTCTGAGGGTATCTCGGAGAAGTCCCTTTCTTCAGGTCGCGATGTCTCCATCGGTCCTTCTTCACCACTAAGTTCCAGGTGAACCGAACGGGCCAGAGCCCTCCCGGAAGCCATTGACTCCACCACGGTGGAGGGGCCGGTAACGGCATCGCCGGCGCCATAGACACCGGGAACGCTCGTGCG
>JACNJD010000310.1:0-3816 GCA_014382715.1 Candidatus Desulfacyla euxinica | reverse complement strand
AAGTCAAAGGCGGCATTGCCATCGCCGATTACGGCCAACTCTTCTGCCTTGGCTTCTCCCTGTTGCCGGACCTCAGACTCTTTTGGTTCCCGGTCATCACGATAAAGCCTGTTCAGAACAGAAAGACACCCCTCTACACCCTCTAAATCCTCCCCCGGCACTCCGAGCCGCCTGTCGGCCCAGGAACCAACAGTCAATATCACTATATCGAAATCCTCTTTTAGATTGCTGAAAGAACCGGAAAGATCAACACCACAGGAGGTTTTAAACTGGACACCCAGATTTCGAATATATTGAACCTCATAATCGAGGACATCCCTCGGTAGACGATGAGGACCGATCCCATAGCGAAGGAGGCCTCCCGCCTTGGCCTCTTTCTCAAAGACTGTTACATTATAACCAAGGCGGGCTAAATCGGCGGCTGCCGCCAATCCTGCCGGTCCTGATCCGATGACAGCGATTTTTTTATCTATCCTCTCGATCTCCGAGGATATTGGATCATTAGGGCTGGAGATCTCGTAATCCGCCACAAACCGTTTGATATCTCTTATGGCGATCGGTTCATCCAAGTCTCCCCTTCTGCAGACTTCTTCACAGGGATGGGTACACACCCTTCCACATATCCCGGGCAGAACATTATCTTTTCTGACGATATCGAGCGCCTCTTGAAATCTACCGGCCCTTGTGAGGGCTATGTAGGCCTGGGCATTTACTCCTAAAGGGCAGGAGGCCTGGCATAACGGCTGCTGCCTCTTGTCGATGACCGGTCTTCCGGGGAGGGCCGTCCTCGGGCCAAGCCGTATGGGCTTTCCTCCATCTGGGAGGGCAACAGGACAGATCTCAAAGCAGCGGCCGCACAGGACGCATTGCTCAGGCTCAATAAATGTCTCGGAGCTTTGTATCTTTGCGCGGAATCCCTGGGGGGTGTGCTTGATGGAAATGACCCGGGCGGGTAGGACGCAACGGATGATGGGATTGCGCAAAATCCTTATCAGACCGGGCCGGTAAGCATAATTCAGGGGTACGCCCGAGGCTAGCCGCCATTCTTCGTTGCCCAATTTCTGGTCTAAATCGGGATCAGGGTCCACAAGCGTCACGGGGATGCCCAGTTCGCCCAATTTACCGGCAGCCGCTATCCCTGACGGCGTTGCACCTATGATAAGGACTCTGTACAGACGGTCTTTTGGACGTGTCATCTTCAGGCTCCTGCCTTCCCAGTGGCCTTCTTTTCTCGTCCCTTGAGCACGGCCAGCCCGTAATCCCAGCCCTTATTGAAGGCTGTACCATTCATTTCCTCAGTCCCCTTGGGAACCGAATCGGACACGGCATCTCGGGCGGCATCAACAGAGACCGCCCCGGTTATGGCGGTGAAGAAACCCAACATGATAATATTTGCCATCATCTTCCTTCCCAACTCCTCGGCAATCCGGGTAGAGGGGATGGAAAAAAACTGGCCGCCAAACCCTCGAGGCTGAACCAGATCCTGGTCGATCAGCAAGGTCCCCCCCTCCTTCATCTGGCCGATGAACTTGTCAAAACCGCCCTGAGACATACACACTAAAACATCCGGCCTTCTCACGTAAGGATAATGAATAGGCTGGTCGGCTATAGTCACCTGGGCGCTGCATGCGCCGCCACGTGCCTCGGGTCCATATGCCTGGACCAAGGTGCTCTCCCTGTGGTCACCTATGACCGCCGCCTGGCCGAGAATGCGACCTGCTAAGATGATCCCCTGGCCGCCAAAACCTGTAAAAATTATCTCCTGCTTCGCGGCTTTCGCTTTTCTTCTGGTCATTATTCCAGACCCTTTTCGCCCTCTATAAGTTCCTTTGGCCGGCATGTGTTGTCATATCTGTCTTTACAGGTAGGACGTTCCGTCTGAATAAATTTGCCCAAGACAATTCCCCTCTCAAAATCGATATCCAATTCCCATGGCTGGGCATCATTCCTGATAATGGTCCGCTCCTGATAGATCTTTAATGAGTCTATCCCATTTTCCTTATTTCTCCGGCCGTAATTGACCGGGCAAGGTGATAAGACCTCAATAAAGGAAAACCCTCTGTTGAGAAGGGCCTCCTCGATTGATTCAGTAAGATCACGGGTATGCAGGATGGTCCATCTCGCCACATAGGTGGCCCCTGATGCGTAGGCCAAAAGAGGGAGATTGAAAGGAGTATCGGGATTTCCCACGGGCGTGGTGGTCGTCTTGGCCTTGAGAGGGGTCGTGGCTGCCACCTGCCCCCCTGTCATGCCATAATTGAAATTATTGACACACACAATGGTGAGGTCCACATTTCGTCGCGCCGCATGGATAAAATGATTGCCGCCGATGGCGAAGAGGTCTCCGTCACCACTGAATACCACAACATTAAGTTCGGGGTTGGCCAATTTCATCCCTGTGGCAAAGGGGATAGCCCTCCCATGTGTGGTATGATAGGAGTCTAAATTTACATATCCCGCCCCTCTTCCTGAACAGCCTATTCCTGAGACCATCACTGTTTTCTCAAGATCAATACCGCTCTCTCTCATGGCGATAAGGCAGGAGGAAAACGCCGTGCCGATACCACACCCGGGACACCAGATATGCGGAATACGGTCTGTTCGTAGGAGATCATCTAAGGGGTGTTTGACTTGCTTACTGATCTGGTTCATACTTTTAAAAAAACTCCTTCAACGCCTCTACAACACGCTCAGGCGTAATGATTGTTCCCCCCGGGTGCCCCACCAAAAAGGATGGGGCCTTGTTTGCGGCGCATCTTTCCACTTCGAGATGGATTTGACCTAAATTGATCTCCACCGTAACAAAGCCTTTCACCTTTTTTGCCAGGTTCCGGATCTGGGTCTCCGGGAAAGGCCATACGGTGATCAATCGCAGCAGGCCTGCCTTTATACCTTGATCACGCGCTTCATCAACCGCGGCCAGGCTGGTTCGAGCGGACACGCCATAGGAGACAATAACAACTTCCGCATCCTCAAGCCGGTAGGCCTCTGTTCGAATAATTTCGTCGAGATTCCGCTGGATCTTTCCCATGAGCTGGGCCATCATCGCTTTCTGGGCCTCAACGGTCATCACCGGATAGCCCCGTTCGTCATGGGTCAATCCGGTCACATGGATATGATATCCCTCGCCCGCATGGGCCATGGGGGCCACTCCATTGGCCCCTGGCTCAAATGGCTTGAAACGGTCCTTTCTACCCTTTGGTCTTCGCCTTGAAACGGTCTTGATTTTTTTCGCATCAGGGATGACGACCCTTTCGCTGATATGGCCTATCATCTCATCGGTCATGATCAGTACGGGCAACCGATAGGTTTCACTCAGGTTAAAGGCTTCAATGGTCTGGTAGAAGATCTCCTGGGGTGAAGATGGCGCCAAGGCGATGATGTCATAATGACCGTGGGAACCCCACCGAGCCTGCATCATATCACCCTGTGCCCCCTGGGTGGGGAGACCCGTGGATGGACCCGCTCGTTGCACATTTACCACAACACATGGGGTTTCTGTACAGATCGCCAGGCCTATATTTTCCATCATCAGGCTAAAACCGGGGCCTGAGGTCGATGTCATACTCTTTACCCCCGCACATGAGGCGCCGATTATTGAGGCCATGGCCGCAATTTCGTCCTCCATCTGGATAAATGTTCCACCAACCTCCGGGAGCCTCCCTGCAATATGCTCTGCAACCTCTGTGGCAGGCGTGATCGGATAAGCTCCAAAAAAACGGCACCCTGCTGCCAGAGCGCCTTCTGCACAGGCAACATCGCCTGTCATAAAATACTCACCTGTGAGGACTGCTGGTCTCATCCTTTCTCCGATAC
>JACNJD010000349.1 GCA_014382715.1 Candidatus Desulfacyla euxinica | reverse complement strand
TAGGCACGCCGCCAGCGTTCGTTCTGAGCCAGGATCAAACTCTCCACTTAAACTTTAGAGGGCTTTTGACCCTATTTCTTTTTTTTAGAGACCTACACTACATCACTATTTAGTTTTCAAGGAACAAATGTCTTAAACCAATACTATAAATTTAAGGTATCCCCCTGCAAATGTCAAGCTCAAATTCAGCAAGTCATTTTGTTGGTGAAATGCAAAGGAAGAGGAAATTATACCTGTGCCATTTAAAGATGTCAATCTTTTTTTTGCCATATCCTGAAAAAAATGCTTTTATTTTATCTGACCAATTTCGATACGGGAATAACATCAAACTCCTCTCTCAGCCTGTCCTGATATTTCTCTATAATTTCAAACGTTTCATTGTATGGGTGGCCAATTCCTATAGCCGAACCAAGATTTTCTGCAATTTCTAAAAGATGTTCAATCTGTACACATATCGCTTTGGGATCTGGGTTATTATCCAAAAACACGGTTCTTTCAGCCGCAGGTAGTCCGATTTTTCTTGCCTGCTTGAAACCAACTGTCCACCTTGTGGTCCGACTGTCAACATAGAAAAGCCCCCGATTTTTCAATTCCTGGAGGATTACCTTCATTTTCTCCCGGTTTTCTGTAAAAGAAGATCCCATATGGTTGTTTACCCCCTTTGCCCCCGCAATTTCTTTCAAATTTTTGTCTAAAACCTGCCGGATCTCCATCTCATTCATTGAAAGAAGCAGTGCGCTACGCCCGGGGTCGACAGATGGATAATCCTTTGGCTCCATCGGCTGGTGTAAAATAATCTCACGCCCTTTTTTGTTGGCTTCTCGAACAATGATATCAGTGAAGGGGGCAGAAGGGAGGATTGAAAGACTGAGTTCCAGATTCAACTTGAGAAACGAAAAAGCTAAGTCAGAATTATATCCCAAATCATCAATAATAATGGCAATCTTTGGTCGAAGATCTTCTTCCTGGATACCACTCTTAGGCAGGGGCTTACGGATTTTATAATAAGTTTTATTTATTACATCGTAGGAATCATTTATCGATGGGAGCATCTCTTCATAGATAGGCGGGGCGACCGTAATGGCAGTGGTCGAAATATAGAGATGTACACCAAGCAGAATGATAGCGACCAATGATGCAGGAAGAAGTATCAGGAGGAAAGGGCGCTTTTTCTTATTCATTGAGAAATTGTCAGGAGCCCGGTTTTATCTTCGAGAAGATGGTCCAGCTTTTCAGAAGCTGCAAGGCCTGACGAACCTGATTATCCCTCTCGAGAAGCCTCTTGACTTTCTGGTTTTTTTCATCCTTTGGTTTTTTTTCATCGGTTTTCTTGGCGTTGTCCTCTTCCAAAAGTATGTGGCCTTTCAGGTCTTCTTCTCTAATAAAACGGGGAGACTTCTTTTTCGCCTTTTCTTCAGTGGCCACGAATGGCATCTCAATATCGGGTGTGATCCCGCTTGACTGAATCGACTTGCCGCTTGGCGTATAGTACCGGGCCGTAGTTAGACGCAGACCAGAGCCATCTGAGAGAGGCAAAATCGACTGCACCGAGCCTTTCCCAAAAGTTCTGGTTCCTAGGATTATGGCCTTTTTATTGTCCTGAAGGGCGCCTGCCACAATTTCCGCGGCGCTGGCGCTCCCCCCGTTGACTAAGACAATTATGGGGTATTCACTATCTTTTTTGTTCTTGTGAGCTGTGGCCGTTATATTGTGAGAGCTTTCTCTCCCTTTGGTGCTGACGATGACACCAGAATCGAGAAATTGCTCAGAAACTTTTATGGCCTGGGATAGGAGCCCTCCAGGATTGTTCCTCAGATCTATAATCAGACCTTTCAACATTCCATCCTTGTCGAGTATCTCAAGGGCTGACGAGAGGTCATTAGACGTATTACTTTGAAAATTTGAAATTCTGATATATCCAATACCTGGAGAAAGGACGTAGTACCGAACACTTTTCAGAGGAATGACGCCCCTTGTAATGGAGAGTTCCAAGGGCTTACCCATCCCTTCTCGCACAATGGTTAAGTTGACCTTGCTCCCTTCAGGACCTCTGATCTTCTTTACCGCCTCCATTATACCCATATCCTGTGTTGACTCACCCTCCACCTTAATAATTTTATCGCCCGCCTTCATTCCTGCTTTATAGGCCGGCGTTCCCTCTATGGGAGATACTACGGTCAGGATCTTGTCCTTAATAGTTATCTCAATTCCTATCCCGGAAAAGCTTCCCTTGGTTTCGGTCATTAACTCTTTATATTCTTCCTTTGTCATAAAGGATGAATGGGGATCAAGGCTTTGGATCATCCCTTTTATGGCCCCGTAGATCAGTTTCTGAGAATCCTGGGGTTCAACATAGCTGTTTTCCACCTGTCTGAGCACTTCGGTGAAAATCTCAATATTCTTGTACACATCTTCCGTGTCAGCTTCGACCTTGGCGTCATTGCCGTTAAAAAAAAGGAGTCCCCCCACAAAAAGAGCTATCAAGACAATATTTGCGACTAATTTTCTTTTAAGAATCAACATTTCCTCCTCCTTATCATTTAGCGCCTTTCTATTTCCACTCGAAGTGTTCAATTCTCAGCACAGATTACGAGAGATCTAATTAATTTGATCGGTAATGGCAACAAAAAAATGCTTGTCAAGCCTATTTAGCCTTTAACCACTCCTGGGGATTCAAGCTTTTTCCACCCCTTCTGATCTCAAAGTAGAGTCTTGCTCCCCCTGAAGTTCTCTTCCCCCCTATCTGCCCGAGCACGTCTCCCTCTTCTACCACATCCCCTTCTATTTTATTTCTTTTGGAGAGATGTGCTGACACAGTGAAAAAACGTGAGCCGTGATTTATAATAACAAGCTCACCGTAGCCTTTAAGTTTTCCTGAAAAAGCGACAACTCCTGAGAAAATGACCTTCACATCTGAACCCGGAACCCCTTCAATGACAATCCCCTTATATGCTCCCGGTCTTGCAGATCCAGGTATCTTTTTATATCCAATCACCCTCCCTTTAAAGGGGTAAGCGAGTTTACCCCTAAAATCTTTAAAATGAAAAGATCGATCTATGTCATTATTATCTTTTTTCTCAATATTTATCAGAGTTTGTTTCAGACTTTCTGCTGCTGCCTGCAATTCCACGACTGCCGTTTCATAGAATTCCTTTTCATTGTGGATTTTCATTAAACGAAGAACTTTTTTCTTGAGCTCTTCTTTTAATAACATCAGGCGAGCCTTCTTTTCACTGCTAATATTTCTAATCTCAGTTAGCTTTGCCTCTGTCCTCGAAATCTCATCCTGGTGATCATGCGCTTCCTTTGCCGATCTGATCAGGGCCATCCTGTCCTCTTCCATGACGGCCCTGAGATATTTCACCCTCCGCCAAAACTGGGCGATATCCTTTACTTCGAGCAAAGTCCTGATATAGCCCTTTCTGGTGTGCTTATACAATTTAACCAGTTTGCTCGAAACTTTGGTCTCAATATCTTGTGATGACTGCTTCAAGGTTGATAACTTCCGCCTAAGCACACCAACGTTAGCTTCTGCACGATGTAACTTCTTGCTTAATTCATTCACTGCACCTCTCTTTTTTGCGACCTCCTGCTCTAAACTGGCCAATTGGTCCAGCAGATCCTTCTCCTGTGAGTCGATTTTCTTCAGTTTTTGCTTTTCGCTTGAGAGTTTGCGCTCGATTTTCTCGATCTGCCTTTGATTTCTATCGGGCGCTTGTGCTGCATCGCCATGAGTAAATCTCAATAAAATACCAAGGTTTATTATAAGACCCGATAAAATCAGGCATCTTGCCAATGAAAAAAAGGCTTTTTTCTTCATACTGCAAAAAAACGGCCTATGGCGATAAAACTGCCTATCACCCCTAAGACCGCACCTAATATAAGGATTAAAACCAGATATCCGGCGGGCAGGAAGACAAAATCAAGAGGGGTAAGGCCTAAAAGGGAGACACCCTTTGTAGGGAGAATGAGATAACCTGAGAAGAGCATCAAGACAGCTAAAACTCCGCCTGATATACCCTGAATCGTTCCTTCTATTAGAAATGGTGTTTTGACAAACCAGTCTGTGGCGCCTACCAATTTAAGTATTTCGATCTCATCTTTACGTGAATAGATAGTTAACTTAATGGTGTTGGTGACTATAAAGACGACACATAAGCATAAAAGGCCCCCTATTATAAAACCGATTAGCCTGACTACGTTCAGGAAGCCCTCAAGCTTATTTAGCCATTCATTACTATATTGCACCTCTTCCACACCATCTAATTTCTCCAGTTCCCCCTTTATTCTTTCAGGTTCAACTCCATGAGTTCCTTTACTCTCAAAAACAATTTCGTATGATGCAGGGAGCGGGTTACGCACTAAACGATTTAAGAACCCTGCATCTTCCCCTAAAGCAGCTCTCAAATCTTTCAAAGCTTCTTCTTTGGATATAAATCGCTTGATTTCGGCTTCAGGGAGACCCCTGATAAAGGAATAAACCTTGTCTCTCCTGTACTCACTAATTCCATCCTTAAGGTAAATTGACATGGAGAGGGCGGTTCCCCATCGCTGGAGCCAGTTGTTAAGGTTGCCGAAAAGCAACAAGAACGCACCCAAAATCAACAGAGACGCAACTATAGTGCCCAGGCTCAGGATATGAACGCTCAGATTTTTCCTGATATTCATATAGGCCTGTCTTACGAAATAGAACCTCAATTTTAGCTTCCTTCATCCCCCGCTTCACACTTTATACTATCCGTGCTTAAAGCGGATTCTTGCAGACACATCAGGGTGTATCCTCGGAGATTTTTCCGCGATTCAAAAGGATTGTTCTGCAGTCCGTAGCCTCCAGCAGTTCTTGGCTGTGAGTGGCAACGACTACAGTGGTGCCCTTCCGGTGTATGCTCTTGAAAAGCTCCATTATTTCCATGGTCAGCTGTGGATCTAAGTTTCCTGTTGGCTCATCGGCCAAGAGAATCAGGGGGTCTTTTACGATTGCTCTTGCGATAGCCACCCTTTGCTGTTCTCCTCCGGACAACGAAAGGGGGTATGACTTCTCTTTTTCGGCCAGACCCACCAGCCTGAGTGTTTGATGGGTCTTTTTCCTGACAAACTTCGGACGCAGACCGATTACCTCCAAAGCAATGGCCACGTTTTCAAATACCGTTTTTCTGGGAAGCAGCTTAAAATCCTGAAACACAAAGCCGATCTTCCGGCGCAGGAGATCGAGTTTTGGTCTGCTGATCCTATTGAGGTTGACAGCATTTATAAGTATGTAACCGCTGGCGGGTTTTTCAGCTCCGAAGATCAATCTGAGAAGGGTCGTTTTTCCGGCGCCGCTCGGGCCGGTAACAAAAACAAATTCTCCTTGGCGAATCCTCAGCCTGATATCATTTAGCGCAACGTTGGGACCGAATTTTTTGGACAGGTCAAATAGCTGAATCATGCTTGGTCAATCACCTAATAAGTACCCATGGCCCTCTGCAGCCTGGCCTTTGCCAAATGATACTGAAAGAGCGCAGTATAGTAAAAGACTCTCGCATCTGACAAATATCTCTGGGCATCAAGTACTTCAGTTGAAGTGCTTACCTGGGCCTTATAACGTTCCTGGCTGACCCTCAGATTTTCTTCGCCCTGTTCAACAGCCTTACGTGTAATCGGGATATTAGTTTCGGCTGTTTGAATATTCAGTACCGAATCTTTGATTTGAAGCTGTATATCCTGTTCCATTTGCATCCTGGTCTTCAAGAGTTCGTTCTTGATGCTTTCCTGCTGTTTTACTGCATAATGGGTCTTGCCCCACTCCCAGAATGTCCACTTCAAAGCAGCTTGTGCTGCCCAGTTGCTTGGCTCGTGCCCGGCCCCTCCATCCACCGAAGGGCTGTCGCCCTCCTTTGTATATTCCCAAACGAACACAACCTCGGGATAGTTTTTGCTCTCGGTTATATTTATCACCTGGTCTGTCTGAAGGAGATTATTGTCTATAAGCTTTATTTCGGGGCGGTTTTTGAGAGCCTCTTCAAGGTATGCCTGAAAGTCCCCCTTCTGTACTTCATGGACCTCGATGTCTACAATATTTACCTCTGCGTTAACAGGTCTGGATAAAATCGTATTTAATGTAGAACGGGTCAATCGGGCCGCATTTCGGGCTCTTACAACGTATTGCTTTGCATTGCCGGCTTCCACTTCTGACTGCAGGAGGTCATTTATTGGAATCATCCCCACCTTGTAAAAATTCCGTGCCACTTCCGCATGGGATTCCAGGGCCTCGGCCGCCAACTCCGCTGTTTCCACGGCGTTGTCCGCTGTCAGGATATCGAAGTAGGCTGTTTTTACATTTAAGGCCAGGTCGAGAGTCTCTAATTCAACCTCCAGTTCAGACTGATCGATGCCCAACTCGGAAAGACGATAAGCGCTTATCAAGGCAAATCCGGTAAAAATAGGCTGCGTTATAGTCCCTTTCCACTGATAATTGTTCAAACTGCCAATATTAAAAGTCCCTCCCTGAATTTGAGTCGTTCTAAGAGATTTGTACCTGGTGAAACCGTATGATGTGCTCAATTTGGGCAGGAAATCCGCCCTGGCCTGGTTTTTCACATATTGGGCCTGGTCGATGGTTTCCTTCTTGGCCTTGAGTCTCCAGTTATTGGCCAATGCCTCCTTGACACATTGGTCCAGGGTGTAGATTTTTTTGTCCGCTGCCAGCCCGCCTCCAGGGAAAAAAGCCAGGGACAGGATGAAAAGCACCCCTGAACAGACCAGAGAAGTTTTGACCTTCATTTTCGTTTCCTCCATTTTCTTTTATGTCGTTGGATATTCATTAAAACAGGCCTCGAAAGATGTCAATGTAAACTTTAAATCTGGAGCATTGAAAAGCCCCAACAATGCGTAATCGAGCCGATCCAGGCACTCATTTTCAACGAGAGGACTGCCCGCGCCGTCTGTTTGCACTGGGGATCTCCCCCACAACGGTTCGGGGCAAGAAGGTAGGATTACCTGTACATCCCGCGGATTATATTCAGGGGTTTACCAAATGGGGCCACGCAAAAATGGCTCTTGATGCATGGGCGGAATTGCTGAGAGAAGCCCTTGATGAAGCACACGGCAGGTAA
>JACNJD010000385.1 GCA_014382715.1 Candidatus Desulfacyla euxinica | reverse complement strand
AGATGAAAGGGATGCCTAATATGGGTCAGATCATGAAGCAGGCCCAGAAATTTCAGACTAAGATGGCCAAGCTGCAGGAAGAGCTTAGCGAGAGAACAGTTGAGGCTTCCGCCGGAGGCGGTATGGTTACAGTCGTGGCCAATGGAGCACAGGAGGTGCTTTCCATTAGCATCGATCCGGAGGTCGTTGATCCGGACGATGTAGAGATGTTGCAGGACCTCATTATGGCGGCAGTCAATGACGCCTTAAACAAAGCCAAAGCCATGATGAACGAGGAAATGGGAAAGCTGACTAAGGGAATGAATATACCCGGAATGCCCGGCCTTATGTAATTTGATGGCTGATCTAAGTGCCTAAAGTACGCAAAGTTTAGAGTTTGAAGTGCCTAAAGTGCCTAAAGTTAAGGAACTTCGTGACTTTTTTAAGAGGACTGGCTTCATCAAGGCCTCCAAGATAAACCAGGCCAGAAAACACTCGCAACAGAAAGTCAAGAATTCCGACCGGTTTGTCCACCTCGATTTACGCAAGCAGGTTGCTCGACAAACACCTTGTTCTGGAACCGTTTATTTTAAAATGTCAAACACCACCTTTAACTTTAGGCACTTTAAACTTTAGACACTTTAGGCACTTCACCGCCATGGGAATCTATCCACCATCTTTAGAAAATCTAATTGCGCAATTCTCCAGGCTCCCCGGGATCGGGCAGAAATCTGCAACCCGGGTTGCCCTTCATGTATTGAGAAGTAACCGGGATCTGGCAGAAGGGCTGGCCCGGAGCCTGATAGATGTCAAAGAAAAGATCAGGTTCTGCTCCATATGCTTCAATCTTACCGATGATGATGCCTGCTCAATCTGCAGGGATGACAATCGCGCTAATGGATCGGTCTGTGTTGTTGAAGGACCTGGAGACCAGCTCGCAATAGAGGAGGCCGGGATCTTCAGGGGAAGATACCACGTACTTCATGGCGTACTTTCCCCTTTAGATGGGATCGGTCCGGAAGACCTGAAAATAGGCAAGCTTTTGACCAGGCTCGAAGGGGAAATAATTGATGAGGTCATCCTTGCTACCAACCCTACCACAGCAGGGGAGGCCACTGCCTCTTTCCTGGCCAAACTCTTATCAGATAAAGATCCCCGCATTAAAATATCAAGGATCGCCTTAGGCGTTCCCATGGGAGGGGACCTGAAATATATGGACCGAATGACACTCGAACATGCCATCAAAACCCGCTCGCCCATTACCCGATGATACCGGAAGCTGCCCTCAAAAAAATATCTGATATAGTCGGTGCCGATCACCTGATAAGCGCTGTAGAAAATTTGGCCGAATATGGAACCGATGCCACCAAGTTAGAGTTCATGCCCGATGCCGTCGCCTTTCCCGGAAAGAGCGAAGAAATTTCCAGGATCCTGCATCTCGCATCCGAAACCGGTTTTCCCGTTGTACCGAGGGGAGCGGGGAGTGGTATGAGCGGTGGGGCTCTTCCTGTGAAAGGCGGCCTCGTAATATCTATGAATCGCCTTAACAGCATCCTCCTGATTGATCAAGACAATCTCATCGCAAGGGTAGAGCCCGGTGTCATTACCGCTCATCTACAGGAAGCAGTTGAAAAAGTTGGTCTCTTTTACCCGCCGGATCCAGCCAGTTTAAACATCTCCACCATAGGCGGAAACGTGGCAGAATGCGCAGGAGGTTTAAAAGCGGTAAAGTACGGTGTAACGAGAGACTATGTCCTGGGCCTTGAAGTGGTGCTCCCCACAGGAGAAATCATAAACACTGGAGTTGAAACCATGAAAGGTGTGGCAGGCTATGACCTGACCCGTCTCATCACAGGGTCTGAAGGCACCCTGGCAGTCATTACCGCCGTCACCCTTCGCCTGATCCCAAAACCAGCGGCCAATAGGACCATGATCGCCTTTTTCCCTGATGTATCATCCGCTGTTCAGACCGTCTCTGACATAATACGGAACAAAATCATTCCGACTATCCTGGAGTTCTTGGACAGGTTATGCATTAACTGTGTGAGAGAAGAGCTGGGGCTGACAATGCCCAGGGAGTCCGGGGCCATGCTGTTGATAGAGGTAGATGGAGATGAAGAGCTTGTAGCACGCGAGGTCGAGATAATCAGAGAGGTGTGCAATCGTGGTGGGGCTATCAAATTCGAGGCAGCATCAGGCCAGAAAGAAGCGGACAGGTTATGGGAGGCCCGGAGGAACGTCTCCCCTTCTCTCTTTAAATTGAGTCCTCATAAAATAAGCGAAGATATTGTTGTTCCGAGAAGCACGATGGCTGAACTGGCAATTCTTTTGGATGAACTGGCCCGAAGGTATGATCTCCCCGTGGCAGCCTTCGGTCATGCGGGCGACGGGAACATCCACGTCAACATAATGCTTGACAAAGAGGACCCCAACCAATTGAACAATGCCCAAACAGTAGTGAAAGAGTTATTTAAAAAGGTTATCGACATGGGGGGGACCATCACCGGAGAGCATGGGATTGGGATTACCAAAGCGCCTTATCTCGAAATGGAAATCCCCCGGGCCGGTCTTGACCTCATGACCCTCATAAAGAAGGCCTTTGACCCGAAAGGGATATTGAACCCCGGCAAGATCTTTTTGTAGACGTTCACGGGTTCAAGGTTCAGGGTTTAATATTTCTTGCTGGAGTGACGGTCTTTCAGACTTTTACGAGACCATCAAGATTAGGATGAAGATTAAGATTATGAAATAGGAAAGCTATCTCATCCCTTAAATAATAAGATCAAGGCTCTTATAATTTTTGGTGTTATAGAATTTTTCCACGTCCACTAAGTGTAATTTATCCAGGACCATCTTGAGCGGGGTTGAAATAATCTCATTCTGCTTTATACCGACCATCCGACCAAAGTCTTCATTTACAATCATATCCACCGATGCCACCCCGAATTTTCGGCCCATACGACGATCATAGGCAGTGGGCGCTCCACCCCTCTGGAGGTGTCTTAACGCAACGTACCTCACCTCCATACTGGTGTTTTTTTCTATCTCCTCTGCAACAAAACCCCCGATTCCGCCTAAATAATAATGTCCGAACCCGTCCCGTCCCCGTCTTTCCTGAACAGGTTCCATGCCTCTCGGCTTTGCCCCTTCGGCAACCAGAACGATACTGTAGCGCTGCCCTGCCTTCCTTCTCATGGATAGAAGTTCTATTACGCGGTCCATAACAAAATCGTGCTCAGGGATAAGGGTTATAGCAACGCCTGATGCCTCGCCCCCCTCCAGGGCAAGCCAACCCGCTCTTCTCCCCATACATTCAACTACGAATATCCGACTGTGCGAGCCTGCGGTTATTCGCAGCCTGTCGATATCCTCGGTAATAATGTTCACTGCTGAATCAAATCCAATAGTGTAATCGGTCCCATATAGATCCCTGTCAATGGTCTTCGGAATCCCGACAACCTTCAACCCTTGCTTGTAAAGCCTGTATGCCGTCCCAAGACCGTCGCTCCCCCCGATGACCACTAAGGCATCCAGGCCCAATTTTTTGCAGTTATCAATGATCAGATCCGATTTGTCGTTCTTGGGATCCAAAGGGTTGATACGGCTCGTTCCAAGCCGGGTCCCCCCATATCTGTCCCAGGTGCGGACTAATTCCATGTTGAGGTTCATTGTCCAGCGATTCAGGCTCGCCTTTTTTTCCGGCTTGACCTCTATCAAGCCCTTCCAGCCATCCATAATACCCATAACCTGGAACATCGTTCCACGTAAAGGGGCCAGATCTTTGTCAAGGGCCGAGTACACAAGCCAGTGAATGGTGCTGTTGATCCCGGGACAATCACCACCTGCTGACAAAACTCCCACTGTTGTTTTCATTTGACGCCTCCGAGGGGGGATGTTGTTAATATATTTTTAGTTTACAGGAAATATAGATAATTGAGGGGTACCTGTCAAGATGACGGGTGAATTCGAGCCCTCAGACTTCCGATTCACTACCTAAGAATTTCTCCATTATGACCCTTGCTGCCCATCGTATAAATATTTTCGTATACTTGGCTCCGGCAAGATACATCCCCAGGATAAAGACCAGATGAGATAATCCATATGTCAAAGGACCACCAATTATTACTATCAGGGGTTTATTGAAATAGATCGACATAACTCCGAGAAGGCTTATTGCGGGCCAGCCAATGATATAGCTGAACCCAATCGCAGATATTCCAACAATAATTCGTCCAGTTGGTCGCTCTTTAAACGCGCTCAGATCGGCCTGCTCCTCAATAGCCTTGCTGACAAAATCAGTCTTCGCAATTCTTCTCAACATATTCGTGGTCATCTGGTTCATCGTTTAAGTCGGCCTTCAGAAAATTTCGACCTGTGCGTTTAGATTTTAATTTTTTTGCCACAGGCACAGAGAAATAAAAAACGGCTCCCTTTTCCTTAAAATGCCTTTCTCTGTGTCTCTGAGTCTGTGGCTATTTTTTTAACCGTACAATTACAAGCTGCAAATTTCGGGTGAAATTGGGTTGAATTCTTTTCTACAAATATGTAAATGTAAGTCGAACAGCCACTATAAGATGAAATTCTACGCCACATGTTGCCATACAATCAAGTATTTTGAGTGACAGGTTTCATTTTTGCCTGAAGCCAAAGACAAAAAAATGCCTGAGAATTTTGCCAC
The DNA here is from genome assembly GCA_014382715.1 of Candidatus Desulfacyla euxinica. Lineage (GTDB taxonomy): Bacteria > Desulfobacterota > DSM-4660 > Desulfatiglandales > Desulfatiglandaceae > Desulfacyla > Desulfacyla euxinica. The sequence goes on along the minus strand of JACNJD010000385.1, from coordinate 2,441 downwards.
GTACTGGGAATATTTCGACAAAATCTACTGCATTTCATTATATGAACGTGTGGATAGAAGAGAACAGGCAAGGGCCCAGTTCAGGTCTGTCGGATTAGCCGACAGGGTCGAATTCATGATTGTAAATAAACACCCGGTTGACTGCGAACAGGGAATCTATGAGTCACACATCCTCTGCATGGAAAAAGCGATTCGCGCCCACGCTGACACAATTGTCATTTTTGAAGATGATATTATTTTTGATCGATTCAACCCTGATACTCTCAAGAAATGCATTGGTTTTTTAAAGACAAATACCGATTCTAAAATGATGTTTTTTGGCTGCATGGTAAAAAAATCTCGGAAAACAGACAACAGCTCCGTGCTGAAGATAAGATTTAGGAGCCTGGCCCATGCGTATGCGCTTACCGCTGAGTTCGCCAAGACCATAGTGAAAATACCATGGCAAAAAATACCTTTTGATGACATGCTGCGCGGTATTACGGGTACCGAGATGTATGCGGTTTACCCCTCTTTTGCATTTCAGAGTAATTCTCGATCGGACAATCAAAGATGCCTCACATTGGATAAATTCAGGAGGCTATGCGGGGGACTCCGAAGAATACAGAAAATGAACGAGTTTTTTAATTACAATAAAACCCTTATCATAGGGGCGCATATCCTTCTCGTATTGCTGATAATCGCCATCATAACTCTCTAAAAGGCCCCATGAAAACATCTACCATCAACCTGCCCATTTTAATCCTTTCCATCTTCATAATAATAGCCCTCTTCTGCGTATCACTCTTCCTGATCGAAATCGATACTGATATAACAGGATATCTGCCCCAGAACGATCCTGTAATCTCAGATGCAGGATATATCTTTGAGAATCATCCGATCCATGATCAGCTGGTCATCGATATCGGCCTTGAGAGAGATGACCCGGACGCCCTTGTTGAATACGGGGAACGGGTTGAGCAAAGCCTAAAAAAGAGCGGGCTGTTCAAACAGGTCGGAACACGCGATATTCAAGACCTCATTCCTGATTTAATATCTCATATCTTAAATAACCTGCCCGTGATGTTCACTGCAAAAGATCTCAATGACAAGGTAAAACCCCTTTTAGAGAACGATAATGTCTATAAGAGGCTGGAAAGTCTTCGCTCAGGGCTGATGGGTTTAGAGGGGATTGGTCAATCGGAATTTATCTCAAAAGACCCCTTTGGGCTAAAGGATATGGTTTTGGCTAAGCTGTCCCATCTTGCCCCTTTGGAGAATCTGGAAATATATAAAGGCAAACTCATATCACATGACAAAAAGCACCTCCTGTTAATTGCCAATCCCATATCTTCAGGTACTGACACCGCCTTTGCCCTGAAGATTACAAAGCTGATTAATACAGTGTCGGATGAACTCCATAGCGAAAGCGCTGAAAATGGAGTGGGCATTACCCTTACACCGGTGGGGGCATATCGAGCTGCTCTGGATAACGAACTCATAGCAAAAAAGGATGTTGAAAAAGCAATACTACTGGCAACAGCAGGAATTGCCCTTCTCCTTATCTTTGCCTTTCCCAGACCTCTACTCGGCCTGTTTGCCTTTTTACCCGCATTGGCAGGAACGGTGGCGGCGTTTTTCGTCTTTGCTCTCCTCCACAGGTCTATCTCGATCATGACACTCGGTTTTGGTGGGGCAGTTATATCCATAACCGTGGATCATGCCATAGCCTATCTGCTGTTCCTCGACCGTCCTCATAAGACCTCAGGCAAAGAGGCTTCGAGAGAAATATGGGCGGTGGGATTGCTTGCTGCCCTGACAACAATCGGGGCTTTCGGGGCACTCTGTTTTTGCGACTTCCCCGTTTTCGAACAAATCGGTCTGTTCACGGCCCTTGGTATTGCATTTTCATTCATATTTGTTCATGCGGTTTTCCCAATGATCTTCCCTTCCATGCCTCCGGCACGCAGAAAGGCCTTACCCCTCAGGAATGCTGTGAGAAGATTCTCTTCATTCGGTAAGAAGGGCGCCTATGTCTCACTTTTCTTCGCCCTGGGAATGCTGTTTTTTGCAAAGCCGGACTTCGATGTGAAGCTGAGCTCCATGAATACCGTGAGTGAAGAAACCGCCAGCGCCGAAGAACTCCTTGCTGATGTATGGGGTGATAATATCTTTAAAAAAACCTACCTGATGACAGAGGGAAAAGACGTAAAAGAACTCCAGAGGGAAGGTGACATACTACTTGAAATGATAGACCAGGACCTTGCTTCAGGCGTGCTTTCCTCCGGGTTTGTTCCATCGATGATTTTCCCTGGGAAGGAGAGAGAGAAGCAAAACCTTGAGGCATGGAGAGGATTCTGGCACGATAACAGAATTGCAGCATTAAAACGCACCATCGCTAAAGCATCTTATAATACGGGCTTTACAAAAGAGGCGTTTGAGCCCTTTTTAAAAACGATTTC
>JACNJD010000383.1 GCA_014382715.1 Candidatus Desulfacyla euxinica | reverse complement strand
AGTCCTAAGCGGGCATAGCTCAGTTGGTAGAGTACAAGCTTCCCAAGCTTGGTGTCGCGGGTTCGAACCCCGTTGCCCGCTCCATTAGTTGTTAGTAAGTTTTGACGTCATTCCCCCTTTTTGAGGTTGTCAACCGGTTTCAAGAGCGATTGATCTACTTCGAATTGCGGACACTGCGTTGGTTTTTCATAATTCCTTCTATTTTTACTCAGAGGATCTTATGTAATAGAGCGCTTTACAATTTAGTCTGCAAAGGGGAAGCGGGCGTCATAGCCCGCTTTTTTGTTTTATTGGATTGGGATTGACTCAGACCATGTCAGAAATGACCAGCCCGATTATAAGAGAGGTATGCGCCCTTATTGAACCGATTCTTGATGAGATAGAAATTGAACTGGTTGATATTGAATATCTTTTTGAACAGGGGAGGTGGATACTCAGGATCTATGTGGATAAATCAGGAGGAATCACATTAGATCACTGTACCCGGGTAAGCAGAGAGATCGGCGATCTGATTGAAGTCAAAGATATTTTCCATCAAGGATATGTCCTGGAAGTCTCCTCTCCAGGTCTCAACAGACGTCTTAAAAAGGAAAAGGATTTTCAGAGAGCTGTTGGAAAGGACATGAAAATAAGGATGACCACCCCCTTTGAAGGACAGCGAAATTTTCGAGGGAATCTGCAATCCTTTAAGGATGGGATTTTGTGTCTTAGCGTGAAAGATGATTTGATTTTGCTCTCTTATGGGGATGTTGAAAAAGCTAATTTGGTGTATGATTTTGGGGACTAATTTTCGTAAAAAGGTCTACTTTTTGACTTTTTACGAGACTATCAATTCTGACGGAGTTTAAGTGATGATTTCGGATTTGAAGAGGGTTATTGACCAGGTAAGCCGTGAAAGAGGTGTTGAGCCGGATATATTGATAGAAGCACTTGAAGAGGCAGTGAAGGCAGCAGCTCGCAAGAAATTCGGCCCGGATTACGATCTCGAGGTAAGGTATAATGAGGACGTTGGGGAGATTGAGGCCTTCGAATTCAAGGAAGTTGTTGAAGAGGTGACAAATAAAAATCTTCAAATATCCCTCAAAGAAGGACGCGAGATGGATCCTGAATCAGAACCGGGGGACAGTCTCGGGATCAAGATGGATACCGACGCTTTTGGAAGGATAGCAGCCCAATCAGCCAAACAGGTGATAATGCAGCGTCTGAAAGAGGCTGAGAGAGATATGGTCTATGAGGATTTTAAAGACCGGCGCGGAGAAGTCCTCAACGGGATCGTGCAGCGATTTGACAGGGGCGCCATTATTGTCAATGTAGGGAGGGCAGAAGCCGAGCTGCCACAAAAAGAGCAGATGCCGAGGGAGTCATACAGACAGGGCGATCGGGTCAGGGCGTATATTTTCGATGTAAAACAGTTCAGTCGAGGACCGCAGATTATACTTTCCAGGACCCATCCAAATTTCCTGGCAGTCCTATTTGAAAACGAAGTTCCCGAAATTTCTGAGGGTATTGTGCAAGTAGTACAAGTCGCCCGAGAACCTGGAGCCAGGGCCAAGATTGCGGTAAGCTCTAAAGACTTTGATGTGGATCCAGTGGGGGCGTGTGTAGGGATGAAGGGGAGAAGGGTGCAGGCAGTGGTACAGGAACTGCGCGGGGAAAAAATAGATATTGTCACCTGGGATCCTGACGCAGCAAAATTTATATGTAATGCCTTGGCGCCCGCTGAAATTACGAGGGTCATCGTAGATGAGGAAAGCCGCAGTATGGAAGTAGTGGTCCCCGATGACCAGCTGTCATTGGCAATAGGAAAAAGAGGGCAGAATGTGCGGTTGGCCTCGAGATTAACCGGATGGAGATTGGATGTAGTTGGCGAAACCAATTATAATGAGGCCCTCAAGGACGGATACCGATCCCTTCTCGATCTTCCGGGAATAGGGGAAAAGAGAGCCACCGATCTATATGAGGCTGACTTTAAATCTGCCGGGGATGTGGCAGGGGCCAGGGTTGAAGATCTACTCTCTATAAAGGGAATGTCAGAGTCGAGGGCAGAGGAACTTATCAAAGAGGCCATCCGTTATACTGATGAACGAGCTAAAAGGGCTAAGATCGAAAAAGATAAGCCGAAAGAACCAACGGCGGCAAACCCCTTAGAGAGTAAGAGAGGGAAAGCCACAGATAAGGATGCCCCTGACAATGAAGACGCTGAGACGGATGCGGTGGAAAAGTCTGGAATCGAGGACCTGCCTGGACAGGATGATAATAAAACCGAGAGCGTAAAAGCCCCTAATGAGTAAAGGGAAAGGTCACATACCCATAAGGACATGCATATGCTGCGGCATAAAGCGGGGCAAGAAGGATTTGACCAGGCTCACCTTGACTGCCGGAGGAATGGTAGTTCAAGACATTAGCGGGAAAGGAAAGGGCCGGGGCGCCTATGTCTGTGCTGACAAATCCTGTTTGATGGCCCTGAAAACGAGCAGACGTCTCAATAGGGCATTCAGGACAGAAAACAGGCTGGTGTACGGCCAATTTGAATAATTTTTGGGGGAATCAATGGCTAAAGTCAGGGTTTATGAATTAGCAAAAGAACTCGACCTGGAGAGCAAGCAGTTGGTGGAGAAGCTCACCGCCGGTGGAATGGACATCAAGAATTACATGAGCACTCTTGATGAACAATCGGTTGTCAGGGCAAGGGAGATTGTGTCCGGAGCTGTATCAGAAGTGGTGGTGGAAAAACGAATCAAACCCACGGTGATTCGCAGGCGCAAGAAGGTTGTCAGAGTCGAGCAGACACCCCCCGAAACTGTTGTAGCGGAAGAAAAAATTCCTAAAGAGAAAGCCGCCCCTAAAGAGAAAGTATTGGAGGAAAAGGGGGAAACCAAGGAAATACCCGATGTTGAGGACGTACAAAAGGAAGAACCCGAGTTAAAAGAAAAGCCTTCTACCCCTGTCATCCCTGAAGAAAAGAAGGACGTCAGGGCTCCCGCAGAAATACCCTTAGCTAAAGCAAAGAAGGCAAAGCCGAAAAGGGGTAAAAAGAAGAAAGTTGATCAGCCGGCCAAAATCATAATGAGCCCTGAGGAAGGTCCACTGAAGGGTCTTCTAGCCAAGAAAGCTGAAGCCAAAAAAAAGGTCACCCCTCCTAAGACATCAAGGATTAAACCCCCGCTGGGGCCCCCAAAGGATAAGGAAGAAAAGCCGAGAAAAGGAATGCCCTCAAAAAAGAAAAAGGGCAGAAAAGAAGCAAAGACTGAAGATACTCCTGCCCGAGGGACATTTCGACGGCAAAAAAAGGAAGTCTACGAACGTGCCGATCTTTACAATGGCCGCCCCCGCAAACGCAAAGGGCGGAAAGGCGGCAGGAAAGGGAAAGAAACCCCCAAAAACTTCAAGCATACCGAAATCACCGTTCCCAAGGCCATAAAGAGAAGGATCAAGGTCCAGGAACTGGTCACGGTCGTCGATTTGGCCAAGGCCATGGGGACCAAGGCGGCTGAACTGATGAAGCGGTTGATTAATTTGGGTGTAATGACAAACATTAACCAGTCCATAGACTTTGAAACCGCATCTGTTGTGGCAGATGATCTTGGTTTCGAACTTGAACTGGATACCTTTGAGGAGGAGAGTTTCCTTTCAGACGTTGTTGATCGCCCTGAAGATCTATCTCCAAGACCACCCGTAGTAACCATTATGGGGCATGTTGATCACGGAAAGACCTCGTTGCTTGATTATATTCGGGAATCTAATATCATAGGAGGGGAATCAGGGGGCATTACGCAACATATCGGGGCCTATTATGTCAAAGCCGCAAGGGGTGATATCGTTTTTTTGGATACCCCCGGGCATGAAGCATTTACTGCCATGCGGGCAAGGGGGGCAAAAGTTACTGACATCATAGTGCTGGTTGTGGCAGCAGATGACGGTGCCATGCCTCAGACAAAAGAAGCGATTAATCACGCCCGCGCAGCAAATATACCTATAGTGGTTGCAGTTAATAAGATCGACAAACCGGAAGCAGATCCAGAAAAGGTAAAGAGAGAATTAGCTGAACTCGATCTTGCTCCTGAGGAATGGGGTGGAGAAACCTTGTTAGGGCATGTTTCGGCCAAAACAGGTGAAGGGGTCGAAGAGCTATTAGGCCTTATATTGCTTCAATCCGAAATGCTCGAATTGCAGGGTAATCACAATAGAGATGCGAGGGGAACCGTTATAGAGGCAGAATTAGACAAGAGCAGGGGACCAGTGGCCACAGTCCTGATAAAGAACGGATCACTCAACCAGGGTTCTCAATTCGTCTGCGGAGATTATTTTGGGCGGGTGAGGGCAATGCTTGATCACAAAGGGAAGATGATGAAAAGCGCCGGCCCGTCTGTTCCTGTCAAACTGTACGGTATTTCGGGTGTTCCCATGGCAGGTGATGAATTTATAGTTGTAAAAGATGAAAAAACCGCTAAACAGATCATTGAACATCGAAAGACCAGGGGTCAGAAGCAGGAAGTGGCAAAGAGGGGTCCGGTAAGTCTCGAGGACCTTTTTGACAGGATAAACAAGGAGGGTGTGAAGGAACTTAACATCATCTTAAAGACAGACGTTCAGGGTTCAGCGGAAGCGCTTTCTGATTCATTAGTCAAACAGAGTACAGAAGAGATCAACCTCAATGTCATTCATTCGGCAACTGGAGCCATTACAGAGTCGGATGTAATGCTTGCTACTGCCTCTGGGGCTATTATTATAGGGTTCAATGTAAGGGCAACCCCACGCGTTGTTGAGGTTTCGGAAAAAGAAAATGTCGATATTCGGTACTACGATGTCATTTATAATGCCATCAAAGATATTCGCCTTGCCATGACCGGCTTATTAGAGCCGATTCTGGAAGAACATGTTATTGGCCACGCAGAGGTCAAAGAGATATTTCGTGTTCCAAAAGTGGGCGCGGTTGCAGGATGTCAGGTCACGGATGGGCATGTTGACAGAAATGCAAACGTAAGGCTCTTGCGTGACAACGTGGTCGTATTTGATGGGAAGCTCGCCTCGCTCAGACGATTTAAAGAGGATGTTAAAGAGGTCCAGACCGGATATGAATGTGGTATCGGTTTAGAGAACTACAGTGACATAAAACCGGCAGATATTTTTCAGGTCTATGAGATAGAGGAGGTCGCTGCGAAGTTATAGAAAATGGTAGTTGGGACCTTAAAAATTGAATTTAGACTCTTCGACAATCGATCTCTCAAGGGGAAACGAAAAGTAGTCCGGAGCATGGTGGATAAAGTGAAGTCCAAGTTCAATGTTTCCGTTGCAGAGGTTGGCTCCAATGATAAGTGGCAGAAAATTGAGTTGGGAGTCAGTGCAATAGGGAATGATCGACGTCACATTGACTCCTCCTTAAATCACATACTGGAATTTCTCGATTCGCTGTACCTTGCAGAAATTGTGAATACTGAAATGGATATTTTTAATCTATAACCCCTCAATCTGCGCAACTTGCCAGCTTGTGCCTCGCAGAGGCACCGCATCGCGGTATCTTCGACAGGCGGGTCTGCGGATGATATTTTAAGGATCGGAAATGCTGCCAGGCAAACGAGCAGTGAGAGTGGGAGACCTGATCTTAAGGGAAATCGCCTTTCTTCTCTTAGAAAAGGTGAAAGACCCGAGGGTTCAGGGGGCCACATTGACCGGAATCCGTCTTAGCGATGATCTTAAACGGGCCAAGATCTTTTACAGTATAGTAGGGGATCAGGTGCAGAAAGAAAAGGCCCAGGCAGGCCTGAACAGCGCCAAAGGATTCATAAAGAGAGAAATCGGCATCAGGATGGAGCTGCGTTACGTGCCTGAGATTTCGTTTGTGCACGATCATTCTTTAGAAGATGGGAGTCATATGGAGCAGGTCTTTCAGAAAATCCGGGAAGCTGAAAAAGGACAATGACGTCTCTTGGCAAGATTTCAGCAGTGCTATCAGAAGGAAAACGTTTTCTGCTTATGACCCATAAGGACCCGGATGGCGATGGCATAGGTTCCATGCTCGCCCTTGGCAAAAGCCTGTCTGATGCAGGCAAGGAAGTTTCGATTCTTGCGCAGAACCCGATTCCCCCTCCCCTGAATCTCTTAAAAGGGGCTGACAAAATTGTCAACATACTTGATGTCGACGGGGATTTTGATGCTGCTGTGGCCCTGGATTGTGCTGAGAGATCAAGATTGGGGGAATTCGAAAATCATTTAGAAAATTTTCGACTCGTAATAAATATTGACCATCATGAAACCAACGAGTCCTTTGGGGATCTGAACCTGGTTGAGCCCGAAAGCTCTTCTACAGGCGAACTGGTGTACAGATTGTTAGAGGAAGCAGGCCTTCCAATGGGGTCTGATGTTGCCGGAAACATATTTGCCGCTATCCAGACAGACACCGGTTCTTTCAGGTATAGCAATACCACGGCTGAGGCCCTGAGAATTGCGGCAGCCTTGCTGGAGCTGGGGGCAGACCCCTGGGAGATATCAAAGCAGGTAATGAACAGCCATAGCCTGCCCCGACTAAAATTGTTAGAAATGGCCCTGAGGACAATTGAATTCCATCATGAGAAAAAAATCGCTATCATGATACTTTCTCAGGGGATGTTTAAAAAAGCTGGAGCACAACAGTCTGACAGTGAGAGATTTGTAGATTATCCCCGGTTTATCTTTGGGGTTGAGCTTGGTGTTTTAATTCGTGAAATAGACGAAAACGAATGCAAATTCAGTCTCCGATCCAACAGTTGGCTGAATGTGGCCCGGTTGGCATCCCGGTTCGGAGGCGGAGGGCATGTCCGGGCCGCCGGATTCAGATTCCAAGGGTCTTTAAAGGACGTAAAGAACGATTTTTTGAAAGAGGCTGGCCGGTTTTTGGATGGAACATGCGTCTGACGGGATACTCTTAACTGACAAGGGACATGGCGAAACCTCCCATGGGGTAGTTAAGAAGGTCAAGGCCTTATTCCGAGGAGGTACTCCTGTCAAGGTCGGGCACGCCGGGACATTAGATCCGTTTGCCACCGGGTTGTTGATCATCCTTTTAGGCCAGGGAACAAAGCTTTCTCAGTTTATCATGTCCGGTGAAAAAGTTTATGTGGCCACGGTGGAATTGGGTGTCGAAACGGACACCTT
>JACNJD010000277.1 GCA_014382715.1 Candidatus Desulfacyla euxinica | reverse complement strand
AATGAACGCCATTTTTTCTATTATTATTTGGTTGCGGCCGAAGGCCTGCATTGGGCTGGGGACATATTTTTAATTCCTCAATCCCTCAATCCCCAAATTCGTAATTCCGGTTTATCCGGGTTATGTTTTCATACAGTGTCCGCTCTTCCGGGCTCATGGCCGCCAGGTGTTGCAGGGCCTCTTCAGGCGAAACTCCTTTGAGTGATCCGTCTTCCAGCTGTATAACCACTCCGGCTTCTGTCAGCATTTTTAAACGCTTCGCCCGAACGTCCTTGTCCGGATGGCAGATGATCTGGCAATGGCCGCAGGTGCTCTGCCCTTTGTTCCCGGGCAGGAGGGGATGATAAAAGCCAATGCCCGGTTTCGGTCGCAGGGCATACGGCTTAAGGGTCCCACGGAGGGCCTCCAGGAACTCTTCGTCCTTATCCGGTATGGGAAACCTGGCCGGTGACCAGGTGGACCACTTGCCGGACTTGGAAAGCCCGGAAAACCCGCCGCAGACATAGTCGCAACGGTTGTAGCTCTGCCGTTTTGCATAGGAAAATTCAACCCCACCGAGGGTAACTCTGGTTTTTTCTTCCGAGTGCATCAGGCCAGAGGCGCAAGCGGCCATACAGAGCCGGCACTCGTCGCAATAACTCTCTCCGGCAGACAGGGGCTCTGTGGGTGTCAGATGGGCCTTCGTAACCACGGAACCCAAAATGATGGCTGCTCCCTCATTTTCCCGTATGACGTTGCCGGACAGCCCGAAATGCCCTATACCGGAGCGTACGGCGAGGTAGCGATGGGAAATCGGGGGTTTTTCGTCAAACGGTCCCCGTGCAGTGTCTTTACGGTAGACGAAGTTTGATTCCACAGGAACCGCCGCATGCCCCTTCATTTCCAAAAAGCGGGCCAATTCAAGGGCGATGCCGCTGGCCTGGGTGTTGGTGCGGACATTGTCCAGACAATGCCCGGGGAAATCCTCCTTTTTGAGAAACCGCTCGATCTTTTCCTGGTCCAGTGGCAGTGCGAAAACGATCGCCGACCTGGCGCCATCCAATACATACGACAAATCTGTGGACGGCGGCCCGCCTTCTAAGGTCTCGGTGGTCACAATACCCACGTCAATGGCCCCGGCATTCAATACCAGGTCTTTCACCGTCTGGTCAAGGTCTTCGTAGCGCTTCCGCTTGTTTGCCATTTTTTAAACCTCCTCGATCCGGCAGGGCGTCCAGCAATACAGCTTCGTCCCTGCAGATTCAGCCTATTTTCGTATATATCTCTTCCCTATCCTAACTCGGATAAACCGGAAAAGTACCTAAAGTTAATGTCTGGTTGTTCACGCCTTGGTCCCGCAGGTAAGCGGAATTCAGGGTTAGGGATAAAGAAGGCAGTCAGGAAAACTTGGAATATTTCGAGGACTAAAATTTGAGTCTAACGATGAGATTGCGGCCTCCGGTTCGTAGACTCTACGGCTCGCCTATGAGAAAACAGCCATTTATGGATCGGCACTATTTAAAGGTTGATTCTTACAGCCCAGTTTTGCTGGATGTATCCTTATTAGACCCACAAAATCCTCTCGGAAGTGAAATAAAAATACCACTACCTTTCCGGCGGTCCCCCTGCTTCCTGAATGGCCACGAACACATTCTCCGGGTCTGCTGGCAGGGAACGTACGCGCCCGCCGCACGCATTGGCTATGGCGTTCAGAATAGCGGGTGTAGCTGGAATATTAGGCATCTCACCAATACCTTTGGCGCCATATGGCCCTAACTTGTTTTCAACCTCAAGGATAACAGGTGTAATGTCAGGGACATCCAGGGTGGTGGGGATCAGATAATCCTGCAGGTTGAGGTTTTGAGGATAGCCATCTTTCATGACCAGCTTTTCCATAAGGGCATAGCCCAGACCCATGGCCACTCCTCCCTCGATCTGCCCTTCCACTGCCTTGGGATTTATGGCCTTCCCGACGTCGAATGCGGCTACATAATCGGTTACTTCTACCTCACCGGTTTCCACATCAACCAAAACCTCTGTCATATGAGTCGAGTAGGTATAGACAAAATATGGATTGCCCTGACCTGTTTCCGGATCCAGGGTAGGGGGAGGCGGTGCCCACCATCCCTGACCAATGAGACGCTTGCCCATGGCCATGCACCTGGCAGCCACTTCCTTGAAATCCAGAGATTTGCCGGGGTTTTCCCGGTCATAAATCTGGCGGTCCCTGGCCTCAAGCCTGTCAATGGGAACGAGAAGCATTTCAGAGGCCATCTCAAGGATAGACTCTTTAATCTGACGAGCGGCCATGATAATGGCGTTGCCCATTAACGTGGTAGAACGGCTGCCTACAGTGGGACCTGACTCCGGCACCATATCGGTATCGGGCTTCACCAGACGCACATCCTCCATACGCACCCCTAATTCCTCTGCGCATATCTGAGGCAGGACCGTAAATGCTCCCTGGCCCATCTCGGTAATGCCCGAATAAAGAAGGACAGAACCGTCCTCATGCACATAAACGTTCGCCCCGCACCCGTCGCCGTTTGTGCCAACACTGGTACGGTACCAGCCCATGCCAATACCCACACCACGCCGCTTGCTGCTTTCAGCGTCAACGTATTGGCTCTTCCCGTATCTGTCCTCCCAGTTGAAGGCCTTGGCACAGGCATCCAATGTCTCGATGAGCCCCACACTCTGATCCAGCACTTGACCGGTGGCTGTAACCGAGCCGAGCCTAAAAGCGTTTATACGCCTCAACTCCATAGGGTCCATCCCAAGCTCCTGTGCCAACTCGTCCATGACTTGCTCATGGGCAATGTGCACCTGAGGTGCGCCGAAACCACGCATAGCCCCTCCGTAAGGATGGTTGGTATAGCAAAGATGGGCATCCACTTTTACGTGGGGTATTTGGTAGGGACCGGGCATCATCACCATGGAGTGGATATGGGAGCCCCCAGCGGGAGGAATGACAGGCCCCAGGCCTGCGTACGCTCCCTGCTCATCATAGATGACGCCCTCGAATGCCATTAGATGTCCGTCTTTTTTTGCTCCAATCCTGATCTCCATAATCATGGGATGGCGCTTACAGGTCTGCAGAGTCACTTCTTCGCGCTCAAGGGACAGACGAACCGGCTGTCCAGTGTGGTGGGCCAGTACAGCGGCCCGGCAACCTATGTCGATAGGGGCGTCCTCTTTACCACCAAAACCGCCTCCCATGTGAATCTGACGGACCTGTACCTGATTTACCGGTATCCCAAGCACTGCGGCAAGATTGCGTCTGACCGTGAAAGGTGCTTGCATCGGCCCCTCTACCAACATGGTTCCATCCGGTTGGGGAATAGCAAAAACGATGTCGGGTTCCAGATAGGCGTGTTCCAGAAAAGGAACCTGATAGGTTCTCTCTATAATCACTTCCGCCTCATCAAAGCCCTTATCTACATCACCTTTGCGAAGTTTGTTGCTCGAAAGCAGATTTCCCTTTTCGTGAATTTGGGGCGCGTCAGGCTTCATCGCTTCGCGCGGATCAAAAACCGTTGGCAAGGGCTCGTACTCCACCTGGATCAAAGAGAGGGCTTCATGGGCTATTTCTTCAGTTTCAGCAGCTACCAGGGCCACACCGTCTCCGACGTAACGGACTTTGTCTTCACAGATCACAGGCTGATCTGGTAAAATAGCCCCGAAACCGTTTCTTCCCGGCACGTCCTTTGCCGTAAGAACCGCTGCAACACTCGACAGTTTTTGAGCTTTCTCAACATTAATGTCTTTAATGAGAGCATGGGGGAACGGACTTCTGAGGATTTTTCCGTGCAAAAAACCCTCTTGAGGATAATCTGCCCCATACATGAGTTTTCCGGTGACCTTTTGGAGGTCATCCGTTCGGGTAACAGAATGGCCCGCAACGGACAATCTCTCTTTAGGGGCTGTAAGCAATTGTTCGAGGTCCAATTTTTCTTTGGTGAGGACCTGTACCTTTCTTTTGTCTTCGGTTTTATCTCGCATGGTGTTACCCCTCAACGGGCTGTTGCTCAAAAGGGTTTTGCAGCCTGAATTTCAAGCGAACTGACCGAGCGATATTTTGGGACAACGTGATCAGAAGGATTATGCCGGACAAAATACTGTTGAACCCGTAAAGCCGACTAAATGCGGCCCCCATATCGCGAAATTGAGTCCGTTTCTGTTGACACGTCCGGACTTCCTCCATCCGGACATTGCTCTTTGACATTTTATCCTTTGGCTGCTTTATCAGAATAGTGATGTTCTGAACGGCTGCGATAAGGAAGTCCTGAATCTCCATACGCCACAAATTTCGCCATCTTGCCCTTTTATAACCATATCTGGTGGACCAGGCAAATGAACGCTCAGACAAATCCTGACGATGCTTGATATCTCTTCTTGCCTTTCTGCTCTCGGCTTTTTTGAGCATGACATCAAGCTCTTCTTGCCTCACGTGGCGTTTGAGAGATCGACCATCTTTGGACCTAGTGCATTTACTTCTAAGTTTACATTGCGCGCAGGCCGCTGCAGAGGCTTTGTATTCGTAGTACTTGCGCTTTTTGTTATAACTTTTTTTTCGCAATGCTTCCCCTGCAGGACAGAGGAAGATATCCATCTTGGGATCATAGGCAAAGGCTTCCTTAGGGAAAATACCTTTCCGTCTCCCTGAACCCCTATGTGTCTTTTCAATGGAAGGTATGTGCGCCTTTATTTTTCTGTCGTTACACAGAAGATAGTTATCCTTTGTTCCGTATTTACTGTCGGCCACTACTGTTTCTAATTTTCGTTGAGTGTTGTGTTCATGGGCGTCAATCATATCCTCCAGGACGTGCCCGTCATCCACAGATCCGGGACTCACTTTGGTTGCGGTTATGACTTCATGTTTTTCATCTACCGCACGATGGGTCTTATAACGTAACTTTGGTTTCCCTATGCTATGGCGGGTAATCGAAGCATCGGGATCGGTGGTGGAAATATGACGGCTGTCTGCGGGTGTCTTCTTTGAAGCCTTTATCTCATCCAATCGATTTTCAAGTCGTTGGTAGCTTTTGTTTAAATATTTCTCCAGCTTGTGTGTATCCACCACTGAATTATTGGAAGCATCTGCATCAATAAGACTGGCATCAACAAAGCCTTTACGGCCGTCAACAAGACCCGCTTTAACGCATTGCCAGACGATCCATTCAAAAAAGTTTTTGAATGCTTTCACACCCCACCGGGTTCTGGCTTTGCTCAGTACGCTGTGGTTTGGGATTTCATCTTCAAGATCGTAACCCAGGAACCATAGCCAATCCAGACGTACGGGAATCGTACTGATCAGTTCCCGTTCAGATCTAACATTATACAAGAAAAGGAGAAGCATCATCTTTAAAATGACAGGAGGTGGAACAGAGACATTCCCATTATATCCATAGGAGTCTTTGACTTCATCATATATGAAATCAAAGTCGATCTTCTCCAGGATTTTTCTCAAAAGATGATCCTGTCGGATCCGTTTATCGAGGTTGAACCCGGTGATAAAAAGCTTGTTTTGGTAAATTGGTTGGTGACCCATCATGGCAGAAATCCTCTATTGGAGTTTTGACCATGACATTATCATATTATAACTAATATGTCAACATTATTCTTAAAATAGTTCACATGGTATAAAGTTAGTAATTATAAGCAAATATGGATTTGCAAACGGTTGTTGAAGTTAAATTGTGTTGATAAAATCATTTGGGCAACAGCCCGTCAAAAACTGGCTGCGTGATTCAACTCATATCATTCCTGTAACTTTTTCATTTGGCTGGCTGTCACGACTGCCTGCACTATTTTTTGGTAGCCCGTACAACGGCAGAGCACGCCTGAAAGGGACTGCCTGATCTCCGCCTCATCGGGATTGGGGTTCTTGTTAAGCAGGGCCTTTGCATTCATGATCATCCCGGGTGTACAGAACCCGCATTGGGCCGCACCCTCATCCATAAAGGCCTGCTGAATTTCATCTAATTCTCCCTCTTCATTCGCCAGGCCTTCTATGGTAGTCAAAGATCGACCCGCCACTTTAATGGTTGGCAAAATACATGAATTAACAGGTTCCCCGTCTAACAGCACGGTGCATGCGCCGCACTCCCCCTCACGGCAACCAACTTTTGTTCCGGTTAAACCGAGATCATCCCTCAATAGGTCTATTAGCAGGGTGTTGGGCGCAATCGCCACCTCCATCGAGTGTCCGTTGAGTTTGAAGGAAAGCTTTGTCGTGCTCATAACATACTCCTTTAGTCCAGTGTACATCCGGCCTGCTCTAAGGCTCGGACCAGCCCCCGTTTCACAAATACCTTGACCATTTCCTGCCGGTAGTCGCAGGAACCTCTTAATAGGCTGTCACGGGGCGAGCAGTAGGCCGATGCGCCCTCGGCTGCGTCGGCTAAGGTAGTGAGGTTGATAGGCGCTCCCTTAAGGGCATCTTCGGTGTGTCGGTCACGAAAGGGTGTTGGCGCTACCGGGCCAAGGGCGATGGACGCCTCAGATATGGTATTTTTGTCCTTGTTAACCGTGACCTTAACTGCGCACACCAGCATGGGGAGAGAGAGGGCCTTACGTTTACTCAGGCGCAGATAGGCTCCCCCCTGGTCCTTGCCCAGAGGCTGGAACTTTATCCTGGTAAGGATTTCCTTGCACGGATCCAGGGCGGTCTTACCCAGATCCAAGAAGAACTCGCTTAGAGGCACGGCTCGCTCGCCTTCGCCAGAGGCGATAGTTACGCTGGCGTCCAGGGCCAAAAGCGGTATGCTCGTGTCGGCTGCTGGCTGGCCGCTAATTAGGTTGCCTGCTACAGTGGCAATATTTCTGATCTGCGGGGAACCCACCGAGCCCGCACCCTCTGAAAGGAGCCCGGCTTGGTCCTTGATCAACTGAGAGGAAGCTACTTGGGCGTGGGTTGTTAACCCGCCCAATATAATCTTGTCACCATCTTTCTCAATATTAGCCATATCCGGTAAGCCGGTGATGTCCACAAGGGCTTCCAGTTCAATATCCCTCTTTCGCAACTGGGGAATGACATCAGTTCCCCCTGCAATCACCCTGGCGCGCCCCCTGTAATCCTGGAGTATATGCAATGCCTCCTCCAGAGTTTTCGGTTGCAGATACTGTTGAACTCGAATGTCTTTTGCCCAGTGAAGCTCTTTAAAGGTGAGTGACATCTTAACCTCCCAAAAAACGTAAGGTTACTGTTTTCTTCGGCTTAGTTCAATTTGGTGTTGCATTCTCTTGTTATGCCCCTTCATAACCTTTTCTGCGCTGGCAGGATCCTGGTTCTTGAAAGCTTCCACCACTTTTATATGATCCTCATAAAGTTTAGGCAGGATAGGCGTGATGTCGCAGACAAAAGGGCGGGATCTGCGCTTAATGTTCTCCAGTAACTCTTTGAGAAGCCAGTTGCCGCAGGAATCATAAATTAATGCGTGAAACTCAAAGTCCGACTTGGAGTATTCCACCACATTCTGACTTTGTATGATCTGATGCTGTTTCTTCAGAATGGATTCCAAACGCTTAAGGGTTCCAGAACTGATTTTTTCCACTGCTAAACGGCCTGCCATACCCTCTAATAAACCCCTTACTGTATACAGGTCGTGAGCCATCTCTAATGTCATCTGTACCATTCGGATTCCCTGTTTGGGAGTATGAGTGACCAGGCCTTCTTTTTCCAAATCTTTAAGCGCTTGCCATACCGGAGTTCGGCTGACTTCCAACTCTTTCGCCAGACCTTCCACGTTTATCCATTTTCCAGGCGTGAAACGATAAGATGCAATCATCTCCCTTAACGCCATTTCTGCTTGCTTTTTAAGGGTTAACCGTTTGAGTTTTTTGACCATTTTGCTAAGGACCTGATTGTCAGGGCAGTTTATGGATAGGTTTAGGACCAAAAATAATCCTTACCAAACGTAAAAGTCAACATAAATTTTATTAAAAATCAAATTATTATAAAATTATTACTATCCGGATAAACCGGAAAGTGCCTAAAGTGAGCTAAAGTGACTATGTTCAAGATAATACTTAACATTTTCAAATTATCTAAAGCTCTCGATCAAGTTCTTGGTGGTCTCGTAAAAAGTCTCCAAGGCCGTCACTCCCGCGAACGCGGGAGTCCAGTCCCGCCGCAATGGAATGATTTCCCTCGATTCCCGCGTTCGCGGGAATGACGAAAACGGGTCATTTTTTTCTTTACAATGGAGTGAGAGCTCGATAATATTATGTATACGAAAGGTTTTGACTATGGCCCAATACGAAGACTGCATTATATTTCTCTTGGCCAAGGCTTATCAGAAGGCCCACGGCAATTTCAAACAGCATCTCTTGCCCCATGGACTCACACCGGTCCAGCACCTGATTCTGGAAGCCCTCTGGGACGAAGAAGGTCTGACGGCCACTGAAATAGGAAAACGGATGATCCTGGATAACGCCACCCTCTCGGGCATATTAGACCGCATGTCCGAAAAGGGATGGATTGTCAAGGCGACTGATGACGTGGATAAACGCTTTATCCGCATCTACCTGACCGGCAAGGCAAAAAAACTGGAACCCCTGCTCCAGGCCGAGAGGGAAAAGTCCAACGAGGAAATCCTCAACAACCTCAGCCCTAAAAAGAAGATCGCACTAAAGCGCCTGTTGAAAGAGATTCGATGATAATGGTTTTTTTTGCATACAAATCAATTGATCAATAGACATATGCCTCATAAATCAGAGAAAGAGATTTACCAGGAGTTAATCGATTGGCTGAGAAAGGCCTGGTGGGGGCTTCCTGACTCCGAACACCTTATGCCGACCGTCCAGGCCTTCTACAACCCTGAAGAGGCGGCGCTTCTGACCGGCATACCCTTTTCGGGCCAAAGCCTTGAGGAACTATCCGAGATGAAAGGGATGGTCCCCGAGGAATTGGGACCCAAACTGGATGCCTTGGCGCGCAGGGCGGCTGTCTGGCGGAGTGAGAAGGGGGGTACCGTCCGCTACAGCTTGAATGACTCCTTTTTCGTATTTATGCGTGGGCCGTTCTGGGCGAAAAAACCGGATGAAGCTACAAGAGATATGGCCAGACCGCTCAACAAATACTTTTATGACGGCTTTATGGACCAGTTCAGGGAGGCCCATACCAAGGGTCTTCGAACCATCCCAATAGACAAAACTGTTGAAGATCCCCGCAGGATTCTTCCATACGAAGACGTGGTTAAGTTCGTGGATTCCCAGGACTACTGCACCGTTTCCGCCTGCCCATGCCGCCAGCGAAAACTCCTTGATACCGATTCAAAGGTCTGCGACCACGAAATGGAAGTCTGCCTCCACTTTGGCCAGCTCGGGCATTATATCGTAGAAAATGGTCTGGGTCGGGAGATCACCCGGGACGAGACCAAGGAAATCCTCAAACAGGCGGCTGAATCAGGCCTGGTCCATGCCATCTCCAACTGGCGGGAAGGGGCGGACACCATCTGCAACTGTTGTATGTGCTGCTGTCTCTTTTTTGAGGCGTATCACGTCCTTAAACACGACAAGAGCCACGATGTGTCCAATTATCGTGTGGGCACAACACCTGAAACCTGCAAGGCCTGCGGTCTGTGCATAGAGCGCTGCCCCATGGAGGCCCTTTGCTTAGAGGATTCCCCGGAGGCAAGCAACAAGAAGGGAAAGGCTGCTGTGCTGGACCCTGGTAAATGCATCGGTTGCGGCGTATGCGTCTACAAGTGCCCCACCCAATCCCTTATCCTGGAACGTAAGGAAGAGACCTATGATCCACCGAGGGATACGAGGGAGTGGATGGAGCACTGGTATGCTGATAAAAAAGCTGCGGGTGTAAGAAAATAGAGCAGCCGTTCACGGCTTGAAACTTGTCGAAGATCCCGTTCTTAGCGGGGAAACTGGAAATTTGAAACTGGGGAGATCGGTCCAAAATTGAACGCGTTCATGAACAACACAAAAGCATGAAGGCCAAATTTGATGGTTTCGTAAAAAGTCTCCAAGGCCGTCACTCCCGCGAACGCGGGAGTCCAGAAGTGATTAATTTCCCTGGATTCCCGTTTTCACGGGAATGACAATAACGGACGCTTTTTGACTTTTTACGAGTTTATCAAATTTCCAATCTCTATTTTCTAATTTCAACGTTCCGTGAACAGTTACAAACACTTTAACAAGGAGGTCTTTAAATGTCCGAGCTATTGAAAATTTTAGGAAGCGAATACCCCATCATTCAAGGGCCCATCGGTGAGCTGAACAGCCCTGATATGGTGGCCTCTGTGTGCGAGGCCGGTGGTTTCGGTATGTTAGCCCTGGGGTTCACCCAGGACCTTGAAGCAATTAAAAAATTGATCGCCGATATCCGACAGCTGACAGACAAACCTTTCGGGGCCAACCTGATGATCGCAATGAACCCTGCCAATGATCAGATCCTCGAGGTTCTGGCAGAGGCCGGGGTTAAGACCGTGACTACTTCTGCCGGTTCTCCAAAAAAGATATACCCCAAAATTCATGAGCTGGGGATGAAAGGTCTTCACGTTGCTTTGGATTTCTCCTTCGCCCTGAAGGCGGCCGATGCAGGAGCAGATGGTCTGATTGTTTCCGGGTGCGAGTCGGGTGGTCTTCGGACCACGAGCCCTGAATCGTCCAACATGGTTCTCATTCCCATGGTCTGCGACCATGTGCAGGTTCCCGTAACAGCGGCAGGGGGCATCGCTGATTCCCGCGGATATCGGGCCGCCCTGGCCTTAGGCGCCCAGGGAGTCCAGCTCGGCACCCGCTTTCTGTCATCAATGGAAAGCCCGGCCACCCGAGGCTGGAAGGAAGCGATTTTAAACTGCCCTGACGGTGGCACCACCCTGCTCCCTCTCGGCGGCATGAATGTGAGGATTATCATCAACCCCCGTCTGGCAGAAAAGATGAGCGATTCCAGTGTCGATCTTTCCCAGGAGTATAGTATGATGAACATGGGTGCAGCCTGGCGCTCCGGGGATTTTGATGTATTTCCCGCCGGAGGCGGTCAGGTCAGCGCGTCGATTACGGAAATAAAATCAGTCAGGGATATTATCGAGGAGATGGTGTCGTAAACAAAAAAAATCAACATCGAACATCAAACGTCGAACATCGAATGAAAGAATACCAACTTTAGTCACACCAGTTAAATAGGGCTTCACATTTAACGGGGTAAACTTTAGCTCACTTTAGGCACTTTCCCGCTTTATCCGGGTAAGGAGGTTAAAATAATGGATTGGAAAAAAACGACCTGTGTACTATGTGCAAATCTATGCGGTCTTGAAGTCCGGGTCGAAAACAATCGTATGGTCAAGGTGCGCGGGGATAAGGATAACCCTCGCACTGAGGGTTATGTCTGCCGGAAAGGGCTTAATATCATATATTACCAGCACCATGCCGACCGGCTCATGCATCCCCTGAAAAAAACAGGGGACACATTTGAGAGAATATCCTGGGACCAGGCCATAGATGAAATAGCCGAAAAACTCTCCGCCATAATAAACGAACACGGACCGCGTTCTCTGGCCCTTATGGGGGGAGGTACCATCGGCTGTGTATCACAGGGCATCCTTGCTGTTAATGTGCTTGGAAGCTTAGGTTCGCAATATTTTTATAACGCTCTGGCTCAAGAGCTGACCGGCAGGTACTGGGCCGATGGAAAAACTTACGGCAACCAGAGTCTTCAGACTACACCTCATCTCGATGAAACAGATATGCTCCTTGCCTTTGGATGGAACCCGATGATGAGCCATCATACACCTCAGGCACGCCGGGTCCTTACCAAATTCAGCAAAAACCCTGATAAACTCCTTGTGGTCGTCGATCCGCGCATTTCCGAAACAGCCAAGATAGCGGATATCCATCTTCCCATCAAACCGGGCACGGATGCCCTCTTGTACCGGGCCATGATCTCCATCATTCTGAATGAAGGATGGCACGACCAGGCCTACATCGATAAACATGTGAGCGGATTTGAAACGATCCGGTCTTTTTTCATTGATTTTGATGCAGAAGCAGCCATAGGGGTTTGTGAACTGGATTATGACAAGGTGAGAGAGGTCTGCCATCTTTTTACGACTCGAAAGTCCTGCCATCACAGTGATCTTGGCGTTCTTATGGGCCGGCACAGCACACTCGTCTCTTATCTTGAAACCGTTCTCAGGGCTGTCTGTGGACGAACCGGTGTTGAAGGCGGAAATATCTTTCCGGTTGGCTTGCGTGGAGAAGCACGAAAGAGAACCGCAGCCATGGATGAACGGGAATCCCGGTACTGGCGTACCGTTGTCACGGATTACCCGGCCATAACCAGACTGTACCCTCCCAATGTGATGCCCGAGGAGATCATGTCCGGCCATACGGACAGACTCAGGTCGGTAATCGTGACCGGTGCCAATCCGCTCAGGTCCTATGCCGACACCTCGGCTTATGAAGAGGCCTTTAAACAACTGGATCTTCTGGTAACCGTTGAAATAGCAATGACCGAGACGGCCACGCTTTCCCATTATGTGCTGCCCGCCTTATCCGCCTATGAATCGTGGGACGGAAATCCTTATCTTGGGGAAGGTTTCCCAAAAACTTTCCTGCAAATGCGCCAGCCCGTGGTGGAAGCTGAAGGAGAACAGATCGAAGCGGGTGAAATATTCGTGCGCTTAGCCGATCGCCTCGGATTAACCCCTGATATACCGGACACGCTTTATGAAGCGGCCGACAGTGGAGACCGGTTGAGATTCGGTCTGGCTCTGCTTGAATATATAAAGTCTAATCCCAAGGCCGGCAAGAGCATGCCTTTTATTCTTTTCAAAACACTTGGCAAGAAACTGGGTTCCGGAAACCTGGCCCTGCTCTGGGGACTTTTGCAAAAACTGCCACCCGGAGTCCAGGAAAGGGCAACCCGGGTGGGGTTTAACCCGGGCTTGGGCCTTGGAGAAGAGATCTTCCAGGCCATCCTGCAGCACCCCGAAGGTATCTGGGTTGGCGAAGTAGACGGCAAAGAATGGGACCATTTTCAGGCCCTGGCCACGGAAGACGGACGAATCAATCTAAATGTTCCTGAGATGGCAGACTGGATTCAAGAGATCGATCCGGCCATGGAAACAGAAAAACTCAAAGAGGATGAAGAAGAGTACCCGTTCATCATGTCCTCCGGCCGGCACATGGACTACAACGCCAATACACAGATGCGGGATCCTGCCTGGAACAAAGGAAAAAGGGCCTGTACGGCCATCATGCACCCCGAGGACGCGGAAAATTTCGGGTTCGATGACGGACAGATGGTAAAGGTAACCACCGAGGCCGGTGAAGAAACCGTTGAGCTCCAGGTTACGAAAAAGACCAGACCGGGTTATATTATGATACCTCACGGGTTCGGTCTGGTATATCAGGATAAAACATATGGGGCCAACGCCAACCGGTTAGCCAAGAACACCCACAGGGACAGGATTGCGGGAACCCCCTATCATAGATATATTCGATGCAGAGTCGAGGGGGTGCGATGATCGAATTCAAACGATCAGTTTGCTCCCACGACTGTCCAGACACTTGCGGGCTCCTTGTGGGTGTGGAAAATGGCCGTGTAGTTTCGGTGAAAGGAGATCCTGAGCATCCTTTCACCCGCGGAGCAATCTGCGTGAAGGTCAACCATTATCCTGAACGTGTCTACTCACCGCTGCGAGTCCTTCATCCGTTGAAACGCGCAGGCGCTAAGGGCGAGGGAAAGTTCGAGCGCATCACCTGGGATCAGGCCTTAGATGAAACTGTCAACCAGTACAGGCAAATCATTTCCGAATCAGGTGGTGAAGCAATACTGCCCTATTCCTATGCAGGGACTATGGGGGTTGTCCAGTTCCACGCAGGCCATCCTTTCTTCCACAAACTTGGGGCTTCCAAGCTGTTGCGGACCATCTGCAGTGCTGCTGCGGAAGCGGGTTTCGCTGCAAGCATGGGAAATATTCCCACAACGGATATCGAAACCAGCGTTAATTCGGATCTGATTATCATCTGGGGCAGTAATACCTTAGTCTCTAATATGCATGCATGGCCCTTTTTCTTAGAGGCCCGTCGGAATGGCGCCTCCATTGTGGTCATAGATCCCTATAAGAACCGTACTGCAAAAGAGGCAGACCGGCACCTGAAGCTTAAACCCGGTACAGACGCAGCCCTGGCCCTGGGCATGATGCACGTTATCATCAAAGAAGAATTGATTGATAAGGAATTCATCGGCAGACACACGACCGGTTTCGAGCAACTCGCCGGGCGCGCAGGAGACTATCCGCCACCACGGGTTGAAAATATCACGGGCGTCCCCGCTGCTGAAATAGAGTGGCTGGGACGGGAATACGCCCAGGCACGCGCCCCGTACATACGGACCGGCTGGGGCCCGTCCCGCCAGATCAAAGGCGGCATGGCCATGAGAACCATTGCCCTGCTGCCCGGACTGGTTGGGGCCACACATACAAAAGGCGGAGGCATCATTAGGTCCACATCCGCGGCTTTTGCATTCAATATGAACGCGGTTATGCGTGATGATCTGGCTCCTTCAGGCGTAAGGAGCATTAATATGGTGCAGTTGGGTCAGGCCATGACTGCGGTTGATGACCCGCCGGTAAAGGCCCTCCATGTATACCATAGCAACCCGGCAGTGGTGGCCCCGGACTCGGCCCGGGTTCTTACAGGGCTTGCGCGTGAGGATTTATTCGTTGTGGTACACGAACATCTGATGACCGAAACAGCAATGTATGCCGATATCGTTCTACCATCCACTACATCTCTCGAATCCACAGATCTGTACAGAAGCTATGGTCATTACTATCTGCAGATGGCGAGTCCGGTTATTGAACCTGTGGGTGAAACCCGATCAACCCTCGCTATTTTCAATGACCTGGCTGCCCGGTTCGCCTTTACTGAGAACTGTTTTTCCGAAACAGAGGAAGAGCGTATCCGGAATCTCCTCAACTCGGATTCACCTTACCTCGAAGGCATCACATTAGATAACTTGAAGGAGGGCCGGCCCATTCGTCTCAATGTGCCTGAGGATATATTTTCCAATGGTTTAGGCACACCTTCCGGCAAGATTGAGTTCTATTCCCAAAGTATGGCCGATCAGGGGCTGGACCCGCTGCCTGACGGAGAACCAAGCATAGATGGGGAGGGAGAGGGCCGGTTTGATCTGCAGCTGATCACCCCGCCCCGGCACCAGTTTCTCAACTCAACTTTTAACGAGATCGAATATCTGCGAAATAAGGCCGGTAAGCCGATAATAATAATCCACCCTGAAGATGCCGCTACACGGGGTATAGAAGAAAAAATGAGGGTGAGGGTTTTCAATGACCGTGGAGAGTGCTGCCTCTATGCCCATTTGACAGAAGACACAGCGCCCGGTGTGACAGTCATCGAGGGTCTTTACTGGCCACGTTTTATGCCAAACAACCGCGGAGTCAATCAGCTAACCAGTCAGAGCCTAACCGACATGGGACAGAGTTGTGCCTTTCATTGTAACCTGGTGGAAGTAAAGCCCTCCTCGGATTGATCACCATCATAAACCCCTTGGTTTCATGACGTTGTCGCTTGTAAGTGAAGCAGTGACAAAGCCCCTATTGATACCTTCCATAGTCCTTGGTGGTGGTCACCCAGGCATCCACATTTTCGGGTCTGGCATGATCGATCAGGGCAGCGCCGCTCATGATGTACCCGCCATCCGTACCGCAACTGTCTATGAGCATCTTGGTGTGATCCTTCACCTGCTCAACCGTACCCGTTGCCAGCAGGGAGTTGGGCAGGTTTCCCATGAGGCAGACCGTGTCGCCTAACACTTTTTTGGCCCGTATGATATCCGTGCCCTCAAAATGGTAGATGCATTTCCCCTTGGGAACGTCCCGGATAACCTCTAACCGGGTATTGTACAACCCTTCGATCAGCAGATAGGGGGTACAGCCCCCTTCCACCAGGTCCAGGATGAGCTGTTGCAGGCTCGGCCAGTAGAATTCCTTGAACTGCTTCAGGGACATGAAACTGTCGGTGCCTTTGTGAAGGGGGATGAAAACACGGGGGTTCCCCTTCGCTTTTGCGCCGTTAACGCCGATCCGACTCATGAAGGGGGCCAGTTGATTCACCGCCCGTTTTAAATTTTCGGGTTGCAGGAGCAGGTCCATGGCCGCCCCGGTCGTGCCGCGGAGATTGTCGGCTACCAGATCGTAAGGCGCCAGCACGGTCTGTTCTTTAATGGAAGGGAAGCCGGCATCCTTTAATTCCCGGGCAAATGCGCCAAAGGTCTTGACCCAGGCCACCTGCTTTCGGGAGGTCTCGAGCAGCGTCTCGAGCGCCTTCACAATATCGGGATCGGCCAGGGCCGGCAGCACTGACGGCCAGACATAACCCAGGGCCGCAGTCTCCAGGGGGGGCAGTTTTGCAAGGCCCTCGAGATTCCCTGCGAGACGGGGGAGAATCTTGCGCAGGAAAAAATCCCCGGCGTTGGAAAACAGGGCTTCGTATTCATCCTCCTTCATGTACTCCGCCTCCACGAACTGGAAGGACTGATCATCGGGAACCCCGTGACCGGGCCATTTCATGGCTTTGAAATCCAAATCAGACAGCACTTCATCCATGGAATAAATCGTGAAGTTAACACTGTAGGTGGCATCGGGCGCAAAATCGTAAATGGTCTTTCGCCAGGCTTCCACCGCCTTTTCCGGGACCGTATAGGCTTCCCGCGGGGAAATGCGGGTGTAGTAGCAATTGAAAAACGCAAACAAAGGAACAATAGGCACGCGGTCGGGTTCCTTCAATGCGATGGCATCCAGCACGCGTTTTTCTCGTTCCTGATATTTTTGTGTATTCGTTTTTTCCATAATTCATTCCCTCACTTACTTAAATCCATTTCTCGCAGAGCTTGACCGCTTCAATGGCGTCACTCCCGTAACCGTCTGCGCCGGTATAGGCCATCACCTGTTCATCAATTTGACCACCGCCGATCATGAATCTGATTTCTCCGGGGTTCTCATCCCTGATCGCCTGAATCGTCTCCTTCATGGGGTCGTAAACCAGCGTCAGAAACCCGCTGAGTCCCACCACCAGGGGTTTAAATGTTCGGGTCGCTTCCACAAAGCGTTCTACAGGCACATCCACGCCCAAATCCAGCACCTCATAGCCATTCACGTCCAGCATGGTCACCACAATATCTTTACCGATATCGTGAATATCCCCGGCAACCGTCCCGATCAGCACGCGGCCCTTTTTTTCACTCTTCACGTCTGCCGTCAAATGGGGTTTCACCCGTTCGGCAATATCCTTCAGCATTTTTCCCGCCAGGATCAATTCGGGAATGAAATAGGCCTCCTCTTCAAACAAACGGCCTACCTCGCCCATGGCCCGTCTTGAAGCACCGAGAATTTCCAGAGGATCGGTTTGGCTCTTAATCAGGCTTTCGGTGAGTTCGAGCACCCTGTCTCTCTTCATTTCCACCAGGGACGAAACCAGCTCCTCGATTGGCTGATGGTTCGCTTCAGGGTCAGTTACCCCCTTTTTTTCCGGCAAGCCGATGGGGTCGGCCGCAGGCAAAGCCGTCGCTTTCGGACTGAAGACCAGGTCCGCCCGTGACAATGCGTTTTTTAGACGGTCAAAAGCGTCGGATATGGCATCCACATCCGCGTCCGGCAATCCCCTCGGAGCGCCGATAACCCCTGACCGATGGGCCTGGTTATACCGCAGGCAGTCCGGGTCCGCGCCGAGTACCAGTTCCGTGCTGTAGATGATGTTTCGAAGTCCTTGATCCGCGGGATCCATAATAGCGCTGTCCAGCCCCGCTTCAATGGCGAGGGCGGCAAATGCCTGGTTGATGAGTGTGCGTGAGGGTTGGCCAAAGGAGATATTGCTGAGACCGCAGATGATATGAACCTGCGGAAACTGCGCCCTGATCTCGCGAATGGTTTCGATGGCGATACC
This sequence comes from Candidatus Desulfacyla euxinica, assembly GCA_014382715.1. Lineage (GTDB taxonomy): Bacteria > Desulfobacterota > DSM-4660 > Desulfatiglandales > Desulfatiglandaceae > Desulfacyla > Desulfacyla euxinica. The sequence continues at coordinate 16,758 of JACNJD010000277.1, read as the reverse complement.
GCCGCTGTCCGCCTGGGTGGCAATGGTGGTGATAAGGGGATCCACAAAGAGCTGATCATCCCTTAATCCGCCTTCCCGCGCCATGGACACTAATCGGCCCACGATATCCAACCGCTCACTCGTGGTTTCCGGAATCCCGTTGTCATCCAAGGCCAGGAGCACCAGGTCCGTGCCGTGTTCGCATGCGATAGGCAACACCCCTTCAACGCGTATGCGCTCGCCGCTGACCGAGTTGATCATGGGGAGACGCTCCGCCGATTGAATTCCTTTCAAAAGGGCCTGTGGATTTGTACTGTCGAGACAAAGCCGGGTTTTCGTAACCGATTGAATCGTTTCCACCAGCCAGGCCATATCCTGGGGTTCTTCATGGGGGTGCGTGCCCGCATTTACATCCAGATATTCTGCACCTCCTTCAACCTGGGCCATTGCCAGGGCTTCAATCATTTCGGTGTTTCGATCTTTGATCGCTTTTCCCACCGTTTCCCGGGTCCCGTTTATTTTTTCGCCGATGATAATCATTCTATTCTCTCCTTCTCAATCAGAACGTCGCTTAAACCGGAACAATTGTCCGTATTGATTCCCATCTTACCCTACGCTTCGCCGAGATAATCCCCGATAATGGCCGGATCAGTTAAAAGCTCGCCCGATTTACCCTCTCGAACCACCCGGCCGTTTTCCAGAACATACGCATACCGGCTGATACGGAGTGCGGCCCTGGCGTTTTGCTCCACCAGGGCAACGGAGGTCCCTTCCCTGTTGAGCCGCACAATGGTCTGCATGATTTCAGCAATGACGAGAGGCGCCAGCCCCATGGAAGGTTCATCTAACATGAGCAGTTTCGGTTGAGACATCAGGGCCCTGCCGATGGAAACCATCTGCTGTTCCCCCCCGGAAAGCGTGCCTGCGATCTGCGCGGCACGTTGTTTCAAGATTGGAAAGAGCGTATACATCTCCCCCAGGTGGGATGCGATTTCCTCACGGCCCTTTCGTCGGTAATGAAGGTAGGCGCCCAGGGTCAGATTATCCACGACACTGAGACTGGTAAACAACTGCCGACCTTCGGGAACCAAGGAGACCCCCTTTTTGACAATAGCGGTGGCGGAAAGCCCTTTAATAGATTGCCCTTCAAATCGGATATGTCCTTCTGCCGGCGGCACAACGCCCGCCACCGCCTTGAGCAGGGTGGATTTTCCGGCGCCGTTGGCCCCGATGACGGATATGATTCGGCCTTGATCCACGTGAAAAGACACGTGCTTCAAGGCGCGAACGGCCCCGTAAAAGACCTGGATATTTTCCGCTTCAAGAATAGGACTCTTCATCGCCCAGATATGCCTTGATTACACCGGGGTCTCTTCGAATGGATGCCGGTGGACCCTCGGCGATTTTGGCCCCGTGATTCAGAACCAGGATTTTCTCGGAGATGGACATGACTATCTTCATGTCATGTTCCACCAGGATCACGGTAACGCCCCTTTCACCAAGGCCCATGATCATTTCCGCTGCTTTTTGCGTTTCCACTTCATTTAACCCGGCCGCCGGTTCATCTAAGAGCAGGAGCCGCGGTTCGCCGGCCAGGGCTCGTGCCACCTCCAGAAGTTTCTGTTCCCCCAAGGGCAGATTGGCCGCTTTCATGGAGGCATATTCGGCGATACCCACCGTTTCGATCAAGGAGAGGGAACGGGTTTTTATATCAGCCTCTTCCCGCAAGACCCCGGGCAGGCGAAAGGCAGAGCTGACCAATCCTTTGCGGCTTTTCAGGTGGCACCCGAGCATGACATTTTCCAGGACGGTCATCCTGCCGAACAGCTCGACCGTCTGGAATGTTCTGGCAATACCTCTGGTGGCCACCTGGTGGGCTTTCAGGCCGCTCAAGGGTTCACCGTTAAACAGGATATCGCCATCGGACGGGCGGAAAAAACCGGAAATCATGTTGATGAGGGTTGTCTTTCCGGCGCCGTTGGGACCGATAATGGATGTAATAGTCCCCTGGGTCACCTCAAAAGAGAGGTCGAATATGGCTTGAACCCCGGAAAAGCGTTTGTTGAGATTTTTGATTTGGAGCAGGGCCGCCATTTAACGTCCTCAGTATTTTATGTTTCGGATTCGTCCCATCACCCGCGACCCCAGACCCACCAGGCCATCGGGGGAAAACATGACAATGGCCAGCAGGATGATGCCGTATGCCAACACATCAAAATCTTCGAGAAACGCCAGCCACTCAGGGAGAAACGTCAGAAGTGCGGCCCCGAGATAGGCGCCCCAGATACTGCCGATACCTCCGATCACCACCATCATCAAGACCTTGATGGAAAAAAAGATGTCGAAGGGGGGCGGGTTGATGAATGTGACGAAATGGGCATAAAGACTGCCTGCCAAGGCACCAAAAACGCCGCTCACCACAAATATCTGCACCTTGGCCCGGGTGATATCGATCCCCACTCCTGCTGCTGCTTTTTCGCTGTCGTGAATTGCCCTAAGGGCGCGGCCCGGTCTTGAGTGGACGATATTCAAGGAAATCCAGAGGACCACCAGGGCAAAGGTCCAGACCAGGTAATAGAAACCGAGGGTGGATGAAATCTCCATCCCAAAAAAATGGATGGGTGGAATTTCACCAAAACCGGATGGTCCACCGGTGAGCCCGATAAATTCGTTAAAAACAATGTACACGATCATGCCGAATCCTAAGGTCGCCATGGCGAGGTAATGGCCCTTAAGCCTGAGTGCGGGCAGTCCAACCCCGTAGGCCAGCCCGGCCGCCAGGGCCATCCCTGCCATGATCCCCACCCATGGGGAGAGACCCAGGCGGGTGGTCAAAATCCCCGATGCATAGGCCCCCACGCCGTAAAATGCAGCCTGGCCCAGTGAAATCTGGCCGGCATACCCCAGAAGCAGTGAGAGTCCCGCGGCGATAATACTGTGAATGGCCACAAACACCATGACATCCGTGTAGTAGCTGGTAGCCCTTGACAGGCCAAACACCCAGGGCAGTACCGCCACAAATAGCGCAAATAGGAAAATGTGAGTGACGGTTTGATTTTTTTCAGGCAATGGCATTGTCATTCATCGCCCTGTAAAGAGGACCCCATCAGGCCTTGGGGCCTGGCGAACAGGACGCCCAGGAGCACAATCAATGCAATCGCATCCTTATAAGAGGATGAAATAAAACCGGTGGCAAAGGATTCCAGCAGCCCTAACAGGAATCCGGCCGCAACGGCACCGTAGAAGTTTCCAAGTCCCCCCAGGATGGCCGCCCCGAAACCTTTTAACGCCAGCATGGCGCCCCGATCATACTCCATGAGGGTGATGGGCGTGATGATGGCCCCGCCCACCGCTCCCAGGGCCGCGCTCAGCGCAAATGAAAAGAGGATCATCCTGCCGGAGCTGATCCCCACCAGGCCCGCCGCGCCGGGGTTGTCCGCGCAGGCACGCATGGCTTTTCCCGTCAGGGTGTGCTGGTAAAACAGGGTAAGTGCCACCACCAGGGCAACGGATATGCCGAGGACCCAGAAGGTCTGGGCCTGGATGTAGGCCCCCCATAGGGTGACCGGCGGGGCCTCTACAAAAGGCTGGACCGCATAAGGGTCCTTTCCCCATATAAACATGGCCAGGCCCTTCAGTATGATGGATATGGCAATCGTGGCCATGATCATGGTCAGGATAGTGGGTTGCCGCAAGGGACGAATGCCGGTCCAGTAGATAACCGTCCCCACCAGCGACACAAGCCCCACGGATATAAAAAAGCTGAAGAAGAGCGGTATCCCCAGAGATTCCGCCAGCACGGCCAGGATCAATCCACCCCAGACCACGAATTCCCCCTGGGCGAAGTTAATGACTTCGGTCACGTTGTAGATAATGTTGAAACCCAGCGCCACTAAGGCATAGATGGCGCCCACGGTGAGGCCTGTAAAGATATACTGGACAACCTGACTGCCAAGACTGATGGAATCCATTGGGGCGTCCTTTAATGGGCCCTGGTTTTGCCGGGGCAAAGGGAAAAGCGGGCCGACAAAAACAGGGCACTCACAGATTACTCAAGAATAGCCCAGTCGCCATCCTTGACCACGACCATCACGTACGCGTCTTTTCCTAAACCCACGTGGTCCGTTGGGGAGCGGTTAAAGATGCTGTTGTTGCCCACAAACCCCTGAAGGGTTTCCAGGTAGTCCCTAATTCGGGCTCGATCGGGGCCCACAGCCTTGAGGGCAGCGGCGAGCTGAAACATGGCATCCCAGGCATGGCCGCCGAACACGCTAACCTCTCCCTTGAATTTTTCTTCATAGAGGGCTTTGTATCGTTTGACCACCGGGCTGTGGGGATCTTCGTCAGGCAACCGGTTGGCGATGACGATGCGTGATACCGGGCAGATCACCCCTTCCGCTGCGCCCCCCGCCAGTTTGATATTGCGTTTGCTGCCAAACCCGTAGCTTTGGTAGAGGGGTATGGGAATGCCGAGTTGTTTCCAGTTTCGGGTGACGACAACCTGCGGGGGACCGATGGACCAGTTGATGATGGCATCCGCCCCGGTCCCTCGAATCTTGGTGAGTTGGGCGGTCAGGTCTGACTCTTTTGGTCCGTAAGTCTCATCCGCCACAATTTCGATACCGTATTCCGGCGCCAGTTTATTGAGCTGGCCCCGGCCGCTGATCCCGTAACCGGTGGAAACGCTCATGATGGCGGCCTTTTTAATCCCCTGCTTTTTCATATAGTCGTACATGAGGCGAACGGCCAGGTCGTCCCCGGGAACCACCTTGAACACCCATTTTCGCTTCTCCACCGGCGCGCCGATCTTGAGGCTGGCGCCACAGGAGATCATGGGAACTTCAGCTTTATTGACAATGGGTACAACCGCCATGGACGTACCACTGGTGGAAGGACCGATGATGGCCAGGACACGATCCCGATTGATCAGTTTTTTGGCCGCAACAACCGTTTTGGTTGCATTGGCCTCTGTATCATACACAAACAGTTCAATTGGGTGGCCGTTGATGCCGCCGGAGGCGTTGATCATATCCTTCACCATCTCGGCGGTGTTACGTTCCGGTTCCCCGAGAAAGGACGCCGGCCCCGTAACCGCAAAAAGTGCCCCAATACGATAAGGTTCCTTATCCGCGGCCTGGGCCGAGCCCAACAGGGTTACGGCACATACCCCCACCATTGCCAGAACAAATCCTATCCGTTTCATCGTGTTCCCTCCTTGTTTTGGGTTGTTGGATTGAGCATTGCCTATCGATTGTATTCATAGCAATTTTGGTGCCAGCCACGCTAAAACCCAACATACTGTAATCAATGGTGAAAAAAGATTGGTTTTCAAACGGTAGACTTTTATGTTATAATATTTGGTAAACTTATCATATATTATGATCGTATAAAAAGGAGCTGATACATGGCAGACCATTTGGAAGCTTCCCTTCGCTCCCTCTCTCCGGAACAGGAACTGCTGATCCTGGCGGCCCTGCTGCCACCACCCGTTTCCTTAGATACACTGACCGCCGTATCCGGTCTTTCACCGGTCACGGTGCTGCAGTTTCTGGAACGTTCTACCCGAAAAGACGTCCTGAGCGCCTATGAAATGGAAGGGCCGGGTCTTTATTATTTTCGGGATACTGGGGCTTCGGAACGGATTCTTCACGAATCCCCTGAAAAAACCGTAGCATCTCTGACGTCCGGGCTCGTTTCTTATATTGATCAAACCCTTGATGATCAGCAACGAAAAAGTCTCTTCATTACCCATATTCACCAGTTGACCGGTCTGCTGCCCGACAGGCTGACGGATTTTCTGAAGGCGGCCCGTCATTGCTTAGATACCGAAGCCTTAGAGGCTGCGGCAACCTACTTCCAGCTGATTCTGAATGCACTGCAAACCCAATCGAAATCAGAAGCAGAGAAACTCCTTTACATCGACGCCGTCTTGGGGGTCATTGCTTCCAGCGGACATCTCAAGCCATTGGAACAGCAGAGAGAAATCCTGAATCAGGCCCGGGCGTTCAGCATGGCGCAAAACGATCAGGAGCGACTCTGCCAGGTGGATCTGCGACTGGCCCAGGTGGTCAAAATTGAGGGGGATTATGCCCATGCCGGCCGTCTTTACGAGGAGGCATGGGGCCTGGCAGAACAACTTCCGCGGGATGACCTGCGCAAACAGGCGGCTTTTTTCACCACTGATTTTCTCTTCTGGCAGGGGTTGGTGAAGGATGCTGTTTCGCGATATGAAGAGGCTATAGGAGACCTCGAGGAGTTGCCCTCGGACCAGGCGACCCTGCGCGCCTGTGCCACCCTGGGGTGGTGTTACGGTATCTGCGGGCAAACTGCCCGAGGGATCGGCCTCCTCGAAGCTGTTCGTAACCGGGCCACGAGACTCCACCTGACCCAGATCAAGGTTTACACGGATCTCATGAGTGTCCTGACATACCTTGAGGCTCGCCGCATTGATGAGGCGGAAAAGCATTTGAACGATATTTTTTCCCACCCGGAAGCCGAGTTAGGTAACTACACCCTCTGGGGGGGGTATGCTTCCAAGGCCTATGTTCTTTACGCTCGGGGTGACCTGCAGGGGTGTTTTGAGTACCAGAAAAAGGCCCATGAAAAGGCCAAAAAAGTCGGGTGGTACCACCATCGAGGTCCGTGGAATTTTGAATACATGGATGCCCTGGAACACGCGGGTATGATCCATCCGGAGATGAATTATGATTCGGAGATCAAGCGTATCCGTGATTGGCCAGATGTTTATATGCAGGGCGTCGGTCTTCGCTACCAGGCCCAGCGGCTCGCATCAAGAGGCGGGCATCGTGAGGAGGTTTTGTTTCACCTGGAGCGGAGCCGGGAGTTACTGACCCGTGCCGGGGCCCGTATCGAGCTGGCCAGGACCCAGATGCTCCTCGCCCGGCAGCACTTAGAGTCGGGAAAGGACAAACCTGCCAGGGAACTGCTCGGGGAAGCCTGGGATGTGGTTTCAGGGGTCAATGAAAACCTCTTTCCCGACGAACTTCGTCCCTACTTAGATGATGCGGAGGAAGACGTGTTGATCAACACGCTGGTGGAGGTGAGCAATGTGATCGGCACGGTTCGAGATCGCAAACGGCTGCTGGAGCGCATCATCAATCTGCTCATGAGACTCACCCTGGCCGGAAGAGGCGGATTTTTTCTCCCCGGCCCTGAAGATGGCTTCGAGCTGGTGGCCAGCCGGAATCTGGACCGCTCCACCATCAGCTCAACCGGTTTTCAATCCGCTCGCCGGATGCTTCATCATGTAGCACGGGAGAAGACAGAGATCATCCTCGAAGGCGGAAACAAGACGACCGGGGATCTTTCCAGACCGGATGAAGGTTGGGCACTGTGCAGCCCGGTGATTCTGGAGGACCGGCTTTCGGGAATCATCTACTTAGATAATGCCTTGGTGGGTCTGTCCCCCCCAAAGAGAAGTCTTTCCCTGCTTCGCGTGATCAACAACCAACTGGCCATAGCCTTAGACAATGCGCGCGCTTATGAGGAGATCGCGCGTCTGAAGGATCGCCTGGAGGACGAAACACAGTTTTATCGAACGGAGATGGAGTCTTTCCCTCACCATCGGCAAATCTTAGGAAACTCGCAACCGATTCGGCGAATTCTGGAACAGATTGACCGGGTGAGCCCCACGGACGCCACCGTTATAATCACCGGAGAAACAGGGGTTGGAAAGGAACTGGTGGCGCGGGCCGTCCATAGACTCAGCCGGCGAAACGGGGGGCCGTTCATCCCGGTCAATACATCTTCCCTCGAGCAGGGCGTGATTGCCAGTGAACTTTTCGGCCACGAGAAAGGCGCCTTTACGGGAGCCCTCAGGAAACACCGCGGGCGTTTTGAACTGGCGGATCGCGGGACCCTTTTTCTCGATGATGTGGATACCCTGTCGTTAGACATTCAAATCCGGATCTTAAGGGCGTTGCAGGAAAAGGAATTTGAGCGTGTGGGCGGAGACCGGACCATCCATTCGGATTTCAGGTTGATTGCCGCTACCAACCAGGATCTGGCATCCTTAGTGAAAAAAGGGAAATTCCGGGCGGATCTCTTTTATCGATTGAAAGTATTCCCCATTCATGTGCCTTCCCTTCGAGAGCGAAAAGAGGACATCCCCATTCTAACGACCCATTTCCTGAATCTGAACAATACCCGGGTGGGAAAATCAATCAAGGGCGTCTCCAGAGGCGATTTGGCCCGTCTGAAAGCCTATTCATGGCCGGGAAATGTCCGAGAGCTGGAACATATCGTGGAGCGGGCCGCCATTTTGTCCGACGGGGAATTTCTCAGGATCCCAGAGTTGAGCCCTGATGGCGGCAGGGAAACCCATGCCGGGATTTTGCGCTCACTCAAAGAGATGGAACGGGATTATATCCTGAAAGCCCTGGGCCGCTGCCAGTGGCGCGTCAGTGGAAAGGGGGGTGCGGCTGAATTGCTGGACCTCAAGCCCACAACACTCTACGCCAAGATCCGTAAACTGAAAATCAGCAAAAATCTGACCTACGAATAGCCCTTTGGACGCACCATCCAAGGGTTTTCTTTTCTCTTAAACCCTTTATTTGCCCTTGCTTCGTGAAAATAATGCTTGACATCATGGCACATTTGCCGCAATAATGCCGACCATGTTTACACGTGAGCTAAAAAAAACGGAGGCCTCAGCCTTTTTGCTCGGACCAAGAGGAACGGGTAAATCCACTTGGATCCAGAAAAATTATAAGGACAATACCGTTGTTTACGATCTCTTGAACACCACGGAGTTGATCCGTCTCAGCCGGGAACCATCCTTGCTATATCATGAAACCGCTCATTTGTCCCCCGGCTCATGGGTTGTAGTAGATGAAATTCAAAAAGTGCCTGCTTTGCTCAATGAGGTTCACAGGATCATTGAAGAGAAAAATATCAGATTTATTCTATCCGGATCGAGCGCACGAAAATTGAGAGCATCCGGAGTAAATTTGCTGGCTGGCAGAGCTCTGACTTACAACCTTTTCCCTTTGGTGTCCAAAGAGGTCGACTTTGAACTTGACGTGAAAAAGCAGATCGCTTTTGGTATGCTTCCCAGTTCTTTTTTATCCGCAAACCCCAAGAAATACCTGCAGGCATACGCGGAAACATATTTGAAAGAAGAAATCAAGGAAGAGGCGCTGACCAGAAATTTCGGTAATTTTACCCGGTTTCTTGAAATAGCAGCCCGTCAGAACGGGCAGCTTACCAATACAACTGCTATTGCGAGAGACGCAGGAGTGGCGAGGCAGACCGTTCAGGGATATTTTGATATTTTAATAGATACGCTGATCGGCTTTTGGCTTGATCCCTGGAAATTGAAAAGGGCCACCAAACAGGTGAGCCATCCGAAATTCTATTTTTTCGATTCCGGTGTAGTCAGAGCCTTGTCCGGCCGACTGCCTTATCCTGCAACACCTGAAGAATCAGGGCCATTATTCGAATGCTTTATAATCAACGAGATAAGAGCGTACCTTCACTACACAGAGTTAGACTACCCCCTGCACTTCTGGAGGAGCCAGGGCGGCGTTGAAGTGGACATCCTGCTTGAAACCTCAACAGGTTATGTAGCCATCGAGCTGAAAAACGGCACCAGGTGGGAGAAGAAATTCAACAGAGGAATGCACAGATTATCAGAGGAATTGGGCAGAAACAAAGTTGCCTGTTTCGGCGTCTTTATGGGTGAAAGGCAACTCGTTATCGACAATGTTGCCATCTATCCAGCAATCGATTTTCTAAGATGTTTATGGAGTAACAGGATAATTGACGGATAAGGCGAGGTGATAATCACCCCAAGACACCAGGAGGCAAATCATGGGTTTCACATTAAAAAACATCCTTCACAACAAGGCAAAAACCCTTCTGCACCTTGAGACCGACCCCGGGCTGGGATGTACCGAACCTGCGGCAATCGGGCTCAGTGCCGCTGCCGCTGTCGCGCTCTTGAAAGAAAAGACGATTGAATCGATTGAGGTGGCTACTGATCCTAATATCTACAAAAACGCCATGGGAGTGATTATACCGGGCTCGGAAGGCCAGAGCGGTATTCCCTTGGCTGCAGCCATGGGAGCAGTTGCCGGTGATCCAGAGAACCGGCTTCAGATATTTTCGACCATTGACAAACAGGGGCTCGAAAAGGCTGAATCGCTGCTGAAGGATGAACGGGTTTCAGCTGGGATCAAGGAAGGGCAAAAAGGTCTCTATATCCGAACAACAATCAAAGCGGGAGGCCACACGGCCGAGGCTGTTATTTCGGGCAGGCATGATCATATCGAATCGCTCAAAATTGATGGCGAGTCCCAGAAAGATCATCCCTTCCTTGCCGGAAAGGGGAGCGAAGATTCCAATGTGGAAAGTTTAAAGCAGTGGCTGACCTCGCTCTCTGTGACAGAGATCGTGAATCTACTGGATGATCTGGACGAGAATGACATCGCTTATATCCAGAGGGGAATCGATCTCAACATGGACTTAGTCAAATACGGTCTCTCCCATGGCCCGGGTCTCGGTGTGGGCAAGACTCAGCAGAGCCTGCTGCGTCAGGGTCTTTTAAAGAACGATATGGTCCTTGCGGGAGGGATCTTTGCCTCAGCAGGGATCGATTCCCGGATGGGTGGAGCCATGCTTCCGGCCATGACCTTGGCCGGAAGCGGGAATCAGGGGATTGCTGCAAGTACTCCCATTGTCGCTGCAACCGGCTTTGCGACCCTCGAAGATAATCTGCTCTTGGTCAAATCGGTTGCCTTGAGTTACCTCCTGACCTGTTATATCAAGTCTCTTGCTGGCAGGATAGGCCCGCTCTGTGGAAGCGCTGTGGCTGCTGGGGCCGGTGTAGCGGCGGGTGTGACCTACCTGCTGGGCGGCACTGTAGAAAAGATCGGGGGAGCCATAAAAAACCATATTGAAAATTTTGCCGCCATTATATGCGACGGAGCCAAGACCAGCTGCGCACTCAAGGTCGGGGAGGCCGCATCTTCAGGGGTAAAAAGCGCCCTTATGGCCCTTCAAGGTACCGTGGTTAAGCCGGTTGACGGCATCATCGATGAGAGCCCCGAAGAGACCATGCGGAACCTCGGGAAGTTAACGCAATCCGGTCTGAAAAGTATGGACCCTGCCATACTGGACATCATGCTCCACAAATGTCTGTAGGCTGTTTCTGGACAGGATAACATGATTAAAGCGAAATCCCCCCTGCGAGCTCTGCGATGATAAGCGGAACTGGACTCCCGCGTTCGCGGGAGTGACGGCCTTGGAGACTTTTTACAACCCCATCTTTTTTACATGGCCAAAAAGGGCGACAAACAGAGGAGAATACCTGCAAAAATGATGACGTACAGGTGTGGACCTTTATATTTGTGGAGTTGAGGGAGCCTGTAAACCAGGTAGGTGGGGATAAAGCATCCCACAATCCCGAAAATGGGGCTGCATATCCACATGAAATACAGAATCTTGATATTGATGAGGGTATTTCCTGTGGCAAGAAGCACGAGAAAGACCGCTATGGCCCTATCCAACTGCTGCTCGTTGATCTGCTTTTCAGAGCGGAAGCGTTTCAGGATATTAATTACAAGTCCACGGGAACCTTTTTTAAGACCGAGGAAAACAGAAAAGAAACAGCATACCACTGCGAAGATATCGAGCAATACAGCAAGAATCGATATATAAACGTGTTCTGATCCTCTTGCTGCGATAGCCAGAGCGGACACATTTTCGTTGAATGCGTCTATTGCCTCGCTCTGAGAGATTGCGAGGTTAAAAGAGTTGGCATAAAAAAAGACCATTATGAAAAGGACACCAAAGGCAAAATTCATGGATCGTATGGAGCGAAAATGAGCCGCCTTCCGGGAATCGCTATTCTGCCTGAAGAAAACAACCATAGGACTGAGAGACTGTATAAACAGGATGGATGTGATAACAAAAGGAAGCATCACGACAACATCTTTGGATAGAGTAATTATGTCCGGCGCGTCTTGTATGTTTTTTAAGCTCCACTCCGGGATCATGGCGAGACTCATCAGGAAAATGATCGTTAGAACCGTCAGCGCAAGAACACTCGATAGTTTGAAAAGGAGCTTTTCCCCTTTAAAGGCAATGAAGGTTAGTAAGGAAATCACTCCGATGATGTACAGGGGATTGGAGGATAAATTAGCGGCAGAAACCCCAAAGGTGTGCAGATAGGAAGCGCTGTCCCTGATAACGGTCTCTGAATAGATGAAATACCAGATGACCAGCATGACGAAATAGAGAAAACCGAGGAAAGCACCCCAGTTTTTTCCCAGGTATTCAGAAATTATCCCCGGGTAGTCCTTGCACGTTCGTGCTTCAACAAGCGAGTTTACAAAAACTCTCTGAAAAAGATACATGGAAGGATAACCTATCACGGCGGCTAACATGAACACCCAGAAACCCTTCATGCCGATTTCAATGGGTAGCATGGCAATGCCGGCGCCAATACCCATGCCGATGTTGATGACAACCCAACCCCAATCATCAAACCGGAATCTTACGCCCTCCTGCCAGGCAGCCCTGTCAGTTACCGTGTCCATTTTTCCTTTACTTCCTCCCAAAAAAATCACCAAATCGCATCAGCACTGACATATCACCTGAGACCTTATACTTCTGCTCCATAAACATCTGCTGACCATCAGCCTTCTTGGTTGTAATATCCATCCAGATCTCAAAGGGTGTCTCAATGGTGAGGTCCGGATTATCGGACGATCCCAAATCTGCTTCGAGGTTCCCGTTTTTGATGTTGAAATAACACTTACCCTCCACCACTCCTGAAAAGAGGAACTGTATTTTCGCCTCTGCATCCCCGGCCTTTTCCCTATTAAATGCCAATCCCATCAAGGCGACGAAGGTTTCAATGGAGTCAGGCCGTGGCACCATCTCTTTTTTTTCAAACTCTTTGGGCGTCACCCCTTCGTCAATACAGGTCTGCCAGAAAATATTGACAATTGGCGCCATTGTTTCAAAATTAACAAAGGGATATTTGATCCGGGCCATTGTCTCCGGAGAAATCGTCATGGACTCAACCAACTCCCGTCCCCCCTGAACCGTAGCATCAAGTATGTCTGCCACTTTTTCCCCTCCATCCAATGGCCTCATACTCTCAGCCGCAGGCCGGTAAATTTCAGCCAGCAGCCTGCCATGATAAATAAAGTTCATATAGGATGAGAGTAAATCGAAAACCGACTCATCAGGAAAGCCCGCAACTGAAAGTGCAACCACAGGCGGTGTCTTATGCCGTATGGGATGACTCGTAACCCCGTTTCTCAACTTGAAAAAAGGCTGAAGATCAGGCAAAGTCCGCTCGATAAAAGCCTTCATGGTAGCGTTTACCGTATAATGATAGAGAGGTGTTGCCAGGACAAGGAGATCGGCATCAAGATATTTGGGATAAATCTCATTGCTCATATCGTCCTTATGGAGACATTTTCCCGGGGTTTTTGTCCAGCAGGTAAAGCAGCCGATACAGTTTTTGATACTCTTCTTGTGCAAATTCATGACCTCAACGGCAGCGCCTGCATCCCTCATCCCCTCCACAAGATGATTAAGCATCAGTTCAGTCTTACTCTGTCCGCCGATTCGAGCACTTGAATTAATCGCTAATACTTTCATATGTTCCTCCATAGCAGTTCGTTCCTTTGAATTTTTTCCTGTAATATTCTAATAAAGGCGTGAGATCCCTTTCAGGGAACCTGAGATGCTCCAGTCTTTTGTTGATTTCAGCATCAGTCAATTGCACATTCAGACTCCTCTCAGGGATATCGATGTCGATAACATCCCCCTCCTGTATGGCCCCGATCGGACCTCCATGATAGGCCTCCATTTCGACATGTCCTATGCATGGACCGGTAGTGGCACCGGAGAACCTTCCGTCGGTGATCAGGGCCACCCTTTTATAGCCTGCCCCCTTCAGGGCATCGGTTGGCGTCAGCATCTCCGGCATTCCCGGTGCCCCGGCAGGACCCTGGAAGGGCAACACAACAACGTCCCCCTCGTCTATCCCGCTTTCTTCGATCGCGGCAAGTAGATCTTTTTCTGAATAGAACACCCTTGCAGGCCCTGAATGGACCTGCATCTCTTCTCCTACAGCGGTCTGTTTTATGATTGCGCTCCTTGCAATATTTCCCTTAAGCACCGCGATCCCTCCTTCAGCATGGTAGGGATTCTCAAGGGACCTGATAATATCGTCATCCAGCACATCTCCCCGAGCGGCAATCAGGGCTATGGATTTACCATTTACTGTTGGGGAATCCTTTATCTTATCTTTCAAGCGATTAAGGACCGCAGAAACGCCCCCTGCTTTATCTATCTCTGCCATCTCATAAGTCCCTGCAGGGATTATTGAGCAAAGATTGGACGTATCACGGGAAATCCTGTCAAACAGATCCAGACCGATCTCAATACCTGCCTCCCTCGCTATGACCGGTATGTGCAAAACCGCATTTGTTGAGCCACCCATGGCCATATCTACCCGTATGGCATTTTCAAAGGCATTGGATGTCATAATGCTCCTGGGTCTGACATCTTCCCTTATCAGGTCCACGATCCTTTTTCCCGATTCATAGGCCTCTTTTTTCTTTAGAGGGTCAGCAGCTAACGTAGTCGCGCATTTTGTAACGGACATACCCAACACCTCGGTGACAACCGACATGGTATTTGCCGTATAAAGACCAACGCAGGACCCGGCCCCGCAGGTCATAGAGGGGAGCAGACTTTCAGCCTCTTCCGGTGTCATCCTGCCTCCCTTGACCTGGCCGACAAGCCCGAAACCCTCAATGGGATGATGTTTAATTCCCTCTGAAACATTTGCCTTCATGGGCCCGCCGGTGAGAATCATAGCCGGCAGATTAAGACGGCCGGCCGCCATCAGCATACCAGGCGTGATCTTGTCGCAGGCCGTTACACCGACCCACCCGTCTAAGGAATGTGACAGAACCATGATCTCAATATTGTCCGCAATATGATCCCTGCTCGGAAGGCTCAATCTCATTTCCACAAACATTGCAATACCGTCACAAACACCGGGGACACCCCACTCGAAGGGAACACCCCCTGCATCCCGGATACCTCTCTTTATTTCCCGGGTTAATTCGTTCAGGTGAATATGGCCGGGAATGATATTATTATAGCTGTTTGCCACGCCTACGAATGGCTTATCCTTATCAAAATCTTCCTTCTTCAGGCCTGTCGACATGAGTAATGCCCTGTGTGGAAGGGTTTCGATATCCTTCTTTAGTATGTCTGAACGCATCTTAACTCTCCTCATGACAAAGTCTGGGACCCATTATTTCCCACCGTCTTTAAGTCCTTCCTTGACGCCCTCAGTTACGTCTTTATAACCTTGCTTCGCACCCTCGCCAATATCTTTGATAACCTTCTCTGTGCCTTTTCCAATTGCAACGGCGCCCTCCTTCACATTTCTTCCCACTTCTTGAGACCCTTCCTTGAAAGCAGTCCCAACATCCCTACCGCCTTGTTCTATGCCGCTCCCAGCGTCCTGCACACCCTTTTTCACGTCTCTTGTGGTTTCCGCAACACCCTCTTTCACATCGGTCGAACCTGCCTTAACAGCACATGGCAGCGAAAAAGCAACAATAAGCATAACACTAACCATAAATCCTCTTTTCATAATTCCCTCCCATACTTATTGATTTGTAAAATACCTCATAGAAATGCCATTCCCCTGAATCTAAGGGTCCTTGCTCTTAATGTAATCATAGAGCAACTTCCTGCTCATTTCCATATAAAATAAACTGCGCCTGCTAAAACACGAGCTTCACTCCATGTGTGCACGATTAACTATCTAAAATTAATTGACATTTAATTTCTGTTGGACTATGGATTTTTTTCATTATAGATTTATTATAAGGGACTATGAACAAATCCGATTTGGTAGAGGCACTGAGCGAGAGTGAAGACCTCACAAGAACGAAAAATAAAAGTCAGGATGTCTTGGATTATCGAGGAGAGTCTTTAATGAAAATCCTTATCGTTGATGATGAGCTTGTTACCAGGGAGAAGTTACGAAAGATAATGGATAGTTTCGGGCAATGCATTGTGGCTGAAAATGGGGCAGATGCCCTTCAAATCGCCACATCTCAAGATCCCCCCGACCTGATACTCTTAGACATCATAATGCCCGAAATGGACGGGTACGAAGTGTGCAAGAGGCTGAAAGCTAAAAAGAGAACGTCAAACATACCGGTTATCTTCATAACGGCAAAGCAGGATGAGGATGACGAGGCCCGGGGACTTGGACTTGGTGCAGTTGATTATATCAGAAAGCCTTTTAGCCCATCTATCGTAAAAGCCAGGGTTCAAACCCATCTCGAACTCGAGAAACACCGTAATCGTCTTGAGGAGCTGGTAAATGAACGTATTGTTAAACTCAAAAAAACTAACAAAGAAATGCAGGCAGAGATAGTTGAACGTAAACAGGCGGAGGAGGCACTGCGACAATCTGAGGAACGCTATTACAGCATAGTTCAAAACAGCTTAAATGCCATCATTCTCTATGGACAGGAAGAAATACTGTTTGCCAACGAACCGTTTGTCAATATCTTAGGATACGGGCAAGAGGAGTTACAGGGCATGGTAGTGAACGATCTCCTTGCCCCGGAAATTGCAGATGAGGTGGCCGAACTCAGACGGCAACGTCTATCCGGAGAAATTGAAAAAACCGCCGTTTACGAGAGTAAACCCTAACGTTGCATAAAACTTCAGGCTGATTGACGCAAATTTATTCATGCTGCCTTT
>JACNJD010000357.1 GCA_014382715.1 Candidatus Desulfacyla euxinica | reverse complement strand
GATTTCCTCCAAATTGGAAGGTAGAAAGGCTGGGGAAAATATCATGATAGAAAAATCCACATAAACCGTCGGGATTATGACAACTTATCTCAAACGTATCCCCCATCTGATGACCTGCACTGCATTCACCTTTCGCACCTGTAATTGTAGCCATAATTTTTTTGCCTACCCCTGGATCTTTTGCCATTTCTTTTACCCTCCCTCTTTAAAATGAAAAAATTGTATCAGCATCACCGGTGTGCGTTAGCGCATCCGGTGCATTCGCCCATATGTCTACCTATTGTCTACCTATCCTTATCATGGAAAATTTGTCGCCGGGCATTTTGACTGACATTGGAAACAGTAATAATAGTTTCCTGTCATGAAAGTCTGCCACATTTCCAGTAACCCGTGCCCCTCAATGATTTCTTCAATTTCATTCGGCTGTTTTCGAGTTAGATCCCGAATCAAGTCCTTGAAGAAACGGAAACCAAACCTAAAAATTACATCACCGCAAAGTTTCTTGTTTATCTTTCCTTCCCCTGATAGCGCCCCGGCTGGGCAAGCATCAATGCATCCCATACAGTGATCGCAGGCATCCTCTTTTAGAGGAGAACCCGCTTTTAGATCAGACGATGTTATAAGGCCTGACATTCTTATGGCCGCCCCAAATTCTTTGGTGATAAGCAGGCCGTTTTCTCCATAAGAACCAAGTCCTGCTCTAACTCCTGCTCTACGCCAGCAGATCTCTCCTCGCATACCTGATTTAGGTTTTTCCATATCTATTGGAATAAATGCGGGTACTGCAACCGAAGAAAAACCTTCGGATTCAAGAAAACCGCATGTCTCATGTGCAGCTCTGGCACATGCATCATAGGTATGAATGGTATCAAACTGGGCCATTTGATTGTTGGCAGAATTTATTGCAGCTAAACTATGCTTTGATACCACCACCATGATACTCCGGGCTGTGGGTAAAATCCTGAGAATGCTTTCAATATGTTCTGGAAGATCATTAACCTTAACAACACCTGCAAGATCAGCGCCATGCGCCAAAGCAACCCCTCTTGCTTTTCTTGTTAATTCATATTGAACCATCATAAAATCTCCAGGTTAAATCATTTGTATTTTTTTAAATCATACTTTTCAGCCAATGTAGTTCTTTCATCACCAGGAAGAGATTTCATATACCCTTTCCATCCGGGACACCAGCCAATGTGCCATTTCCATAGCCGGCCCAAGAACGATCTGGGATTATTGTCATATTTTGCCCTAAAATTACAGTTGTCACAGTTGTGTTTGGCCATTAGAAATCCTCCTTATTTTGTTATGACTGGATAGGCCCCCGGATAAGAGGTCGTAAACATCCTGCTCGCCGGAGTCCAGGTAACCGGTAAAGGTCTAAGTTCGAGGTTCGCAGAATCACTTGAATAAAATCTCTTACACGTTAGATATTATCGGTAGGTCAGGCATACCTTCATACTTAACCACCGCTTCGGGCTTACCACAAAAAATAAAGCTATTATTCATATGATCACGCTCATCAAGTCCAATGCGCCGAAAAACATCTCCCCAGGTTTCAAAATTTCCATATTCTTTTATCAGATTTGAATTGACTGGTTGCGTATCCAATTCAGGGTGATCTTCAACAAATTTCGCATAAACATGCTCAGCGTGATCTTCGAATTCAGCATTAAATAAAAAAGCTCGAGAGATGTAAAAGGTTGCCAATATCCTGGACATTAAGATATATGCATTTACCATTAAGAACGGAACCATTGGATGGAGATACCAGGGATCTTTTACATTGTCCTCTTTCATTTTTTCATTGATCACCAGTAAGTGCCAATATTCATTGTCCTGTGCTTCCCGCCCCCATAGCATAATCTTACGGGCTTTTTGCACGAAAGCTTCATCTTTATACCTGCGTGTCATTCGTCCATATTGACGGATTTCCCAGGCCCTGTAAGGAATACTTGCTAAGGTTTCGATAATCTTCGCTTTTGCGAGGGTAGTTTTTTTCCCGGTAAGAACATCCATCTTAAAAAAAATACTTTTGCAATAAATGAATATTTATATCGTTTCCTGGCGAGAGATGCTTTTTGTTCCCTTTTAAGATCTATCATTCAAACCCCCTTTCTTTCTAACAAGTTAGCATACAGTTTTTGGATAAAGCCCATCTTTAGTTTGTTTCTCGACAAAAGGCTCCTGTGAGGAGATGGATGGGCAGCATTTGAGATGATATTCCATAGGGGCCTTCGGGGAGATTAGTTCTGGATCCTGGGTTCACAGGTTATAAATTATGAAAGATGGTTACTATTCAGATCGGCAGGTTCAGACGTTAACAGGAAGAAAGCATATTGGAAATAAGGGGAAAGTCAAGGGAAAACGCCCAAAATGATTCATCCATTAAAGGATAAGTCAATAGAAAAACAGCTTTTCCTTAGAAAAATACTCAATTTTTCTTGGCGCCAAACTACTTACCAGCACAGTTTTGTTTAACCCTCTAATTGACGGTTTCGCAAAAAGTCGAAAAGTTCGGGATTTGGAGCAATGCGCTCAAGATTCACTACTAACAATAATTCGCAATTCCTCAATTCCGAAATTCTCAATTGCCCGTAAAAAAGACTTTTTACGGGCGTATCCTAATTCGCTTCCGTTATTTCCCGTTCGGATGAAAAAGCTGATTTTTTGGAACCGATTTGTTAGTATGCTGTATTGGAATTTCCGGCATTTTTGCAAGAAACGAGTAAAAAAGGATTGAAGTAGGTGATTTCATGGCAGATGCGCCTCCGGCGCGCGGCGTTTCAATCCTAACCGAGGTCTGATGATGAGTAAGTACAAAGACTGGTTTCTGGCGGCACGGCCCTGGTCTTTTACAATGAGCGCCATTTCGGTCACTGTGGGTGCCGCTCTCGCCGCCACCCACACCCATTTTTCCTGGTTCTTATGGATTCTCTCTCTGGTCGCTCTGGTTTTCCTGCACGGTGGAGTAAACCTGTTGAACGATTTTTGGGATGTGAAGGCAGGGATTGACCAGATCGATACCGGGACAAGACAGTATCGACCCCACCCCCTGGCCGAGGGACGTATCAAACCGGCCACCGTCCTTTGGATATCGATTCTCCTCTTTACCCTGGGTGCTGCAATGGGCCTTTATCTTGCGTATCTCAGGGGATGGGAGATCATCTGGATAGGGATCACAGGTATCGTAGCAGGGGTTTTCTACACAGCCCCGCCCTTTTCCTATAAATACAAGGCCCTGGGTGAGTTCTCGGTTTTACTCATGTGGGGACCCCTCTCGGTGGAGGGGGCCTACTTTATTCAGACCCAGTCTTTTTCCTGGGCCGCCTTCTGGATCTCGCTCCCATTTGGTGTGCTGGTGGCCCTGGTCCTTTTTGCCAACAACCTTCGCGACGTGGATACCGATGCAAGGGCCGGGGTGACAAATCTCGCCATTTTTTTTGGGAAGCGTAATGGCCCCATCATATATGCGGCAATGGTGCTGATCTCGTTTTCCGGGGTGGTTATAATGTC
The DNA here is from genome assembly GCA_014382715.1 of Candidatus Desulfacyla euxinica. Taxonomy (GTDB): domain Bacteria; phylum Desulfobacterota; class DSM-4660; order Desulfatiglandales; family Desulfatiglandaceae; genus Desulfacyla; species Desulfacyla euxinica. Next base: position 3,647 of record JACNJD010000357.1, on the reverse strand, counting down.
CATTTTTGGCCCTTTGGGTCTATGGTCATTGCTCGTGCTCCTGGCCCTCCCACTCGCTCTGAAGCTGCTGCGAACCATGATCAGGGGGGTACCCAGAGACGCCGATGCACGAACAGCCCAACTCAACACCGTTTTCGGGGCACTTCTGGTGATATCCCTGGCGCTGGAGAGTCTCCTATGACTGATCGAACCTGTTGGTGGCAACCGTCTGTCATGGTCCTTGCAGCCGCCGTTTTGTGGTACTTTGCCTTTGCCGTTACCTGGGGAAACTTCTGGGTAAAAATATCCGTCTCCGCCTCTGTTCTCGCTGTGGTGTCGCTCCTCATCCGTCCTGCCTCCCTTAAAGAGCTGCGCTTCGGTCCGAAGGAGATCCTCCTCGGCCTGGGCTCGGCAGCCCTCCTCTATTTTTTCTTCGTTGTCTGCAAGTTCATCTCCGTACACCTTTTAAGCTTTGCCGGGGATCAGATCGGGGGTATCTACAATAAGGGTGACGCCACTCCACACTGGATCATCTTGCCGATGCTTTTCTTCATCACCGGCCCTGCAGAAGAACTCTTCTGGCGCGCCTATCTTCAGAGGGAGCTTCAGGGACTGCTGGGAGGGTGGGGTGGATTTGCAGTAGCCACCCTCTGTTACGCCGGGGTGCACATCTCAGCATGGAATTTTATGCTCATCGGGGCGGCAGGTGTGGCGGGTTTGTTCTGGGGGGCCTTTTTCTGGCGTTTCAAAAATCTGGGTGCCCTGGTGATCAGTCATTCCGTCTGGAGTTCGGTTATCTTTGCGGTACTACCCCTCCGATAAACCACCTGCAGATGGAGTCGATGCCCCGGAGTAGTGTTTTCTTTCTGCATCAGCGCCCCACGGAATTTTCTGTTGGGTCTTCAATTAGAAGGGAGTCCGTCATAATGAGCAGACGTAAAATCGACAAGGACGAACTGGCGGCTGTACTTGAGGAACACCGAAAGTGGCTGGAATCCGGCGGAGAAGAGGGTGTAAAGGCCGATTTGAGCGGTCACGACCTGTCCCGACACAATCTCCAGCAAGCCAACCTTGAAGGGGCGAATCTGGAAGGGGTAAATCTGTATCGAACGAACCTTCGAACCGCCAATCTTAAGGCGGCTAATCTCAACGCTGCCAGCATGGTGGAAGCAGATCTTCAATGGTCCATTTTTCTGTGCGCAGACCTCAGAGATGCCTGCCTCGAAAGGGCCAGTCTCCATTTTGCAGATTTTTCCAAGTCTGACCTCAGCCGGGCACGGATGCAAAATGTCTTTCTCCACAATGCGTATTTCCCTGAAGCGACTCTCAAGTCGGCGGACCTTCGGGGTGCAAGCTTTCGTTTTACAGAGATGAATTTTGCCAATCTGCACGGAACAACCCTTTCAGGGGCTGTGATTGCCGCAACAAAGATGATCGGTGCCGATTTGTCCGAATCGGATCTTTCAAATACCGAAATCACAATGTCGAATTTTGAAAATGCAACGTTACGAAATGCACGGTTAAACAGCGCATATTTGCTGAAAACCAGCTTCCATATGGCAGATCTGAGAGGGGCTGATTTTAACGACTCGAAAGCCGAGTCGGTTGATTTCAGTGACGCAAAGCTTTCCTATGAGAACCGGAAAGTTCAAGCCGCATTTTGATAATACCCCGCTGCTTGCGGCGGGGTAACTCATTTTTTACGAGGTTGCTAAATAATGCTGGAAAAAGGTTTGGTGCAGGTTTACACAAGCGAATCCGATCAAATGAACTTTGCCCCCGTGGGTCTGAGCCTGAGGGCGGTCGGCCAGGGCCTTCGGGTATATATGGTATGTTTCACCCCTCACGAATTAATGGAAGGGGCGAAGTTAACCTCCGAGCTTCTCAATCCCGACTTGACCCTGGAACACCTCGCCCTTCAACTGGATAAGAACAATGAAAAAAAAGTCGCCCCTGAGCTCATCATTGAAGCCTTCGAAAGGGCAAGGGATGCCGTATTTAACGGGCGCTTTGATATCGTGATAATGAACGGAATCAATGAGATGGTGACCAGGGGGATGATCTCCCGTGATGAAATACTCAGAGTCATGAAAGAGAAACCCGAAAACATTGAGTTGATCCTTTCAGGCCCAGGAGCGGATGAAGAAGTCATAGAAATGGCCGACCTCGTCACTGAGATGGTCGTTCATAAATCCGAGTATATGTTTCCCATAGGGACCTGTCCCGACGATCGCGGGGCCATTGAAGTCATTACAGGGGCCGGAAAGGGAAAAACGACCTATTGCCTTGGAAAAGGGATGCTCACATCAGGCATTGGAATCCCGGCCCTTATCTATCAATTTGTAAAATCTCCCAAACAATACGGGGAAGTCAAGGCCATACAGAGATTACCCAATCTCGATATTAAGACCATGGGAAGGGGGTTTCTAATTGACCACAGCCCGTATCTTTTCGAAAAACACAGGAAAGCTGCCAAGCAGGCCTGGCACCTCTGGCTGAAGCATATCTTTTCACGGGACTATGGCCTTCTCGTGATGGATGAAATAAACATCGCCACCTACCATGGCCTTATAAGCGCCGACAGGGTTATTGAAATGCTTCTTCTCAAGGCCCATAAATTTCATCTGATTTTAAGCGGTCGTAACGCACACCCGGAAGTGCAGAGGGTTGCCTCAAGCGTGATTGAGATGAAGGAGGTCAAGCATCCTTACATGAAGGGGATTAAGGCGAGGAAGGGGATTGAATTCTGATGCTTTCTGATGGTCCTTCGATTAGGAGTAAATCAAAGCCCCCTGTTATTGAGGTTTTATCATTATGATCAAAGCCGTTCTTTGGGACTTCGGCGGTGTTATTACCACCAGCCCCTTTAAAGCATTTAATCGATTTGAAATTGAAAACAATATTCCAATAAATTTCATCCGGGGCATCAATACCGCTCTCTGTAAAGTAGGATTATTTGCCTGACCTCTTTACAGCATTCATAGTTAATCTTCATTTTGGATTTTTGAAAAATCACCATGCCGGCCAAGTCCGCTGACAAAGTGTCCGGCACCGGCGATGCCTTCATTTTTCAAGGCCTCCACCGCATTATACCATTCCCCCCGTAGGGCATCACGTACGGGTAGGCCGTGCTGCAGATAAACAGAACGCCGGTCAGCGCGCATACACTCCTGGGGGAAACGCGCAATTTCATGGGCCAGTTTTTCTGCTTCTTCCCGGGCCCTGCCCCGGGGAACGAGTTTTTCACACAGGCCAATTTCGTAGCATTCCGCTGCGGGCACTTTGCGGCCGGTCATGATGATTTCCAGCGCTTTTCCCTGGCCCACCAGACGCGGCAAACGCACCGTACCACCGTCCATCAGCGGTATGCCCCAGCGCCGGCAATAGACCCCGAAATAGGAATCTTCTTCCATGACTCGGATATCGCACCATAATGCCAGCTCCATTCCACCGGCCAATGCAGGGCCGGCAACAGCTGCAATCACCGGTTTGGTAAGTTCAAGACGAGACGGCCCTAACGGGCCCCGGGGAGGCTCAGTGTCGTCTGTAGGCATAGCCAGTTCATTAAATTCCAGATCACCTTTGCCGGTGCTGGCGTGTTTTAGATCCCAGCCGGCACAAAAATAGCCATGCTCGCCGAAAAATACAGCAACACTGGCTGTCTGATC
>JACNJD010000268.1:25372-34976 GCA_014382715.1 Candidatus Desulfacyla euxinica | reverse complement strand
AATCATCAATCCAAAAGGTATCCCTTTTCCTCCAATTCCGGAAACATGCGTTTGGTCCCCTCTAAGATATAGGCCCGCACCTCTTTGGCGGTATTTAACGCCATTATTTTTTTCAAGTCTGCCTTAGCCTGTTTCATGGGTATTGTCCTCACCATCTTTTTGATAAGAGGGATGGACCTTGCATTCATACTAAGACGATCGATACCGTTTCCCAGCAAAATAGAGACACAAAGAGGATCTCCCGCCATCTCTCCGCAAAGGGCAACCTCGATCCCGGCATCCCTTGCAGCCTTGACCACCTGCCGGATCATTCTGAGAATAGCCGGATGAAATGGTTCATACATATAGGCCACATGCTCATTGATCCTGTCAATGGCGAGGGCGTACTGGATAAGATCGTTAGTCCCGATACTGAAAAAATCCACATGGCGTGCCAGGACCTCGGCCATGGCAACGGCAGAGGGGATCTCCACCATGATACCCACTTCCATGTTGGTGTCATATTCAATATTATCACGGTCAAGCTCTTCTTTGACCTGTTCCAGGATCTGTTTTGCGTCTAATAGCTCCTGCAAACCGGATATCATGGGAAACATCAGTTGAATCTTACCGTAGAGACTCGCCCTGAGAATGGCACGAAGCTGGGCCTTAAATATCTCCGGCTCTCTAAGGCAAAACCGTATCGCTCTCAGACCAAGCGCAGGATTGCTTTCCCCGGATATTGCGATCTCTGATGCAAATTTGTCGCCCCCGAGGTCCAAGGTTCTTATAGTTACCGGAGCCGGATTCATAATTTCAACGACCTCCCGGTAATCATCAAACAGGTCCTCTTCTTCAGGGAATCCTTTCCCTCTGAGATAGAGGAACTCCGTCCTGTAGAGCCCTATCCCCTCCCCGCCATAATCCTTTGCTGCGGTCACCTCTTCCAAAAACTCGATATTTGCTGTAATGGCAACCCTGCATCCATCAGGGGTCTCTGCCGGAAGGTGGCTCGTCCTGGCGATGCTGGATTTGTATTTTTGAAGCTGAAGTTTTTTCTCCTGATAATGGATAATAGCGCTATCATCAGGATTAATGACTACTACGCCAGAGCTTCCATCAACTATCAGAAGGTCCCCATCCTCCACCAAGGCAGTAGCAGATTCGAGGCCCACAACCGCTGGAATCTCTAAGGCCTGTGCCATGATGGCGGTATGGGAAGTCTTTCCTCCCACATCAGTTATAAAGCCCATCACCCTGGCAGTATTCAGTTCCGTTGTATCGGCCGGGGATAGATCATGAGCTACAATAATCACCCTTTGGTCAATTTCACCAAGACTCTGACCGGTATCCCCGGAAAGGGTCCTGAGGAGCCTTTCCGTAACATTCTCTACATCGCTGATGCGGTTGCTGATATATTCGTCATCGATCTGTTCAAAAACTTCTCGTATCTCTTCTAAGGATTTCTTGAGCGCCCACTCGGCATTTATCTTCTCCTTTAAAATTGTCTTGACCGTAGAATCGTAGAGCATGCCGTCCTTGAGGATCATCAAGTGGCTGTCTAATATAAAACTCTGGTCTTTAACCTTGTCAGGCATCTTTCTCTTGAGAGAAACAAACTGGTCCTCTACGGTATGAACAGCCTCCTTAAATCGTTCGACCTCTCTGTCCAACTCCTCCCCATTAACAAAGCACTGGTACAGAATCTTGACCCTTGATCTATCTATCAAATGGGCTTTGCCGATAACAATATCGGGATAAACAGCAACCCCCCGCAGCTCTCTTTCTCCGGTAACAGGCCTCATATCCTCTCCCCGAATTTCCGCTCAAACAGCTCGCCCAGCTTCTCCATGAAATCTTCGGAATCCTCTCCCACGATTCTGGCCTCCATTTCGGTACCTTTGGGGCATGCCAAGGTGAGGACTGACAGGATACTGGAGCCGTCTACCTCTTCACTATCCTTCTTGAGAAAAAGTTGAGATTTATACTGATTGCCCAGCTCCACTATCTTAGCGGCAGATCGGGCATGAAGACCCAAACTATTTTTGACCGTGAGTTTCCTGATCGACCCTGCCCCTCTCGCGCTTTCCAACTCGCTTTTTATTTCAAGGCATTCCTTATACACTTGCCTATAGGTCATATCTTCATCCTTGGAGATGCGCCCGGCAATATCTTTGATACTCATTGTTTTTTCTTTTATGAGTTGTTCAATCCTGTTCAATGCCCCTTGACTCAAACCCTTAGATTTTTCTTTTGACTCATTCCCCGCTACCACTAACGTAAATTCGCCCCTGATTTTATCTGAGGTGAGAGATCCCAAGATATCGCCCGGAGTTCCCCTGTGTGCCTCCTCAAAAACCTTGGTCATCTCCCTGAGCATGACCATCTCCCTTTCGCCGAATATCTCTCCCAGGTCTTTTAGCATCGCCTCAATACGATGCGGGGCCTCAAAAAAAACCATGGTGCGGGGCTCTGTGGCCAGCTTTTCCAACTGTCTTTTTCTCTTTCCCGTTTTGTTTGACAAGAACCCTAAGAACACAAAACGAGCAGTAGGCAAACCCGACACCGACAGTGCAGCCACAACAGCGGACGGACCCGGAATAGGTCTCACTTTAATATCTTCCTTCACCGCCCGGTTTATCAAATAGACCCCGGGATCTGAAATACCTGGTGTCCCGGCATCGGTTACAAGGGCAAGATCTGAGCCGGATTTGAGTCCGTTAATAAGCTGTTCTGTCTTGGTGTTTTGACTATGCTGATGGTAATCGGTAATCTTTGTCTTAATGTCATAGCGCTCACAAAGTCTCTTTGTGTGTTTGACGTTCTCGGCCGCTATCATATCAACGCTTTTGAGAACTTTCAACGCCCTCAGGGTAATGTCTTCCAGGTTTCCAATGGGCGTGGACACCACATAAAGTGTTCCATACTTTTCATTGGGGATTGCGGATTGCGGATTGCGGATTACGTTATCAGTGGTATTAGGACTTTTCATTCCAAGTTCTACCTAATAAGCCAGATCAAAGGCATTCTTTATCACCTCGATTTCAGGTTCACCCCGTCCCAAACAGATAGCTACCACGTCAAACCTCGCCTTGATATCGCAGCAGTTATTCGATTTCATATAGGCCAGGGCAACCTTCGAGAGCTGCCTCCTCTTCCTGGCATTTACAGCCTCTTTAGCATAACCGATAGGTCTTCCCTTCCTGGTCTTTATCTCTATGAACACTAAGGTATCGCCATCCTTTGCAATTAGATCCACCTCGCCCAAAGGGCAGCGGTAATTTCGCAAGATCTTTTTATACCCCATGCGCTTAACCTTCTTAAAGGCCATATCTTCACCCAACTCACCTAATTTAATCCTTTCTCTTGTCAAAACTTATAGCCTTTTTACGAGACCATCAATCTTCAATCCTGCCTCACCCTTTTAAAGGTCAACCGGTGAATCGGGCATGGGCCGTGCCGCTTTAGGGCTTCAAGGTGTTGACGGGTTCCGTATCCCTTATTTTTGTCAAAGCCATAGACCGGGTACATCCTGTGGTAAGAACGCATGATCCTGTCCCGATACACTTTGGCAAGAACAGAAGCAGCAGAGATGCTGACACTAATCTGATCGCCCTTTTTCAGGCATTTCTGAGTTATGGGGAGTGGAACTGGGTAGATGCCGTCAACAAGAAGCGTTTCAGGTCTTGGTTCAAGGGTCTTCACTGCGCGTGCCATAGCCTCAAGAGAGGCCTTCAGGATATTGAACTCATCAATATATTCACGCGAAACAACACCAACAGCAGTGGCTAAGGCCTTGCCACGGATAACATCAAAGGCTTCATCCCTTGCCCTTGCAGTCATCATCTTTGAATCCCTAATCCCTGGCAGTTCGGGATTAGGAGGCAGGATAACTGCTCCAGCCACAACCGGACCGGCCAACGGGCCTCGCCCCGCCTCATCAACGCCTGCAATAAAGTGATACCCTGCCCTGCGGGCCAGCCCCTCATAAAAGAATGTATCACCGGTCAAGCGGCCGGCGCTTTCCGGGAAAAGGCTCAAATTTTCAGGAGGACGCACTTTTCCCTGTCATTCGGGCCCATATCTGATCTTCTCTTAATCCGGCGGAAGGCCCTGACATCAGAACCTCTTTTCTTTGATTCTGGCGGCCTTTCCTCTCAGCTTCCGCAAGTAGTAGAGTCGTGCCCTCCGTACTCTACCCCTTGTTATAACCTCGATTTTATCAATAATAGGCGAGTGAAGAGGGAAAATTCTTTCCACCCCGATACCATAAGATACCTTTCTTACCGTAAAGGTGGCACCGGTGTTTCCTTTACGTTTTCGGATAACAACTCCTTGAAACACCTGGATTCTTTCCTTTTCTCCCTCTTTTATCTTGACATGTACCTTGACCGTGTCACCCGGTTTGAATCCGGGGATATCACCACGCATCTGTTCTTTTTCAAGCGCTTCTACGACATTCATATCATTCTCCTATATCTCTCCCGCTAATCGATCTAAAATAATGGCAGCTGCGGTCCTTACAGAGAGGTGATTATACCCCGTTTTGCCAGAAACAGGGTCTAATATATTATCGGTCTTTTTTATAACCTCTTCGTGGAGACCCCATGCTGTCCCAAATAACAGAATAACGGCTTTGTCCTCTTGAATACTTCTCCTTGCCTTTTCATAAGACATGGAACGATCTTTTTGATTTGAGGCATCTGTAGCAATTATTAGAGGGACTTCTCCCTCTGTTTCCCTAATTTCCTCTACTGCCCGCTCGAGGTCCGAAACGACACAGACCAGTTCAAGGGCTTCTTTTCTGTGCCGGTTGTACTGGCCTCCATAACCATCGATCCAATGTCTTAAAACACGCCTTGCCAGGTTCCGCTGGTCACCTAAAGGTGTGACGATGAAAAGCCTTTTGACACCATAAGTCTTGGCCAGTCTGGCCAAATCATGAATGTCTAATGTAGTTATGGCAGAGGCTATCCTCTCATAATTCTTATTATAAACAGGAAAATGAATCAGCCCCATGTAGAGACGCAAAGTTACGCCCCCTATAATAGTTCCGCCAAAATAGCCCTATCCGCAGGTGTTAATTTTGCCTGTTTGATCAGGTCGGGTCTTTTTTCCAAGGTCTTCTTCAGGGATTCCTTTCTTCTCCACAATCGAATCTTTTCATGATTTCCTGACAAGAGGATCTCCGGAACCTCTTTGTCCTGGAACACCCTCGGCCTGGTGTACTGGGGGTATTCCAGCAGCCCATCTTCAAAAGAGTCTTCGAGATTTGATCTCTCACCTCCGAGAACACCGGGAATCAGACGACTTACTGCATCAACAATGACCATTGCGCCCAATTCTCCACCACTCAAGACATAATCACCGATGGAAATCTCCATATGGGTACAGGTCAACCTGATTCTCTCATCTACCCCTTCGTAACGGCCACAGATAAGAATGAGCTGATCCCACCCGGACATTTCCCACGCAATCGATTGATCAAACAGCTTTCCCTGAGGACTGAGAAGAATAACAGGGCTCTTTCCATCCATCCTTTCAACCGATTTCAGGGCACGATAGATTGGACCCGGTTTCATGACCATACCTTCACCACCCCCGTAAGGACGGTCATCGGTGGTCTTGTGCGTGCCTCTCGCAAAATCACGTATATTAATCAGGTTAACATCCACCAACCCCTTCTTTACTGCGCGCCCCAAGACGCCTTGTTGAAGGTAGGCGGTAAGCATTTCAGGGAACAAAGTGAGGACATCAAACTTCATTCAAATCTAACAACCCCTCCATGGCTGAGATAGTCATCTTTCCCTTTTCAAGATCGATTTCTTGAACCACCTCATGTGTGGCCGGGAGAAAGATCGCATCCTCTCCAGTCCCCACCACATAGATTTCGTTACTGCCCGCAGGTATAATCCCGGAAATGGCTCCGAGATAGTCCCCTGTGTCTAAAAACACCTTGAGACCGATAAGTTCATGCCAGAGATACTCTCCCTCTTCGCAGGTAATGGCCTCATATCTAACCAGGACCTCTGCGCCTCTCAATTCTTCTGCTTGATCGATGGAATTCATTCCCTCTAAATTCATCAAGAGGATATTTTTGTGGGGGCTGACGGACAGCACCCGGTACCTGGACAGCTTGCCGGAAACATGCCTAAGGTATATCTCTTCAGCATCGATAAATGATGCCTCAGAACTAGAATAAGACCAGACACGAAGAAGACCTTCCAGTCCGTGAGGCCTGATTACCTTTCCCAAAACAAGCAATTTATCCGATGAACCGGAGATCAAGGCTATTCTATAATCTCCAAAACCGATCGTTTCCTGATTTTTGTGGAGGCTGCACTGAGAATTGTCCTCATAGCCCGTGCGGTGCGACCCTGCTTGCCTATGACTTTTCCCAGATCTTCCTTAGCTACTTTCAGCTCAATAACAGAGGTCTGTTCTCCCTCAATTTCAGAAACGGACACTTCATCTGGCTTATCAACTAGCGCTTTAGCAATGTATGAAATCAAATCCTTCATCTCGATTCACCTCCCATTTGATTAAATGGAAACGTCATTAGTTTGGCGCTGAATGGGATTGCATCTTTCCTTCATTTTTTAAAATAGCCTGTACTGCCTCCGAAACACGTGCCCCTTTCTCCACCCAGTAATTCACCTTATCCTCGTGAATTTTCACCACTGCGGGATCTTTCATTGGATCGTAATATCCCAATATATCTAAAAATTTACCATCCCGGGGCGCCTCCGAATCAGCCGCTACCAACCGATAAAACGGTTTCTTTTTCGTACCCATCCTTGTCATTCGAATTCTAACTGACATTTTATTTTATCACCCCCTCATCCTCATTTTGGTCCCGCCCAATTAAAGGCGACCCTGATTATTTACCAAATTTTCAGCCAAAAAGTGATGGCATATCCAAGCCGCCTTTTTTGGTAAAGCGTTCCATCATCTTCTTCATCTGAACAAAATTCTTTAGGAGTCGGTTCACATCCTGAACTGTGGTCCCGCTTCCCCTTGCGATTCTCTGTCTTCTGCTCCCGTTAATGATCTTGTGCCTTCGTCTTTCCCCCGCAGTCATGGAGTTAATAATAGCCTCCACCTTGACTAATTCCTTTTCATCCGGTTTAAGATTCCCCAGCTTCTTGAGTTTACCCATCCCTGGTACCATACCGAGGATATCTTCAAGTGAGCCGAGTTTTTTGACCTGTTTCAACTGGGATCTGAAATCCTCCAGATCAAACTCATTTCGTCTGAGCTTCTTTTCTAACTTCTTGGCCTCATTTTCATCGAATTCGTCCTGCGCTTTTTCGATAAGAGAGAGGACGTCCCCCATGCCTAAGATTTTAGAGGCCATCCTGTCAGGATGGAAGGGCTCTAAGGCATTGATCTTTTCTCCGACCCCAACAAATTTGATTGGTTTGCCGGTGATCGCCTTGATGGATAAGGCTGCCCCACCCCTGGCATCCCCTTCCATCTTTGAAAGAATTACTCCAGAGATATCAAGGGCTTCATCAAAATGCTTTGCCACATTAACCGCGTCCTGCCCGGTCATTGCGTCAGCAACCAGAAGGATTTCCGCCGGGTTGATCTTGGCCTTGATCGTCACCAGTTCTGCCATCAGGGTCTCATCAATATGAAGACGCCCGGCAGTATCAATAATCAGGAGATCGGACCCTTCCCTTCCAGCCATTGACAATGCATCTAAGCATATCTTACCCGGCTCTTGAGAAGTATCAGTGGGATGAACCGGCACATCAATCTCTAAACCTAATTTCTGGAGCTGTTCTACTGCGGCAGGCCTGTAGATATCCGCAGGAACAAGGTAAGGATGCCTCCCCTGCTTCCGGAGATATCTGGCCAATTTGGCGGCTGTGGTGGTCTTGCCCGACCCCTGCAGACCTACCAGCATCAATGAGTGCGGGGTTCTTCCCACAAACTCAAGCCCCATCAGGGCTTCACCCATCAGACTGGTCAGCTCTTCATTGACAATCTTTATGATCTGCTGGCCCGGGGTCAGACTTTCAAGCACATCCTGACCCACTGCGCGCTCACGAATGTCTGAAACCAGCTTTTTTACGACTTTGTAGTTGACATCTGCTTCCAAAAGGGCTAAACGCACCTCTTTTAGAGCGTCCTGGACGTTTGCCTCGGTTAACCTTCCCCGTCCCGTTAACTTCTTGAATGTGCGATTAAGTTTTTCTGATAAACTTTCGAACATGAGCCCATAATCCTAATTTATCTCCACCCATTAATTCCACTGTAAACACTATGGATTGAAACTAATTTACCAATCGACCAGTATATCTTGAATTTTTTACGTATGTCAACAAAAATCGATTACCCCTTGAATGCTGAAAAGTTTTTTATAAACATTAACATATCTCACTAAATTTCGCACCAAAATGTTGGTATTCCATTCAAGTTATCGCATTGTTGTCTCCTTTCATTAAGTTCGGGGTTGCCAATGGAATCGATACCCTCTAATATTGGCGCCCATGTAAAAAGCTAAATGGGAGTATAACATCATTTATGCAAAAGGAAACTCCAAGCGAAGGGATCATCCGTCCTATTATGGGAAGAAGGGATCCCCAACTGGGTCCCGACGCACTTATGGTTATGCTCCCTTCAGAACTCAAACACCTTGTCCGCGAAGCTAAAGCAGAGAAAGTGACGTTCAGTAACACCCCCCTTTACAGCCTGTACCGTACAAAAAAGGTCCTCGGGCCGGGAATCACATTGGCAGGACCTTTCATAGGCGCCCCTCATGCTGTTATTGGATTGGAGAAGCTGATTGTATTAGGGGCAAGAAGGATCCTGGTCCTTGGATGGTGCGGATCTTTGCAGCCCGATCTTAAGACAGGGGACCTGGTAATCCCTGATCGAGCCATCTCAGAAGAGGGTACTTCGCAACACTATCCCCTTCCCAATGGCGCCCCAAGATCCGATTCAGAGCTCAACCGGATGTTGGAAATATCCCTGGAAGGGCAAGGCATCACCTTTACAAAGGGAGAGATTTGGACTATTGATGCAATCTACCGTGAAACCTCGGAAAAGGTGAAGGCCTACCGGGAAAAAGGCGTTCTGGCCGTGGAAATGGAAATTTCAGCCCTTTTGACAGTGGCCGCTTATCGTTCTGTTTCCCTGGCAGGGCTGCTCGTAGTTTCAGATGAACTGTCTGATCTCAAATGGAGACCCGGATTTTCGAATCCCCTCTTGAAAAAGAACACGCGTCTGGCAGGAGAGCTGCTGCTTAGCCTTTCAGAAAACTTAAGGGAAGTATTGCCATAAGAGGACCGACAGACAGAATGGACAAAGTCAGTGAAATAGAAAAGCTGCGAGAAGAGATCAGGCATCACAACCACCGCTATTACAGCCTTGATGATCCGGAGATATCCGATGCAGAATATGACAGGGTCTTCAGACGGCTGCTTGCTCTGGAACAACAGCATCCTGAACTGGTAACCCCTGAGTCGCCTACCCAGAAGGTCGGAGCAAGACCCCAGAAGGCGTTTTCCGAGGTAAAACATAGTCTTCCCATGCTCAGCCTGGAAAACAGCGTCAGCGATCAGGATTTAAGGGATTTTGACACACGGGTCAAGAGATTCCTGGGAAACGATTCTCC
>JACNJD010000268.1:10980-25034 GCA_014382715.1 Candidatus Desulfacyla euxinica | reverse complement strand
AACCCCAGGAACGCGGCGGCCGGTTCTCTAAGACAGCTCGATCCAAAGATCACTGCCAGGAGGCCGCTCAACATGTTTTGCTACGGCATCGGGACGGTAAGCGAGCTCTCCTGCGACACCCACCATGAGCTTATGATCTTGCTCCAGCAATGGGGACTACGCGTCAACAAACCCTATATCCGGATATGCGGCACCCCGACTGAAGTAATAGATTACTGCCGTCATTTAGAGGATATAAGGGAACAGTTCTTTTATGAAATTGACGGCGCCGTGATCAAGGTAAACAGCCTGGACATGCAGACGCGCCTCGGCCAGAAATCGAGAAGTCCAAGATGGTCAATGGCCTATAAATTCAAGCCCACCCAGGAAACCACCACTATTACCAGGATCCATGTCCAGGTTGGACGTACCGGTGCCCTGACACCGGTGGCCCACCTGAAACCGGTTGAGCTGAGTGGTGTCATTGTGAGACGGGCCACCCTCCATAACCAGGAAGAGATCGACAAAAAAGATATCCGTGAGGGCGACCTTGTGATCGTCCAGAGGGCCGGAGATGTAATACCAGAGGTGGTAAAGGCGATCAAGTCAAAGAGAACCGGTAGAGAGAAGAGATTTACAATGTCATCCCGATGCCCTGTTTGCGGCTCAGATGTGGTAAAAAGAGAGGGGGAGGTCGTAGTAAGATGCCCCAACTCCAACTGCCCGGCCCAGGTAAAGGGGGCTTTTAAACATTTTGTTTCAAAGGGCGCAATGAATATTGACGGTCTTGGGGACAAAATCATTGCACAGTTGATACAAAAAGGGCTAATAGAGGAAGAGGTGGACCTATACAGGCTGGATCTGGACGATTTACTCAAATTGGACAAAATAAAAGAAAAATCAGCCACCAACCTTCTCAGGGCCATTGAAAACAGCAAGAAGACCACGTTGGCCAGATTCATTTACGCCCTCGGGATAAGACACGTGGGAGAGTACGTTGCCGTTATATTAGCAGATCATTTTGGATATATTGAACGCCTCGGGAAGGCAACAGAAGAAGACCTGATTACCATAGACGGAATAGGACCTCAGATCGCTGAAAGTATCTACGCCTATTTTGAAGACCAGCATAACCGGGATCATATCAACTGGCTGATACAGACCGGTATTGAATTGGAGGCCCCTTCCCTCCCCCCTGCTTCACCTGCAGCAGGCAAAACCTTTGTAATAACAGGATCGCTCTCCTCCATGAAGCGCTCGGAGGCCAAAGAGGTCATCACCCGGAATGGGGGCAGAATAGCCTCCTCTGTAAGCGGCAACACTGATTATCTGATAGCGGGCGAATCTCCGGGTTCCAAACTCCGGAAGGCCAGGAATTTAGGGATCGCCATCCTTAACGAGGATGAGCTCTTGAAATTATTCGGGGACGATCGTGAATAACGTTAGGGTGCGTCTTATTATCGAGGGCAGGGTTCAAGGTGTATGGTTTAGAGAATCCACGCGCAGGGAGGCCGTCTCCCTGAGGGTTTTCGGCTGGGTAAAAAACCTGCCTGGCGGTGCAGTGGAGGCATTAATTGAAGGCCCGGAGGATAAGGCCAAAAAACTTGTTGCCTGGTGCCGTAGGGGTCCGTCCGCAGCAAATGTCATAAAGGTCCATCAAAACCGGGAAGACTGGCGAGGAGAGTTTAACTCTTTTGATATTGTTTTTTAGGAGAAATGAAGTGAATGTAAAACGTTTATCAGAATTGGTTTTTCTAATATTACTGCCCATTTTTGTCGTTACCTCAGGCTGCAGCACAACAGAATCTTTGACAAGAAAGATCCTGCCTGAGTCTTGGGCCAGGAAGATCCTGCCGGGACAGCCCTATCTCAAAAAACATGTCATGGTATTCCCTCTAATAGACCAGGCAGAGCTCGGGCCTAAGCTGACCGCAGAGTTAAGCCGCCAGTTCTACGATCTTTTGAAAAAATCTCCCCATCTCTTGTTACACGAACCCCCTGACGGTATTTTTTCATCCTCATCCATGGAATCCCCCCAGTTCGGGGTTGTGACCAATTCAAGCCTTATTGATTTTGCAGAGGGTCTGGGTATGAACGACCTCATTATTGGAGTCCTGAACCCGGTAGAGATCAGCACTCAAAATACCGGATGGTGGCCCTTTGATGACTGGCGTAAGATCTATGGAGTCTCGATAGCGGTAAATGTAATAGACATAGCGAGTAAAACCCTTTTGGTGACCAATCTCGAAGCAGAAGAATTTTCCATGTCCCTGGAAGATGCGGAAGAACAGGATGAGGAAGCCTATGTGAAAAAGATCTCAATAGAGACTTTTCCCGAGATCATAGAGGATCAGGTCCCGGTAGTGGAACGGGGGCTCAATGCGAAGCACTGGACAGGTAGAATTTCGGCGGTGGAAAACAAAACAATTATGATCAACGCCGGAAAAGACGTGGGGGTTCAACAGGGCAATAGCTTTAAGGTCTTTACCGAGGGGAAATCGATTCCCTCTGGAAGCGGAAGAACTATCTATCTGTTTGGGGCAAATATAGGCGAATTAAAGGTGATCTCGGTCATGGAAAAACACTCTTTGGCCGAGTCGGTCTCCGGAGGTCCTTTTAAGGCCAAACAGTTTATCAGGTTCAAGCCATGACGGTCTCGTAAAAAGTCATCAAAGTTGAAATTTCATGGACAAAATAATTATTGAAGGTGGCAGACCTTTAAAAGGCAGTGTTAAGATCAGCGGAGCCAAGAATGCAGCCCTCCCCGCAATAGCTGCCTCCCTGCTGACAGGAGGCTGGCATCGCCTGAACAGAATCCCCCAGCTGAGAGATATCAATACCATAAAGAGCATAATGTCAAAGCTGGGAACAATTTTCCGGGAAGAAGACGACATCCTTGAGATCAATACCGATAACCTGACAGGATTTGAAGCCCCCTATGAACTGGTAAAGACCATGAGGGCGTCGATTCTTCTCTTAGGTCCGCTCCTGGCTCGTTACGGCAAGGCCAAAATATCCCTGCCGGGTGGCTGCGCCATAGGGGCGCGCCCGGTCAATCTGCACCTCAAGGCCCTGGTCGCCATGGGCGCTGATATATATCTGGATCATGGATATATAAATGCAGAAACAAATGGATTGAGAGGTGCCGAAATCTTTTTTGATATACCCACCGTGACCGGCACCGAAAACATAATGATGGCCGCGGTAACAGCCAAAGGGAAAACTGTCTTGAGAAACTCCGCCAATGAACCTGAAGTCCTGGATCTTGCAGACACGCTGCGTGCCATGGGCGCCCACATTGAGGGGGACGGCACAGATACCATAACCATTGAAGGGGTCAATGATCTGAAACCCTGCCAGCACAGTATTATACCTGACAGGATCGAGGCCGGGACCTTTATGATAGGGGCTGCCATAACCAGGGGAAATATAAGAATCGAAGGGTGCCTGCCCGGGCACCTTACCTCGCTCATTGAAAAGCTGAGACTTACAGGTGCCGGGATAGATCTAACAGATGAAAGCATTACAGTGCGGGGTCCCGATCTCATCGAAAGCGTTGATGTCATGACCATGCCATATCCAGGCTTTCCCACGGATCTCCAGGCCCAGTTCATGTCTCTCATGGCTGTTGCAAACGGCTGGAGCATGATCAGGGAAACCATATTTGAAAACAGATTCATTCATGTAGGTGAACTCCGCAGGATGGGTGCTGATATTGAAATCAACGGGAGTCAGGCCCTGATCAAAGGAAAAGAGCGGCTCTTTTCCGCTCCTGTTATGGCAACCGACCTCAGGGCCAGCGCCTCCCTTGTTTTGGCCGGGTTGGTGGCAGAGGGTGACAGAACCGAAGTTCACCGGATCTATCATTTAGACAGAGGATACGAGGCCATTGAAAAGAAATTCAGGGGTCTGGGCGCCTCCATATGGCGGGAAAAGGAGTAAACTTTTTCATCGCCCACTCATACCGATGCTCGTCTCCTTTGCCGGGGGCATATTTGCGGTTCATAAAATTCTTCCATCAGGCCATTGGTTCATCCCCGCCCTCTTTGTCTCTATCGTCATCTGCCTCATCACCATCCCCTTTCTCTCTCCACGGATAAGGGTCTACTCCCTTATCCTGATCTTTTTTCTTACGGGCGCCATTTTAGGTCAGGGAAAACGCCACCCATCCAGACTGATCCCCTTGGCAAACCTCCACAAAAGCGTTGTTATTGAGGGAACAGTCCTCAATCCGCCTAAGATCATTGATGGCAAAATAGCCAAAATGAACCTCCGTGCGCAAGAGTTCACCTTTAACGGAGATGCCATTCCCATCGACGAAAATATTGTTGTAACCGTGTATAATCACATCCCAAGCCTTGAAGCGGGAGACAAAATACGGTTTCCCACCCGGTTGAAGCCCTTTAAAAATTTCAACAACCCTGGGAATTATGACTATGAAGAGGCAATGAGGTTGAAGGGCCTTATATGCAGCGCATCGGTCTCGGATGGAAGACGGATCGTGCCGATGGGGCCCGGTCATCTCCCATTTCTTCGAGGCATGATTGAAACAATCCAAAAGCCTGTCAGGGAATTGTTCAAAAAGCAACTCGACACCCGCAATTTTGCTCTTTTTCGTGCTCTCATCCTGGGAGAACGGCAGGGTATAGATCCCGCGTTAAGGGAACCATTTAATCAAACCGGTCTCGGGCACATGCTCGCAGTGTCAGGGCTGCATATCGGCCTTGTAGCCTGGGCTGCCTTTTTCCTCTTCAAATGGATTCTTTCCCGCTCCTACAGGCTGGCGCTTGAAATAGACATACGGAAGATATCGGCCTTTCTCACGGCCTTCCCGGTTATAGGTTACACGCTCTTGGCCGGGTTCCAGGTATCGAGCCAGAGGGCCATGATCATGATTCTTACTTTCTTAGTTTCTCTGATTCTGGGAAGAGAGAGGGAAGTATGGTCCACCCTTGCCCTGGCCGGTCTCATTATCCTCTTCTTAGATCCCAATGCCCTTTTCAGCATCTCCTTTCAACTTTCATTTATGGCAGTTATCGGCATACTCTGGCTGACACCGGCCATCCTGGACAGATTCCATTATCCCGATAACTCTCAGCAGGTAAGGATGTCGATCCTCAATCGCCTGCTGACCTACTTCACCGGCCTCGTTGCAGTGACCGCTTCTGCCATGATTTTTCTACTTCCCATTACCTGCTATTATTTTCACCGGATTTCCCTTGTGTCTATCCCGGCCAATCTCACTACTGTTCCGATCTTAGGCATGTGGGTCATACCCCTGGGGCTCCTTTCGGCCATTACAGCGCCCTTTTCCTTTAATGTTGCCGGCTTCTTTCTCCATTTGGGCGCCTGGGGGCTCAATAAAATGATGGCGATAATTGAGTTCTGGGCCCACATACCCCGGTCGAGCATCTGGACAGTCACCCCGAATATATTTGAAATATTTCTCTTTTACTCCTTCATCCTATGCATTTTCTTTTTCAAACGCTGGAGATGGGCAAAGATAGGTATGGCTCTAATTGCAACCCTCATCCTGAGTGATGCAGCATACTGGGTGTACCAGGTCCGATTTAACAGGGATCTTGAGGTTATCTTTCTGGACGTAGGACGAGGCAATGCCGCCCTTGTTTCCTTTCCGGGAGGAAAGAAGATGATCATAGACGGGGGCGGATTCTCAAGGGGTAGTTTTGATGTGGGCAAAATGGTGGTCGCTCCCTATCTATGGTTTAAAAAGATCAGTCAGATAGATTATATGGTCTTGAGCCATCCCCACGCAGACCACATGAACGGGCTCAGGTTCATTGCAGAAATCTTTCGTCCAAAGGAATTCTGGTATAACGGGGACCAGGTGGAAACTGCTACTTTCAGGGAGTTGAAAACAATTATTGAAAATGGTAATATAAAGACATTTCTCCCTTCTGATTTAAGGGATGGTATTGAGATCAATGGCGTCAGGGTTAATATTCTGCATCCTGATCCTGAAGGGCAACCTCTGATTCTTGAAAAGGATGGGAAATGGCTGAACAACAACTCACTGGTTCTCCAGATCACTTACAGGGGAAAAACATTTCTCTTTCCCGGAGACCTTGAAAAACCGGGTGAGGAGGTGTTGATCTCCAATGCGGGGGAGATGCTCAAGAGCGACGTACTCCTCTCCCCCCATCACGGGAACAAGACATCAAGCTCAAAGGAATTCCTCGAGATGGTGCAGCCCGGCATTTGTATTATTTCTTCAAGGGAGGGGCCCTCCAGCAATTTCCCTCATCAAGCAGTGCTTGACAGATTGCGCGACATGGGGTGCAGGGTTATCAGGATATCCAGATCAGGGGCGGTGAAAGTAATTGTCGGGAAAGACCGATTCAAAGTCAGGACATTTCTTGAAGAAAAGAGCCCTTAAGGAGGAAAACAATGTTGCTTAACAGATCAAAGATAATTCTCGTCTGTTTTACGGTTGTAGCCTTGATCTTAGGCCTCGCTGCCACCGTAACAGCATCCCAAATAGGGCACAGGACATTGACCCTTTACGATTTTGCCCGGGATGACCGAATCGTTCCAGCCGAAGTCTATTATCCTTCAGATCAAAACGGAGATAATGGATCTGTTTCGGCCGGCCAGTTTCCTTTATTAGTTTTCGCACATGGATACCAGCAGGTCTTCAGTGATTATCATGCTTTATGGGAGCATCTTGTCCCGAAAGGTTATATCATGGTCTTTCCCACCACAGAAGGTGGGCTTACCATTGACATAGACGAATATGCGGCAGACCTCTCCTTTTTGCTTGATACTCTCTTGGATGAATCTACAGGTAACGATCTGTTTCTTAAAGGGCATCTCAACGGCGCGTCGGCCCTTATGGGACATTCAACCGGGGGAGGCGCATGTTATCTCGCTCAAAAATCCGATCCCACTGCGCATACAATTATAACACTTGCAGCCCTTGGGTCACTTTATTGGCCGATCTACGGGAGCAGCCCGATAGATGCAGCTGAGGAACTAACAGTGCCGGGGCTGCTCATGGCAGGCGGGGAAGACTGTATCTGCCCTGTCAAAGAAAACCAGCAGGCTATTTATGATAATCTTACCTCCAGCCCCAGGGCTTTAATAACGATAACCAAAGGGGATCATTGCGGTTTCAGTGACTCATCCAACTGCTGGATTGCAGAAACTGCGAAATGCGGATTTTCATGGCAGGGACCGACCATTTCCGAAGATCTGCAGATGACCCTGACACTCCGATATGTTCTGCTGTGGCTGAATTCAATTCTAAAGGGAGATGAAAAGTCCTGGACCTCTTTCCAGGAATCGTTAAATCAGGATCAGCAGGTAAGTTTTGCCCTTGCAGGGGGAAATGACTGGCCCCCCAGTTTCCTGCCAGCACCAGCTTTATCAATGAAAACAGATAAAACTTTGCTATCCCTTTTCTGGAACCCCATACTCGGTGCAAGTGCCTATACCCTGTTTTATGCCCCGTATCCGTATACAGGGTCAATCGGAAGTATTGACATGGGAAATAAAACAAGTATTTCGGTCAATCTCTGGTCAGGGGCGGCATTTTATGTAGCAGTTAAGGCGCGCAACAATAATGTTTTCAGTAACTACTCAAATATCATAACAGTTCAAATTTTCTGAGATTCACCAGAAACCTGAATCTCCGGAAGCCCTGTTTCTCAAGGTCCATATCCTGTGGGAAGGGTTTGAAAATGCCGAAACCTCAGTTAATCCATCAAGAAATCTGAAAAAATAAGAGCTGCGTTAAACCTGCGAAGACAGAAGTGTTCTCAAGAGATCATTTTCAGCCATGTTTTTCCATTTCATCGACGAGCTTCGACAATTCCTCACATTTTACCCTTAGCCTCTGATATCCCTCCTTTCTTGAGCCTGCCTTTTCTCTTCCCCCCTCTGACAATTCCGGCACGTCCGGCACTTCTTCTACATCGCCTTTGAGATAACCTCTCTCAAGGAGGCTCGTAAAATAATCGGCGATCTGTTCCGGGGTGTAGGAACCCGGGCCCGGTTTGTACCACTTATATACCCAGTTACACATCCCTATTATGGCAAAGGCCTGTAGTTTTGGATCCGATTTTCTGAAAAGCCCCTGTGATATCCCCTCCTCAATGATTGTTTCAACAATCCGGGTGTATTTTTTCTTCTCTTGCTGAATCTTTCTGAATTCCTTATCGGGCAACTGATTTTCTTCGGTGAAAAAAACAGAAAACATGGAAATTGACTGAATAATGATCCCCTTGATATGATTTTGGATAATAAGTCTTAATCTCACATCGGGGGGGAGATCTTTCCCGGCAATCTTATCGGTATTTCTGAAGATGTTTTCCAATGCCTGGATGTAGATTCTCGATAGGAGTTTTTCTTTACTGGAGACGTAATGATACAGAGCTGCTTTCGTAATTCCCAACTCCTTTGATACGTCATCGAGGGTAGTGGACCGGTACCCCTTTCTGTGAAAAAGCTCTGCGGCGGTATCAGTGATTTTCTGTATTCTCAGGCTCTTATCCAGGCCGCGAAAACCCGATTCATTGACGTTGGCTTCCATAAACTGCCTCCCTCTTTTTGAATTTCTCAAGCGAACATGATTAATTAAAAAATTCTCTTGACAGTAAAATATAAATATTGTTAAATTAATAACTAAACAGTCATTAAAACTATCTGAACAGTTAGTAACATATTTCAATCTCATTGTAAAGAGGAAATCGTGCCTGGATCACGCCTTGGCGTGATCCAGGCACTATATTGATATTGATGGTCTCGTAAAAAGTCTCCAAGGCCGTCATTCCCGCGAAAGCGGGAATCCATAAGTGGTTGAGTTTCCTGGATTCCCGCTTTCGCGAGAATGACGAAAACGGGTGTTTTCTGACTTTCACGAGTTTGTCAATATTAAACAGTTACCAAATAAATCTTGTGAAAATCTGTCAGAGGCAGACAAGAAGCACAAAAAAAGTTTTCCATTGTTTTTCTTTGCGAGCTTTGTTTACCCCGTAGCTCCGGGAGATGGTACCGGGGCGGCTTTGCGTGAGATCTTTATGGTTCCCCGCTTCTGGTTTCATAAATGCGGGATCACCGTTTCACTAAGACCGGCTTGTCCGGGTTAGGTTCCTGACAGGGAAAATGGGAGGTAGAAATGGGCGAGGCAAACGAGAAGGCGGCGCAAAATACTCAAGAAGGAAACTGGGATGACTACATCAAGGCCTATTATGAGAAGCCCGCAAGTTTCAAGAGCTGGTCAGGATATGATCTAAAGGAGATCTATAAGCCAGGGGACCGGCCTGAAGAGAATTATGAGCAGAATATAGCGGATGCAGGGACCTATCCATATACCAGGGGAATTCACTCCAATATGTTCAGGGGCCGTTTGTGGACCAAACGAGAGGTGGTTGGAATCGGTTCGCCGGCAGACACCCATGAGCGTCTTAAATATCTGTCCCAGCATGGTGGCTCAGGCCTGAATACCATTGCAGATGTGACCTACGAGATGGGTCTGGATGCGGACCATCCCTGGGCCGTAGATGAGGTGGGGTTGACCGGGGTCAATATTACCTCCATCAAGGACATGGAGACGCTGACTAAGGACATCCCTTTAGACAGGGTGAGCTGGTCTCTAATCACCGCATCGACTGCATCCTCGGTCACCATGGCCCAGTACGTGGCTGTTGCGCAAAATGCCGGATACGATGTTGGAATCTTACGAGGTTCTATCCAGAATGATCCGATTCATTTCAGGTATTGTGGTTTCGGACCTGCCTGTCCCCTGGACCTCTCCATCAAACTGGGATCAGACGTGATGGAGTATTGCACGAAGAATCTACCCAAATGGTACTATACAACCGTCAACATGTATGATCTTCGGGAACAGGGCATCACCGCCCCTCAGGAGGTGGGCTACGGGTTCGGGATTGCCATGTGCTACATAGATGAGCTGATTCGGAGAGGGCTTGATATCGACGAGTTTGCCCCCAGGTTCACCTTCTATGTCTCATGCCACGTGGACATCTTTGAGGAAGTGGCCAAGATCAGGGCCGCCAGACGGATGTGGGCTCGATTAATGAAAGAGAAGTATGGCGCCAAAAACCCCAAGTCCATGCAGTTTCGTTTTGCCGTCCATACCTCGGGATGCTCCCTCGTTCCCCAACAGCCTTTCAACAACATGACCCGCATCGCCTACCAGGCATTGGCCGCTGTTCTGGGCGGGGTCCAGTCCCTCCACTGCTGTTCATATGACGAGCCCATGTGCCTTCCCACGGAAAAGGCACATCTGCAGGCCCTCAGGACACAGCAGATCCTGGCCTATGAGACAGGCGTCACCAATGTGGCCGATCCTTTAGGCGGGTCCTATTATGTGGAAAGTCTGACCGACAAAATTGAAGAGGAAGCCTTCAAGGTGATGAAAGAGGTGGAGGATGTGGGGGGTATGGAAGAGGCCATACGCACCGAATGGCTGGACCGGCAGTTCGAATCCGAGGCCGTCCAACGACAGAAAGAGCTGGATAATGGGGGAAAATTAGTGGTCGGGGTGAATGTATTTACCACGGAGCAGGAAAAAACAACGCCTTTGGGAGTTCAGAAGATCTCCTCAAAATCGGCAAAACAGCAGGTAGAAGCAGTCAGAACCCTGAAACAGTCCAGAGATACGGATCGACTGAATGATGCCATAAAGCGCTTGCGGGACGATACCAATGACAGCAAGAATGTTATTCCCGCCATGATTGAGGCCACGAGGGCATCAGGCACCACCGGAGAATTGTTGGGCACGGTCAGAGAGGTATTCGGCTATCCCTATGATCCCATGGAGACCATAAAATCCCCATTCAATTTCTGATCATACCAACCACTCAACCACTTAACGAAGTTTGGAGCATACTGATGGCTACAAAGAAAAAAATCAAAGTACTGGTCACAAAGGTCGGCCTGGACGGTCACGATCGTGGGGCAAAGGTCGTCTCCTCCCTGCTCAAGGAGGCAGGAATGGAAGTCATCTATCTCGGGATGTTTCAACGGCCTGAAGGTATCGTCAAGGCGGCCATTGATGAAGATGTGGATGTGATTGGCTTGAGTTATCTTTCCGGGGAGCATCTCATTTTCACACCCAAGATTGTGGAGGAGATGAAAAAAAACAGTGTTGATGATGTGTTGCTCCTTGCCGGGGGCACTTTTCCGGCTGAAGATATCCCCACCATGGAGGAAATGGGTATCGACAAGGTCTTCAGGGCGGGATCTCTTACAGCATCTATCGTGGATTATATCAAAACCAATGTTGAAGAATAATGGCCATGTAAAAAATCCTTTTTACATGGATCCAGGAATTGAGGGATTTAGGAATTCGGCATTACTATAAATAGTTATCCTTGAGCGCATTACTCCAAATCCCGAACTTTTGACTTTTGCGAGAAGATCAAGAATAAGAGATGAAGAAAAAACTAAGCACCGATGAAATGGTGAAGAGGTTACTGGCAAGTGATCGCCGTTCTGCAGCCCGTCTGATCACCCTGGTGGAAAATGAGATGGATGATCACCATAAAGTTATGAGCCTTGTCTATCCCCATACGGGTAAGGCAATGATCCTCGGTATAACAGGGGCCGGAGGGGCCGGCAAGAGCACATTGACCGATCATCTAATTGGCAAATTCCGTGAACAGGGCAATAAAGTCGGTGTGGTGGTGGTGGACCCGAGCAGCCCTTTTTCGGGTGGGGCATTTCTGGGAGACCGCATCCGGCTTCAAAGCCATTCCCAGGACGATGGCGTCTACATCCGCAGTATGGCCTCCAGGGGATATCTCGGAGGTCTGTCTCGGGCCACATACGATGTGATCCGCATCATGGAGGCCATGGGAAATGAGGTTGTCATCGTAGAGACCCTAGGAGCGGGCCAGGACGAGGTTGACGTGATACATATCGCCCACACATGCTTGGTGCTGGTTACACCGGGAATGGGTGATGATATCCAGGCCATGAAGGCGGGAATCATGGAGATTGCGGACATCATTGTGCTCAACAAGGCCGATCTGGACGGGGCAGATAGATCTCTTCGTCATCTTCAGGGAGCCTTGACAGCGGGATCATTTGAGGAAGGGGAATGGATGCCCCGTGTGGTATCGACTGTCTCTGCAGCCAGCAAACCGGAGGACCTCCAGGGTATCGATGAACTTGCCGCAACAATAGCAGAACATCAGGCCTATTTGCGAAAGACCAGGGCAATAGACCAAGTCAAATATAACAGAGTAGAACAGGAATTGGGACTGATCTTCAAGGATGAACTCCAAAAGATAATTTTCAAAGGCCTTAAGGGGACTGGCAAGAAAAGAGAATATATTGAGAGCATCATTGAACAGCAAGATGATCCCTATTCAGTGGTCAAAGAGGTGCTGAATACCTATCTGCTCACAGGGGAATGAGATCAAATGAACAACCAAAAAGATAGGGAAACCATCGAGAGTGGACATAGGAGGTCCAATGGCGAGGATTCTTTTAAGAACCTGTCCGGTTTCAAGATCAAGGCCCTGTATGGTCCGGAAGATATTTCTCATCTGAATCCCGAAACCGATCTCGGTTTACCAGGTGAGTATCCCTTCACCCGGGGGATTCATAAAACCATGTATCGTGAAAGACCGTGGACGATCCGGCAATTGGGTTCTTTGGACTCTCCTTCCAGGGCGAACGAGAGGATCAGACAGCTTCTTAAGATGGGGGCCACCGGAATCAGCCTTTGTCTCGATATGCCAACCATCATGGGCAAAGACTCTGACGACCCCCTGGCTGAAGGAGAGGTGGGAAGCTGTGGTGGTGTAGCCATCGACTCCATAGAAGACATGCGCAACCTTATGGAAGGGATTTCCCTCGATGAAATCAGTATAAATTTTGTTTCCAACTCCCAGTCTGCAGTTCTTTTAGCCATGTTTGTGGCTGTTGCGGAAGAGCGCGGTGTGCCCCTGGAAAAACTTACAGGGACCATGCAAAATGACATCCTCAAGGAATATCAGGCCCAGAAATCCTACTACTTCCCGCCCAGACCTTCCATGCGTCTTACCATGGACACCCTTAGCTTCTGCAATAAATTTCTACCCCGCTTTAACCCAATCAGCATAAGCGGGTATCATCTGGCCTCTGCAGGGGCCACCCCTGTCCAGGAATTGGCCTTTACCCTGGCCAATGGATTTACCTACGTGGAGGAAGGAATAAGGGCGGGATTATCAGTGGACAGCTTTGCTCCCCGGCTCTCCTTTTTTTTCAAGGCCCACAACGATTTTTTTGAAAACATCGCCAAGTTTCGAGCGGCAAGAAGGATTTGGGCCAAAACCATGAGGGAGAGATTTGGGGCCAAAGATCGGCGTTCATGCATCTTGAGGATGCATGCGCAAACTTCCGGATCTTCACTCACCGCCCATCAGGCAGAGAACAATATTATAAGGGTGACAACCCAGGCGCTTTCCGCAGTGCTGGGAGGAACCCAGTCATTGCACACCAATGCCTTTGATGAGGCTGTTTCCATACCCACAGCAAGATCCGAAAAGCTGGCCTTGAGGACGCAGCAGATCATAGCCGGGGAAAGCGGGGTCATCAATACCATCGATCCCTTAGCCGGTTCCTATTATGTTGAGGCATTAACAGATCAGATGGAGACCGAGTGTTATAAATATTTCAATGAAATTGAGAACCTGGGCGGCGTCATTTCGGCCATAGAAAAGGGCTACTACGCGAGGATAATTGCAGATTCAGCCTTCAGATATCAGGAAAAAATTGAGAAGGGGAAAAGAACAGTCGTTGGTCTGAATGAATTTTTCGAGGAGGAAGAGATTGATATTCAATTAAGAGAGGCCGACCCTGGATTTGAGGATGAGAAGGTGTCGGGTCTGACAGACTTTAAAAAGAATAGAGATCATGCTCTGGTGAAAGCGTGCCTCAATGATATCAGAGATGTCAGCCAGGGGTCGGACAATATAATGCCGGCCCTTATCAAGGCGGTTAAGTCCTGCGTTACCTTAGGTGAGATCATTGGTGTAATGAAAGAGGTCTTCGGGGAATACCGGGAAGACTATATATACTAATATCCAGTATCCAGCATCCAG
>JACNJD010000268.1:1811-10878 GCA_014382715.1 Candidatus Desulfacyla euxinica | reverse complement strand
ACGCTTCAGGCGTGATTTGAGGAGACAGTACGACATGAGCAGGGGGAGGAAGAAGAGGATATTAATAGCCAAACCGGGCCTGGATGGCCACGACAGAGGGGTAAAGGTGGTGGCAAGGGCCTTACGCAATGCCGGCATGGAAGTCATATATGCAGGACTGCACCAGACCCCGCTCCAGATTGTTAGCGCGGCGATTGATGAAGATGTGGATGCAATCGGGTTGAGCATCCTTTCGGGGGCTCATAATACCATATTTCCTAAAATCATGTCTTTCTTAAAGGACAGGGGAGCCTCAGATATACTGGTATTCGGTGGCGGTACCATTCCAAAAAAGGACTTAGAGAATTTAAAATCATTAGGTATCGGCGAGATCTTTACCACGGGGACAGATACCCGTGCAATTATTGACTATCTAAACACAACTTTAGAGAGGTAAGTAGATGTCAAGACTATTTGATAAAAACGCTATTGAGGATATAGACCGAGAGAAAGATCAATGGCAGAAAGAAATTTACCAACCTGCAGAAGGGGAGGAGAAGGTCTTTGAGACCCTTTCAGGCATACCCGTTGAACCGCTATACACTCCAGCGCATACGGCCGGGATGGACTATCTTAATGATTTGGGTTTTCCCGGGCAGGAGCCTTATGTTCGGGGTGTGTATCCCACCATGTACCGGGGTCGGACCTGGACCTTGAGGCAGTTGGCAGGTTTTGGTCCCGCTGAAGAGACAAACAAGAGATATAAATTCCTTCTCAAGGAAGGGGCCACGGGTATAAACGGAGTCTTTGATTATCCCACCCTTCGGGGATTCGATTCCACAGACCCTTTTGCCCGGGCTGACGCAGGACGGGGCGGGGTAGCCATAGACACGATAGAGGATATGCGTATTCTTTTTGAGGGCATACCCATAGATAAGATCAGCACTTCCCTCGTCACGTGTCAGCCCATTTGCAACATCAGCGTTCAATCCATGTATTTTGCCAGTGCCGAGATGCGAAATGTCCCACTCGATAAGCTGACCGGTACAAGCCAAAACGACTTTTTGATGGAGACGGTAATTACTGTTGCACCTGAGCTTTTGCCCCCCAGATTTTCCTTTAAATTGAGCTGCGATGCCATTGAGTACTGCACTAAGCATGTTCCGCGCTGGAACCCCATAAGCTTTGCAGGCTATAATTATCGAGAATCCGGGTGTTCAGCGGCCCAGGAGGTCGCCTTTGTTATTGCTAATGCAACTGCCTGCTCCGAGGAATTGATCCTAAGGGGGCTTGAAGTAGACAGCTTTGCCCCCCGTCTCAGTTTCTTTCTCTCAGCTCATAATGACTTTTTCGAGGAGATAGCTAAATACCGCGCTGCGAGAAGGATCTGGTTTCACATCATGAAGGAACGCTTTGGGGCAAAAGACCCGCGTTCTTTGAGGTTGAGGTTTCATGTCCAGACCGCAGGAGTCGCCCTGACTGCTCAACAACCCTTGAATAACATATCGAGGGCCGCCTATCACGCCCTGTCGGCAGTGCTTGGCGGAGCCCAGTCGGTTCATATTGATGGATATGATGAGGCCCTATGCACACCGACCGAGCTTTCTTCGCTTACGGCCCTCAGAACCAACCAGATCCTCCAATTGGAAACAAGGGCGACTAACACGATTGATCCATTGGGAGGTTCTTATTTTGTGGAGACCTTGACCAATAAGGTGGAGGAAGAAACCCTCAGGCTCCTGGACGAAATAGATGGAATGGGAGGGATTGTCAAGGCAGCGGCAACCGGATGGATACATAAGGAGATATCCAATTCGGCATATGAATACCAGCAGGCAATTGAGTCGGGTAAGATGCCCATTGTGGGAGTAAATTGTTACCAGATGGAAGAGGAAGAGCTTCCCGTGGATCTTTTTCAGGTACCGGAAACCCTTCAGATCCAGGAACAGAAGCTCAAGAGGATAAAGAATGAACGGAACGGGAGCCATGTGCGTGAAGCGCTGGATGCGGTTGCGCGGTGCTGTGAGCAAGACGGAAATCTGATGGAGGTCATTGTAGAATCTGTCAAATCCAGGGTTACCCAGGGCGAGATCTCACAGACCCTAAAGGGTTCTTACGGCACGTGGGAACCCCCGCTTTTCTGAACCTATTGATGATTGAAGAGAGAAGGTCCTTATGAAAAAGAAAATTAGGATAGTGGTAGCACGTCTCGGTATGGATGCACACTGGCGAGGGAGTATTGTTGTGGCACGCGCCCTGCGCGATGCAGGGCTGGAAGTCATTTATCTCGGCAATCAAATGCCGGGAACCATCGTTGCGACGGCAATACAGGAGGATGCAGATATCGTTGGTTTGAGCACCCTCTCCGGAAATCATATGATATTGGCGCCCGAAGTAGTCCGTCTTCTAAGGGAAGAAGATGTGGATGGGCCCACAGTGATTCTTGGCGGTACGATACCCCCTGACGATATTCCAAGACTCAAAGAGGCAGGTATAGCCGAGGTCTTTGGAACGGGGACATCTTTGAAAAAGATAACGGACTATATAACCGGAACTTCTTTGACGACCCAGGGTGATTATCAAAAATCCACATAACGGTCCTCGAAAGAGGATAGCAGATCTTCAACACGCGCTGGAGGATGCTGACGTTGATGCAGTATTGCTCAGCTATTCCAGGTCTACCCTGTACTATGCCGGTACGACGCAACCTTCAATCCTGGTGATCACACCTGAAAATTATCATCTAACAGTCCTGAGAGGTATGGAATGGGTCATGAATGAGACATGGCTCAAATCAGATAACATCAGCTCAGGCAAGGGCTACAGCGATGTGAAGGAGCGACTCACTCGCTGGAAGATCGAAAAGGGCAAATTGGGTTTGGAGTTAGATATAATTCCAGCCGGTCAATATCTTCAACTTTTAAAACTCTTTTCCCCCTTCAGCATTGTTGACATATCGAAACTGATCCTGGAACAGAGAAAAATCAAGGATGCTGAAGAGGTTGAGTATACCAGAGAAGCCTGCCGAATAGTCGATTGCGGACACCAAAGGATTCTTGATGTGCTTAGGGAAGGAATGACGGAACTGGAATTGTCGTCGGAAATCGAGGATGCCCATCGAAGGGCCGGGCACGAAGGCCAGTATTTTATAAGACAGTTCGACTTTTTTATGGGCACCGGACCTGTTAGTTCCGGCGCCAACCTGTCGAAGATTGCCGGTAAGGTTGTGTCCATCAGTGGTGTCGGCCTGAGCCCTTCCATCCCCATGGGAGCATCATTAAAAAAGATCAAAAAGGGCGAGACGATAGTCGTGGATATCCCGACTCATTACCGGGGTTACCACGCAGATCAGAGCCGAACATATGTCCTGGGAAAACCTGAACCTATTTGTGTATCCATGTACGCCGGCCTGAAGGAAATAGCAGATCGCATCATTGATATGCTGAGGCCTGGTTTAAGCTGCGCCCATCTCTATCATGTGGCATGCACTCTTGCAGAAAACATGGGCATGGGTTCTTATTTTATGCGTATCGGTAGTGATTTAAAAAAAGTCCCTTTTATCGGTCACGGCGTAGGCCTTGAAGTGAACGAGCCGCCGTTGCTTGGCAAAGATAACCAAGAGGTCCTTGAAGAAGGGATGATCATCGCCCTGGAACTTGAAATGTGCAGGTCTGTGGGTGAAGTGGTGAAGCTGGAAGATATGCTCTTGATTTCTTCCGAAGGACCTGAATTTTTGACCATAACCCCAAGGGATCTTCACCAGATTTAACAGCCACTCCGGGTAACGACTTATTTGCCCTTGGCCTCTACGCCCCCGGGAGAATTTGCGGTCACCGGACTCAAGCCCCGAATAAAACCTCCCACTGAGGAAATTCCCTGTTCTTCCACCAGGCGGATAGTTTCGGTTCCGATAACCGCGATATCCGCCTTCCCCCTCAGAAAATCAACATTCGCCCGCTCCTTTATGCCAAATCCAACTGCAAGGGGAAGGCTGGAGGCCTTGCGACATCCGGCAAGATAGGAATCCAGCCCGGTGGAGAAGCGGGTGTCAGCTCCGGTAACCCCCTTTCGGGCCACGCAGTAGATAAATCCCCTGCCAAAGGACTCAAGGTATTTCATCCGCATGCCGGAGGTGGTGGGTGAAAAGATAAGGATTGGGGCAAGATCGTGTGTCTGCATTGCCTCCAAATAATCATGGCCCTCTTCGGGCGGCAGGTCGGGGATAATGGCTCCCTGCAACCCCCTTTTTGCCATATCAGAGACAAAATCACGCACCCCGTAACAAAAGAGGATATTATAATAGGTCATGATCAGGAAAGGGATATCAAACTCCCGAGCGACCCGTTCAGCAAGATCGAGGCATGCTTCCACCGTGGCCCCCCTTTCAAGGGCCCTCTGGTTTGCCCGGACAATCACCGGGCCATCGGCAATCGGTTCGGAGAAGGGTATCTGTAACTCCATTAGGTCAACGCCCGAATCTACCATCGTCTCGACGATCCTGAAGGAATCCTCTAAAGAAGGGTATCCAAGCACGATATGGGTCATCAGGAGGATATCCTTTTCCTTCAGCTTGTTCCTGAGAACCATCTCAAGCGCCATATTCATTCCCCTTTTTTTGGATGAATGCCTTCCAGCCCGGGTCTTCAAATGCTTCAGCGATGGTAAAGATGTCCTTATCCCCCCGGCCAGACTGATTGATCAGGATGATGTCGTCTGCGGAAAGATCAGGGGCTTCTTTGAACGCCTGTGCAAAGGCATGGGCCGACTCAAGGGCCGGTATCAGACCCTCCTTTTTGATTGTGAGGGACATAGCGTCTAAGACCTCCGAATCGGTTGCTGCTTCAAATCTTATCCTCCCTTTTTCCCTGTGCCAGGCTAGGATCGGCGATATCCCCACATAGTCTAAGCCCGCTGCCACACTGTGAGTCTCTTTCATCTGTCCGTCCCGATCCTGGAGAAAGTAGGTCTTGTACCCCTGGGCCACCCCCACGGACCCATCATTGGAGGCAAGTCGTGATGCATGTCGCCCCGTGTCCAGACCTTCCCCTGCTGCCTCAACCCCCACTAACTCCACCCGGTCATCAAGAAAGGCGCTGAAAATCCCTAAAGCATTGGATCCGCCTCCCACGCAGGCATAGACACGGGCAGGTAATTTGCCCTCATTTTTTAAGCTCTGCTCCCGGGCCTCTTTGCCGATGATGGACTGAAAATAGGAGACCATCTCAGGAAACGGATGCGGTCCGCACGCCGTGCCCAACACATAGTGGGTGTCATCCATGTTGGTGACCCAGTCGCGAAAGGCCTCATTAATGGCGTCTTTCAATATGCGCGTGCCGTCTATAACCGGGATGACTTCAGCGCCCAAACGCTCCATCCAGAAGACATTGGGTCTCTGTCGTTCCACATCCATTTCCCCCATATAGACTGTGCATTTAAAACCGAATCTGGCCGCCATGGTGGCCGTGGCAACACCGTGCTGGCCCGCACCGGTCTCAGCAATAACCCTGGATTTTCCCATACGTTTTGCAAGGAGCCCCTGGCCCATCACGTTATTTGCCTTATGGGCGCCCGTGTGGTTCAGGTCTTCTCGTTTGATGTAAATGTGGGCCCCACCAAAATGCCTTGTGAGATTTTCTGCAAAGCTAAGAGGTGTTGGCCGGCAGGAATAAGTCGACATGATATGACTATATTCCTGCCAGAACCCGGGGTCGCTCTTAACCTTTTCAAAGGCTTCAGCAAGCTCGTCAAAGGTGGTTGTAAGGATCTCGGGAATGAAAACCCCACCAAATTCTCCATAATACCCCCGGCTAAGCATCTGTCAGCCCTCCATGGTTTGCTTTTCGGATCTTCTCCATCAGCTCTCTCATAAGGAGATGATCTTTTTTTCCAGGTCGTTTTTCCACGCCGCTGTTCACATCCACGGCAAAGGGTTTTACAGAGGAAATGGCCCTCTCAATATTTGAGGGTGTAAGCCCCCCTGACAGAATAATAGGGATTCCAAAATCCTTGCCCCTGAGGGCCAGATCCCAGTTACATGTCTTTCCTGTGCCGCCTCTGATTTTTTCATCGTAGGAATCAAAGAGCATGGCCCTGATTTTTCTACGATAGGGTCTGATAGATTGAAGAACCGATCCTTCCCTGAACCGAAAGGCCTTGATTGCTTGCGGCATGAATTCGGCGCATGTGTCCGGGGTTTCATCACCGTGGAGTTGAATGAGATCGAGACTGCAAGACTCTATGATCTCCCTTATGGTATCCGGGCGTTCATTTACAAAGACCCCTACTGTCTGCACAAAGGGGGGGATGCCACATATGATCTCCCGCGCCTTTTCAGGTGTGATCTGCCTGGAGCTTGGGGCGAAAATGAATCCGATGGCATCTGCACCCATCTCCACGCTCATCCTTGCATCCCGGTGATTGGTTATTCCACAAATTTTAACTCTTACCATTGCCCTTTTTACCCGCACCAACTAATTCTTCTACCTTTGCCCCTACGTCTTTACTCTTCATAAGGGTAGAGCCCACCAGAACGGCTTGGACTCCGTGACTCCATAACGAACGGATATGCTCTCCAGCCATGATACCGCTTTCACTGACAAGAATGCACCCCTCCGGCACCAAAGGGGCCAGATCAATAGTGGTTTTGATATCAACCTCGAAAGTGTCTAAATCACGGTTGTTGATTCCTATGATTTTTGCCCCGCACTCAACCGCCTTATCCAGGTCATCCCTGTCATGTATCTCGGTCAATGAATCAAGCCCGAACGCATGGGCTGCCGCAAGTAAATCCTTTAGTTGCCCATGGGACAGGATCCTGGCGATCAGGAGGATCGCGTCAGCGCCAAAGAGAAAGGATTCTTTTATCTGAATCACATCAATAATAAAATCTTTTCGCAATATGGGTAAAGAAATGGCCCTTTTCAAACGTGGCAGCGGGTCTAACTCTCCACCAAAAAAACACTTATCAGTAATCAGGGAAACCGCAGCCGCCCCGGCCCCTTCATACACCCGTCCGATTGAGACGGGATCTGTTTTCTTGCGGATAATGCCGGCAGAGGGAGAGGCAAATTTTATCTCTGCGATAAGACCGATCCTGTCGGGCACAGAGATAGCTTCCGCGAAACTGGTGCGGGATAGACCATTATCTCCTTTGACCGGTAAACCGCTTTTCTTGAGCCTGGCTACCTCTCTTTGTTTCTCAGCCAGTATTTCCATTAATCGAAAATGCATGACAGCCCCTTAGAATGTGTCCCGATCAAATGGCTTACATTGCCGGGTGAAATCGATCAGACTATCAAGCTTTTCCATGGCGCGGCCTGAATCAATGGAATCTTTTGCACGCTCAATTCCTTTGCTGAAATCGTCGGCAACCCCGGCTGACACAAAAGCAGCCGAGGCGTTCAATACAACCATATCCCGCTTAGGCCCCTTTTCCCCATTCAGGATATCCCTGATAATCTTTGCGTTTTCTCTTACATTCCCCCCCTTTATCGCTTCAGGTGTTGCCCTTTCGAAACCATACTCCTCTGGTGTCATTTCAAAGGTTTTCACCTCACCGTCTTTGAGATGTGAAACCTTTGTGGGGCCGCAGATGCTTATCTCGTCAAATGTCCCCTCGCCACACACCACAAAGGCTTCCCTGGTTGCGAGCCTCTTTAAGACTTCGGCCATCTTTTCCGTGAGCTGTGGTTCATACACGCCCAGGACCTGGACAGAGGCCCTTGCAGGGTTTGTCAAGGGACCCAATATATTGAAAATAGTCCGGATTCCTATCTCCTGCCTTGGCCCGATTGCGTATTTCATGGCCCCGTGGAAGAGGGGCGCATAGAGGAAACCTATCCCCACATCCATGATACATTTCTCCACATCCGTTGTGGTGATATCCAGATTAACCCCCAGACTCTCCAGGACATCAGAACTCCCGCAAAGACTGGATACAGCGCGATTGCCATGTTTTGCGACCCTTACACCTTCCCCGGCCGCGACAAATGCGGTTGCGGTGGAGACATTGAACGTGTTGGTACCATCTCCCCCGGTACCGCATGTGTCCAAAATGGTCTCATCTTCAACATTGATCTCATCGCGGTCAATACTGATGAGATGATTGTTAAGGTTCATCTTCGTTGCCTTGGCCCTCATCGCCTTAGCCGCGCCCGTGATCTCGTCAACGGTCTCTCCTTTTAGCCTCAAGGCTGTGACGAATGATCCGATCTGGGCCGGGGTGGTATTCCCGGACATTATCTCATCCATGGTTTCTTCCATCTCAGTCTCTGTCAGATCAGTTCCACTGACCGCTTTTCCAATTCCCTCTTTGATCATGATTCAGTTCCTCCTTTCGTTATTATGAATGAAATTTCTAATAATATGGCTTCCGACATTTGTTAAAATCGATTCGGGATGAAATTGGACCCCTTCTATTTTATATTTGCGGTGTCTTAGACCCATAATCTCCCCATCCTCTGTCCATGCGCTTATTTCCAGGCAGTCCGGAAAAGAGTCCCTGTCCACGATCAATGAATGATAACGGATGGCTTCAAACGGGTTTGGGATACCGTGATAAATGCTCTGGCCGTCGTGAAAGATCGAAGAAATTTTTCCGTGCATGATCCTGTCAGCCTGAATCACCTTACCGCCAAATGCTGTGGTTATGGATTGATGTCCCAGGCAGACACCCAGCACAGGGTGTTTAGGGCCAAAACAACGAATGGCCTCCACAGAAATACCGGCCTGGTCAGGGGCGCCGGGTCCGGGTGAAATGACAAGTGCAGAGGGCCTCATTCGCGCTATCTCAATGAGATCTGTTTGATCATTGCGCCAAACATGAACATTTTCTCCAATAACTTGAAACATTTGGACCAGATTGTAGGTGAAAGAGTCATAGTTATCTATCATCAGAATCATTTTTTGACCTCTCAATGGCCTTAAACATGGCGGCGGCCTTTTTTAAAGTTTCCTGATATTCTTTACGAGGAGACGAGTCATACACAATACCCGCTCCCACTTGAATAGAGAGTTTATTTTCAACAATGGAAATAGTGCGAATGGTGATACAGAAGTCTATGTTGCCGCTGAAACCGAAATAGCCTAC
>JACNJD010000268.1:0-1608 GCA_014382715.1 Candidatus Desulfacyla euxinica | reverse complement strand
AACCTGGAGACAATATGCATCACATGGGAGTAATGCTCCACCTCCATAAGCCGGGGCACTGTGACAGAGCCGGGTGTGGCCACCTTGCCCACATCGTTTCTGCCCAGATCCACCAACATGATATGCTCGGCCCGCTCCTTGGGATCTGCCAGGAGTTCCTTTTCCATGGCCTGATCCTCTTCTGGGCTTTTACACCTTGGCCGGGTGCCTGCAATGGGTCTAAGCTCTATCTTTCCATCCGTCAGACGGACAAGAATTTCAGGAGAAGACCCTATTAACCTTATCTCCCCAAAGTTGAGATAAAACATATAAGGCGATGGATTGATGCTCCTCAGGTTCCGGTAGAGGGTGAAATCATCACCAGCCACATCCCCTGAAAATCTCTGAGAGAGGACCACCTGAATGACATCACCGGCAACGATATGCTCTTTCGCCTTTAGGACAACCTCATTAAAATCATCTTCCTTGAAATTGGACTCAAGATCAGTCAGGGAAAAAGGGGCCTTCTCTGATATGGAAGACAGAGGACTTTGTAGTTCGGCAATGGTCTCATCAACCTCCTCACAGGCCAGGTCATAGAGCGGTTTCAAGTCATCATTTTCCTCCAAATGGGCAAAGGCGATCACTTTGATCTGGTGTGTTAGATGGTCAAAGATGATCAGGCGCTTTGAGGCAGTGAAGAGAGATTCGGGCATCACCGTGTCTGGAGGAGAAACTCCGGGGAGATATTCCCATTTTCTGACCAGGTCATAATTGATATACCCCACAAGTCCTCCCTGAAACGTTGCGAGCTCTTTGAGTGTTACCGGGTTTATATCCTTGATAATGTCCCTCAGAACCTGCAAAGGATTCTCCACATCCTTTAATGTCCATTTTTCCTTTCCTTTTGATATTTCCATTTCCCGATTACGTGACAGGGTTATCAGATAGGGCTTGTAGCCAATAAAGCTGTATCGTCCCCATTTCTTGCCGCCATCAGCGCTTTCAAGAAGGTAGGAAAAGGATTTGTCTTTAATCTTTAAATACGCCGAAACCGGTGTTTCCGTATCAGCGAGAAATTCCTGATAGACCGGAATCATGTTCCCTTGCTCGGCCATTAGCCTGAATTCAGAAAATGAAGGTTTTGTTTCCATCTTGCGTCTCCCAATAAAAAGGCCGTGGGAATTATTGCCCCACGGCCTCTTTTCTTAATGCATCAAATAAAAAACCGCGGGACCCTGAGAGGGGCCCACGGTTTAAAATTTTATGATATCTATTTTAAATTAACGTTGGTGGGCACACCTCCCTGTTAGAGTTACGCCACCACCAATTTCTAAGATCAGTTGCCAGAATTTGTTTTCTCTCCGAATCCATGGTTACATATATTAGACCTGTTCACAAATAATGTCAAGAAAAAATAAAAATCCTTGACAAAAGTATTTCAATGAGCTATTTGTTTCTCCAGTTTTTAAATTGAAAGGGTCAGTGAGAGATATGATTTTCAGTTATCAGACATGGCAGAGCCTCTATTTTTATTTTTACGGGAGAGGTATGCCCATGTGCTGATAAGCTGATTTTTGAAAGTTTTAAAGCCGCGGGCAAAAAAAATTGCCCGCGGCTTTTTTTTTG
>JACNJD010000271.1 GCA_014382715.1 Candidatus Desulfacyla euxinica | reverse complement strand
ACTAATTGGCTTTAAAGGATATTTTTCGTCGAATGGAGCACCATATTGTTCAGCGAAAGCGTAAAAAGGACTAATCAATAAGAAACTTATTAAAAACAATGCAACTATTATTCTAACCATAATGACCTCCAGTAAGTATCTAAATATTCCCTTCATCTGGGAGGGGTGAATTTTTAATGTATCGACGTTTTCCCGAAAGTCAAGAAACCCGGCAAACATAAATTCATAAATCCCACTTTCCGCACATAAAAAATTGATTTTTTACGATTTTACCGTCTGTAACTAACTGAAATTTTGGAGTTTATTATTCCCTGTTTTTTGCCTCAGACATACTTAAATGCCTTTCGGATGTTTTAAGTACGTTTTTTTATCAAAAATATTTTCTTAATTTTTCTGTTTTCTTTATAATATCATCTTCCAATTTATCAATCAGAATTCTCAACTCATCTTCTAATTTTCTTATACTTGATCTTGTTGTACGCCACTTTCGATACTGGCATGCAGAGCACTTGCAAAAGCTCTGAATGTTAAATAGAGGACTTGATTATGGCAGCTATTAAAAGACGCAAACAAGTTTTAAGAAGTGGCAAATGTGTGAGCGAGGAAGATTTAGCAAAGGCTCTCGAAGCATCTGGCGGAATTCAAACAACAGCAGCCGCAACCACCTTCAACCGGTACTATTTCGTACTCTTCCGGATTATATCCGGCCCGTCTTATACCATTCTTGGCAGCCTCTCATTCTTGTACGGAGTTCCGTTTGATTTACGCACTTCTCCAGGAACACCAACCTCGATAGCTTCACCAGGCGGAGAAGGCCTTTTTATGTCTCTGGCAGGTGCAAACTGCCCTGGGCCTCCGGGGCCGGTATCAGTGGGAGGTGCAGGCAACTGTCCTGGTTCAGATGGGGGTAAGGGCTATTATATAGATCATTATACCGAGAACCGGAGTTTGCCATTATAGAACTCTTTTAGAATCATTTTCCCAAGACATAATGACCTCCCGAACTGATATTTTGTGAGTGGATGGTGAATAGGCCTTCACCCTATTGGGCGTTGGAAGGCTAAATGTGATTACGACACTTTCAGATGATTTTCTCAGTTTTTGAAAGTGCTGCAGTCGCCTTATAACGTTTTCCGAGATAGGCGTCAATGACCTGCCTATCGTTCAGAACAATCTCAGGGGGGCCTTCAGTAATCTTTTCCCCGTGGTGCAAAACAACTACCCGGTCAGAAACCTTGGCAATGGCCTTCATAACGTGTTCTATCACCAGAATCGTCACGCCCGTATCCCGCACTTCCTTGATAAGCGCTACACCCACGTCGATTTCGGTGGGGTTGAGGCCGGACATCACCTCATCCAAGAGGAGGAGCTTTGGGTTCATTGCCATGGCTATTGCCATTTCCAAGCGCTTCCGCTCAAGGCCATTCAGTCTCTCTATTGGTATATCCTTCTTTCCAGCCAGTCCCAAGAAGTCCAGGGCCTCCTCGGCTCTCCTCCGAGCCGCCCGTCCCCCCCTTCGTCTTTCTGTCCTGCCGAAAAGGGCTCCCATCATCACATTTTCAAGCGCGCTCATCTTAGTCAGTGGGGGTTTAACCTGGAACGTCCGGCTGATCCCAAGTTGACCGATCTGATGCGGTTTAAGGTCCCGAATTGATCCACCACCAAAACGAATGTCTCCATTGGAATAAGAGAGGCTTCCTGTGATCAGATTGACTAGTGTGGTTTTCCCAGCACCACTGGGACCTATAACGCCAAGGATTTCACCTTCAAAATGGGTAAAGCTAACATCCTTCAGCGCCATCACACGCCCAAAGCGTTTGGTGACGCCAATCACTTCCAGGATTTTCATGGTGCCCTCCTTGAAGCGCTTATAATGTGATTATCAATCTCTTGCCCGGGTGGCCGTCCCGAGGTAAATGGCAAACATGGTCAAGAGCGCTCCCAGTATCTCTGACGGGGCGGTAGACCTGGCAAAAAAAAGGATGTCCCAGACGAATGCCAGGGCAGGCTGCAGCAGCAAGATCAGCCCAACCACAGACGCCTCCAGTTTCACGAGACCCCCGGTGATGAGGACCCACCCTAAAGCTTGAGAGACAACGCCGTACCCTAAAAGGGCGCCCCAGCTTTGAAGATCCGGTATGTAAAATCCTTCCTTCTGAACCCAGGCCTCCAATCCCATAATAAGGGCCGTCAGCAGAGATATAAGAGCAATGGTAGACAGACCGGTCGTCCGCACAGATCCGGATTGGGATTTTCTGAGGATCAAGATATAAGCCGCATAACAAATAGCCGCGATCAAACCAAATAGGATGCCTGTCTTATAATCTGCTCCGAGATCATTCCAATTGAGACCCGCTATCAGGTAGAGCCCGAACATGGCCAAAGGGATAGAGATCAGCAGCTTCATCGTCAATTTTTCTCCCAGGACAATGGCCCCGAATGCGGCCAGGAAAAAAACCTGAAAATTGGCAAGCAGGGTCGCCAATCCGGGGCCCACGTAACGAATGCTCCAGTGCCAAAAGGTGGTGTCGAGAGCCAGAAAGATGCTGCAAACCAATGCCATCAAAACATATCGGGGCCCATGACTTAACTTTTCGCCCCTGAGCCACACGATGGCCGACAGGATGAGACCTCCGAAAAGCATACGGTAGAATCCTGAAGTGATCGGGCCCACATGCGCCAATTTCACATAGACGGGCGAAAAGCTAATCATGATAGCGCCAGCCGTGAGTTGAAGGATACCGAGGAATCTTCCTCTGTAATTCATTGTTGATATTGATTGCATTGCCATGGGTGAGAAGGTTTACTCATTTCTGGGAAGTAATTTCGTAACTAATCATAGAGTGTTTGGGCAATCTGGCCTTTACTCTTGTTTTGAAGATCATGGCATGGCCTTTTGGATTTGCCTTCGGAATCAAGCCCCTCCGAATTGCCCAGAGTAAGGATTTGTTGAAAATGGTTAAAATGAACATATTATAGAAATAAGAAAGACCCGTACACAAATTCATCTTTGGTATCATGTATGGGCCTTTCAACTTTTATCAGGGTCGGCTCGCAGGTTGGGTCACGTTCGCAGGAAGTCCATTTTCACCAAAAGAGACTCTCTCTCAATCCGCACTACTTTTTAGAATCTGCCACATTAATAGAGTTCCATCTATTGAAGTATCCGTGCATGATCTTTGCACGCCAGACAGGGCAAAATCAGTGAATACTGCCAGAACAATTGTTGAAAACTGGGGGGTTCATCGCTACATCAAGCTTCAAAATAGAGAAAACGCTTTTTACCTGCCGCATAAGCCTTCCCTCGAAGACCCTCTTTTCGCTTACTCCTGATTTTACCTTGGGTTCTCAGCTTGTGAAGAATTTGCTTGATAGTATCATATTTCCATCCAGTCTTTTTTTCCAAAGTGGCCATTTCAATTCCATTTGGATTCGAAATGATATGGGCCAAGACAATATCGCTTGGGTATATCTTTCCCCTAATGACACGGGCTAATATAGCCGGGTCGATTTCAAGGAACCTATTTAATTCAACTGTCTTTGTTTTCTTTGGTTTCTGAGCTTTGTCAATCTTTTCAACACGCTTGGTTATTTTGTCTATCTTTTGGGGCAGTTTCTTGAGACCCCTCACAACCACCAGCAGTTCCTTTTTCAGTTGCTTCACCAACATCTTCCTTTTTCCTCCATCAATATGTCAACATGCTAATTCCATTAGTAACTAGCTTAAACAACGCCTTCTATAATAAAGAGCATACCACACTTTACCACAAAATCACTGCAAAAAATACAATGCTGATATCCCTGAACCACCGAGCTTATAAACCAAGTCCTATCCCAAAACACGATGGGCCGCCCCTAAGATGGCTGTATGGTCATTGAGGATGACTCTAACGGGCATCTTTTCAAGAAGGCCTTTAAAACGTCCTTTGTCTGCAAACGAATTCATGAATAAACCATCAGCCAATGCAGGCAGGATCTTTGCGGGGATGCCGCCTCCTAAATAGACGCCACCGGTTGCAAGAACGGTGAGGGCCAGGTTACCGGCGATCGATCCTAAGATAGAGGTGAACATGCTCAGAACCTTAACGCAGAGAGGGTCTTTTTTTTGTATGGCAGCCTCTGTAATTGCACGAGCCGAATCCATTCTCTCCATGTCCAGGAGCAGCCAGCGAGGGACCTGATATCTTCCTGTTTCCCTCAGAAACGAGAAGCTGTTCAAGAGCCCCGGGCCTGATACAATCCTCTCAATGCTCACATGCCCGTAATGCTGGTGCATGTACCTCCACAGGAGCACCTGGTCCTCGTCAGTGGGGGCAAAATCAACGTGCCCTCCCTCGGAAGAGATGGGAATATATCTCCCGTCATGCCAAACAAGTACCGAGGTTCCAAGACCCGTACCCGGCGCTGCGAGGGCAATATTCCCCCCCTTTCGGAGCCTCATCTTGTTTAAAGCGTAGAGCTCACGACTATACAGGAGAGGTATACCCATGGCAGTTGCGGCAAGATCGTTGATAAGCTTCACATCCCACCCGAAACGCCGCGCTATACGTCGTTCCGAAACATCCCAGGGCAGGTTAGTGGTTTTGCACCGCCCGTCTATCACAGGCCCGGCAATGGCAAAGCACGCCTCGGTTATGGATGCCGGGTGTTTTTCAAAAAACTGTTCTAAGATACTTTCAAGATCCAGCGCATCGCGGCTCGAATATGACTCTACAATCCGAGTCACCGGTCTGGTTTTTCCATGGGAATAGAGGGCGAAATTTGTCTTGGTCCCTCCGATGTCACCGGCCAGAATCAACCTGTCTTTATTTATGCCTGTCATATTTTTACCCTACGGGATAGCCGGGGATGCCTCCGCCAAGAAAGCCATCAGGGCACGGTTGAAGCCTTTGGTCTGTTCTATGTTTGAAAGATGAGCTGCAGAGGGGAGCACCACCAGCTTAGACTGGGGGATACGATCGTGCATTGCCCGGGACGCGTCCACAGGAGTACCGGGATCATCTTCGCCGACCATGATAAGAGTGGGAGCCTTTATCTCAGAGAGTCTATCTAAATAATCAAGTCCCCGTATGGCCTCGCTGCAGCCGGCATAACCGTCCACCGGCGTTGCCAGGAGATGACGTCGGATGACATCCACCATGGGAGGGTTGCGGGCAATATATGCAGGGGTAAACCAGCGTTCCAGGGTGGATTTGACCAGGGCAGTCATTCCCTCACTGCGGGCCAGGTCAATCCGCTCCTGCCAGACCGGGTCGGCCTCTTTGGGAAGTACGGCGGCAGTATCGCACAGGGAGAGACTCCTAAACCGGCCGGGATGGTTCAGGACGATTTGCTGGCCGATCATCCCGCCCATGGAGAGCCCGACCCAGTGCACCACATCCATATCCAGGGCGTCCAATAAAGCCATGGCATCTTCCCCTAATTGCGCTAACGTGTAAGGTGGTGCGGGCGCATCAGTCCCTCCGTGACCCCGGGTATCATAGGAGAGAACGCGGTAATGTTGACTCAAAATGCCTATCTGGGGGTGCCACATTCCCAGACTCGAAGCGAGGGAATGACTCAGCACCACAACCGATGCATTTTCCTTACCGGATAATTCGTAATTCATATGTATGCCATTGGCTTTGATCTTCATGGGGTTCACTCCAATAAGGGCTCGGGTTATAAAAACTTCTCCAATTGCCGGGGCTGAATCATTCCGTTTCTTAATATCTGAGGTGGATCGACTGTCACATCAAGTATTGTGGAACCGATCCCCCCTGCGGTTTCTCCTCCATCTATGATCAGATCAATATCCTCCCCAAAAGAAGCCAAGACCTCTCTTGCATTACAACAGGGGGGGGTGCCCGAGATATTGGCGCTTGTCCCGGTTATAGGTGCGCCCATTGACTGGGCCAGTGCCGTGGCCAGAGGGTGATTCGATAATCTGAGACCAATTTTTCCCGTACCAGCGGTCAGCAGGGCGGAAATCTTTTCCGAGGCTTCAAAGATCAGGGTTAAGCCGCCGGGCCAGAATTCGCTGATGAGCTGGTGTGCAACAGAGGGGACACGGATCACATATTCTGATAACAGATCTACAGAAGGGATCAAAAGGAGAATCGGGTGTTCTGCCGCCCTCTTTTTTAAAGCAAAGAGCTTCATGATGGCTTCTTCATTGGTAGCGTCCACTGCAAGTCCGTAAAAAGACTCAGTGGGATAGGCAACAAGACCACCCTGCAAGAGGATTTCTTTCGCTTTTTTAAGAGCTTGCTCCTGCTTTATAAATAGATCCAACCGGATTATCATTTTGGCTAATTTTTCCAGGAATCCACTTTTTCCGAGGCCTTTTCAGTCAATCTGTTGCGGTGGGCCTTCACCTTTTCTGCAACAGGAGGGTATTTCAGACCCAGGATTTGAGCCGCAAGAAGGGCTGCATTTTTTGCCCCTCCGGCTCCCACAGCCACCGTAGCCACCGGGATACCGGAAGGCATCTGAACCGTAGACAAAAGAGCATCCATCCCTTTGAACGGGGACGAGTCGATCGGGATCCCTATGACCGGCAGGGTAGTATGTGCTGCTATGGCTCCGGCTAAATGGGCTGCCCATCCGGCCCCCGCAATAATTACCTCAATTCCGCGATCAGCAGCAGACATTGCATAATCTCTTGTCAGCCCGGGGGTCCTGTGTGCTGAA
Organism: Candidatus Desulfacyla euxinica; assembly: GCA_014382715.1. GTDB lineage: Bacteria > Desulfobacterota > DSM-4660 > Desulfatiglandales > Desulfatiglandaceae > Desulfacyla > Desulfacyla euxinica. The sequence goes on along the minus strand of JACNJD010000271.1, from coordinate 617 downwards.
AGCACTTTCACCTCATGAGGCAACTCCAACTCTTCAAGCAGATCCATACACCCTTTCATTACATCAGAATCGGAGATGCTTCCCATGATCACACCAATTAGGGGTTTGTCAGAAGACATTTTATCACCTCATATAATGTTGATATGGCCGCAAAAAGGCACAAAAGACACAAAAAATGGAATTTTAACATCGTAATATCAATTAGTTATAGGCCTCAGAAACATACAGTTCGACTTTTTACGGGATCATCAAATGTTAATCTCTTAGAACAGAGATCGTCAAATATCAAAAATCAAATCAATGGCAAATCGTTAGTTTTGTGTTATAATAGCTATCAAACCTTGATTTCAAGTCTATTTTCTTTCCAGCGGAATTTTTTGATAATGAGGACGTGTATAAAAGATGGCTCGCAGGAAAAAAAGAAAAGATCGCCCGCATAGTCAAACGGCTTATCAAAGAGGAGAAGATGCCTTTAATCCGGGTTTCAAAGGTCTGGGCGCCCTGAAACAGAAGAGTGAGGATATCCCCCAGGAACCCAAGAAAGAGGGGCCCCCTGAACCTTGCCCAGGGTCTGAGGGAGACGACTATTTCACTGAAGCCATGTCAGGTGTCACGCC
>JACNJD010000146.1 GCA_014382715.1 Candidatus Desulfacyla euxinica | reverse complement strand
GGGCAGAGGTTGTCATTCAAGAGATATCAGAGGGCTCCTTACCTGGTACAAGCTATTACGCGATGATCGCGGCAGCCAGTCTGATTGCCAGCCTGGGACTTGTGGCAAACAGCCCTGCAGTTGTGATCGGTGCCATGCTGGTATCCCCACTCATGACCCCCATCTTCGGTATGGCACTTGGTATCATCCGGGGTAAGCCTCGCCTGCTGGGGAAGGCTGTCGGGGCTTTGATGGGAGGCGTGATGTTATCCATTTTATGCGGGATGCTTTTTGGCTTTGTCCCCATGATAGCAGAGGCCACTCCGGAGATGCTGATCCGGACCAAACCCACACTTCTGGATCTGTTGGTAGCCGTGTTTGCCGGAATGGCCGGAACTCTGGCATTGATCGACGAGCGTATCAGTCCGGTGCTTCCCGGAGTAGCCGTCTCCATTGCCATAGTGCCCCCGCTTGCCACCTGCGGTCTTTGCCTGGCACTGGGGGCCTTTGCCGGGGCCTCCGGTGCATTTTTGCTGTTCCTGGCCAATTTTCTCGCAGTGCTTCTGGCATCGTCAGCGGTGTTTATATTTACCGGTCTGGGCAAGACAGCAAGAGAGAAAGAGCGAAAGAAGTTAATCCGGCGGTTGGTCATTGCCTTTATCAGCTTTTGTCTCGTAGCAGCGTTCTTGACCCACACCCTCATGCACCTATTGGAGAATGAGCGGCAGGAAAAGCTTATTAAGAAGATATTCACCAGTGCTTTATCCAAGACCCCCAACACCTCCCTTATTGAAGTGCTGCATAAAATTTCTAAAGACAAAATGATGGTTCTTGCGACTGTCCGCACATCCAAAGTATTCACGCCGGATCGCGTGATGAAGATGCAGAAAGAAATCGCCAAGATTCTTGATATGCCCACCGAACTCGTGGTCCGCAACAGCCTGTCAAAGGACGTTTCTGCAACCGGTTCAACCAGCACTGTGACTGACCCTACTCTGGATGGTGAGTTTATCTCTGATAAATTAAATGCTGATATGGTTGCCCTGCATCTCGCAGACCAGGGCCTGTGGGAGATTTTCGCCAACAGACCCCAGGTCAGGCTTTTGAATGTAGATATTGAACACATTGCAGGCGATACGGTAATATTGGCCTCGGTCCAGAGCCAGCGCCATATTATACCTGCGGAAATCAAACAGATAGAGGAAGTACTCCAGAGGCGATTGGCCAACCCCACATTAAAACTGGTGATCCGATACCAGGTAGCTACGGATATGACTTCAAATGGCCGAATCCTTTATGGTGCCTCCCATTTTGGGCCACAACCCAAAGGGGTTGATGCGGTTGATCGGGAAATGCGCAAGGCCTTGAAACGCTCCGGGAAATTCCACGTGGCCAATCTGGATGCGATCTGGGCGGGCAACCACTGGTCAGTGAGGGCAGAGATTTACGGGCCCCGGGTAATTACTTCCGAGGAGGTAGCGGCCGCTCAGAAGCATGTGGCTTCACGGGTAGGCAAACCGGTCAAACTGAACGCACTCTCCAAGTCAGAGCTTCTCGTCATGGACAACCGCTCCATGGCTGAAGAGGAGTTCACCATAGAGCACGTAAAAAAGAAGATTGGCCCTTTTCCTGTACACGTGAAAACAAAATGAAAAGATGTTTTTCACCGCCCCTTGAAGACTGGCTGTCGGTTTTCAAGGAGCGCGCTGATGCCTTCCTTTGCATCCTCCATTTCAAAGGTGCGTGACTGATAAAGAGAATCAATCTCTGCTGAGTTGCGAGGATCCCAATCTATGCCACGGTGGATGGCGTGTTTGATCATTTTAACAGCCACGGGTGCGCACGCGGCGATCTCCTCTGCCAATTCCCAGGCCTTTTCAAGGACCTGATCCCCTTCCAAAGCATAGTTTGCCAGCCCTATTTCAGCGGCCAATTTTCCGGTTATCAAACGACCGGTGAAGAGGAGTTCATTGGCCCGGGGCAACCCGACAATCATGGGGAGCAGGTAAGATACGGCCATCCCTGAATGAAGCCCGAGCCGGGCAAAGTTGGCACCATATTTTGAATGCCGGTTGGCGATACGGATGTCGCACATTAATGCGAGCCCGAACCCGCCACCGATGGCATGGCCGTTCATTGCGGCGATGATAGGCATTTCAAGTTTATCTAAGGCAAGAAATGGGCCGTATGCATCCATGAGTATTTGATAGGGCAGCCGATCCCTGCTGTCAAAAAGACCGCTTTTAAAGTCGGCACCAGAGCAGAAGCTGTTGCCGCTGCCGGTTATGATTAAACATCGGATGCTCTTATCTTCCTTTGCCCGACTGACTGCCTCGCTGAAGGCCGGCATGGTCTCATCATTCATGCTGTTGCGGTTGTCCGGGCGGTTCAGGGTAATCTGAGCGATGTTCTTTGTAGTTTCAAAAAGAATCGGTTCATTTGACATTATAGACTCCTTTGACGATTTCAGATCAAAGACCTGTAAAATGTAAATGATAGCGGTGGAGATGAATCAGGGCCCTGGCCGCTCTCTGGAGCGATGGATAGGCCGGTATTTTCGCCCTGCAGAACTCTGCCCTCATTACAGTCCCTTTTGATGCCAAATCAAGATCCCCTCCATCAGAATCCACCGTGATAACCGTCGGTTTTAGATGCCCCTCCTTTTTAAGAAACTCGATCAGCTGCGGATTTGGGTCCAGAGACTCAGGCATATGAAAAGCCTTTCTTATAATAAGCCGGTCGACGATTATCATTCCCACACAAGGATCTTTATAAGCCATATGGAGAAGTTCGGTGAGGTATTCAGGATCAAAAAAGGTCTGCCACATATCGAGGGGGTTTCCAAAAATAGATCCGGCTGCGGGCCCACCCCGCTGAAGCCATTCCATGGTCGGCTCGGACAGAGGGGGAATATCAAGACCGTCCCGGATACAGAGGTCGCTGTTGGACACGCTGTTTCCCCCGCCCCCGCCAATTAGAAAGACCCCTTTTCCGGTCGGCGCGTTGAGGAAAGAGAAGGCCATGATAGCGTCCACCCACTCATCCATGGACCTCACAAGAACCACTCCAGTCTGACGGCAAAAGGCCTCCCAGATCTTCATCTCACCAGCCATACCGCCTGTATGTGAAGCGGCGGTCGAAGCACCAACCTCTGTCTCTCCCCCTTTCCAGAGGATAATCGGTTTTTCTTGACTCACTTCTTTGGCCAGATGAAAGAGCCTCGCCCCGTCCTTGATGCTTTCAAGGTACATGGCGATTACCCGAACCTTTTCGTCCCGGGCCATAAACTCAAGATAGTCAACAGCAGAGAGGACCGCGGTGTTTCCAATGCTCACCGCCTTCTCAACACCAACCCCCAGGGAACATGTATATTCGGTAAGACGCTGGGCCAGACCGCCACTCTGACTGATGATTCCAAGGGGCCCACTCATCCCGGGTATGGCCCCCCATGGGGTCAGCCTCCCGGAGGGGGAATAAGGTCCCATACAATTGGGGCCGATGACCAACAGTCCATTTTCGTTTGAAATGGCTGTAACCCGCTGCTCAAGAGTATCTCCTTCTTCGGTTCCCATCTCTTTGAAACCGGAAGAAAGGATATGAATGTGCCTGAGGCCGATCCGGGCACATTCCTCGAGTATCTCAGGGACGTGCCGTGCTGCTACACATATAATGGCGAGGTCCGGCACCTCTGGAAGAGAAGACAAGTCAGGATAGACCTTGAAACCTAATATCTCAGTGGCATTTGGGTTGATGGGATAGAGTCTTCCTGGAAATCCGTATTCTTTAAATTTGCCTAAGTAGCTCAGCCCGCCAAACCGGTAGTCTTTCCTTGGAACACCGACAATGGCGATACTCTTCGGACTAAAAAACTGCTTCAGATCTGCTTTTCGTAAACCCATGTATCGTTTCTCCCTCAAAATTGTGTTCAGGGAGATTTCCCTCTTAAGCGAATTAGGTTTTGCGTTCTTGTCTCGTGAAACCGTTCGGACATAGCTCTTTGCGCTTGTCGCCTGGGAAAATAGCTGAAACCGGGGATGGTGTCAACTAAACGCTTTTCACTCTCGGGCGAACTGCAAATAGATCAATCGCTTATCCCGCAAAGAAAAAATGCTCATTTTTTGATAAAAGGACCTCCACTAAACCCGAGTTGTGTCCTCCGTTTCACATTTGCAACGATTCTGTCTATATGATAGGATAATTTCATATGTAAATGATTCCCTTCGGCAGAAACGCAGTTTCGCTGGTCGTTTTTCCAGAGTCAGAAAATAGAAGGAGATTTTATGAAAACAGTAGCCGATCAGGTTGTGGAGATTTTGAAAGAAGCGGGTGTAGAGGTTCTCTTCGGGATTCCCAGCATTCACAACCTGGGTCTCTATGAGGCATTACGAAAAGAGCCTGCCATCAGGCATATTCTCTGCCGCCATGAGAGCACGGCAACCCATATGGCGGATGGCTACGCCAGAGAGAGCCGCATGGTCGGGGTAGTAATTACTTCAACAGGTCCGGGGGCCGGATACACCGTCCCGGCCCTTCAGGAAGCCCTCGGCAGCAGTGCACATGTGCTGGTGATCGCTACCAACATCGCCTCTACGAAAATTGGAAAAAGGATCGGCACCCTCCACGAAGTCACGGGGCAGGAAGAAATTTTTCCGAATATCACGAAGGGAGTTTTTGCGGTTCGGACCAGATCAGAGGTGGAAGACCTGACTCACAAGGCTCTGAAGACCTCGCTCACAGGAAGACCCGGACCTGTGTATCTGGAGATACCGAATGATCTGCTCAACATGGAGGCAGACGAAAAACGCCTTTCCGTGAAGGACGTCCCCCTGAAACAGAAACCCCTGCCGAACCTGGAAAAGGCCACGGCCCTCATCGGTGAGGCACAAAACCCTTTGATTTTTGTAGGAACGGCCGCTTTACGTGCCGGGCTTTCAGAGGAGGTGGTCGCCCTTGCAGAGACCCTGGTGGCCCCCGTCCTTTTCACTCCCAGCGCTCGGGGAATGATCCCCGATGATCATCCCCTTGCCCTGGGTAATGGCGCCCGGCGCGGCGTTATTCGGGAAGCCGTTTCTTCCTCCGATCTTGTACTCGCTGTGGGCACCCGGCTCAGGGAGGTGGACGCCAAAAGAAGGGGCCTTGTGTTGCCCCGACTCATCCACGTAGACTGGGACGATCAGTGGATTGGCAAAAACTTCCCGGCTGAGATCGCCCTCACCGGGGATCTGGTGCAAATCGTGCGGGCACTGGTCAAAGAAATCGACCCATTGACCAACGGGGAAAAACGCAAGGCCCGGGTGGAAGGTATAGTTATAAATCGACAGGAGGAGACCTCCCAAATCGGGAAAATGCACCCTGAACTGGCCTACCTGAAAGCCATTCGGGATGTCATGCCCCGAGTAAGCACCCTTGTGGCCGATAACACCCAGTTGGGTTACTGGTCCGAGTATTTCTACCCTTCCTATTTCCCCGGCGGATGGATGGGCGCCAAGGGGTCCGCTATCATCGGATTTGCGTTTGCCGCAGCCGTGGGGGCCAAAATCGCTGCACCTGAAAAACCGGTTGTGGCGTTGATCGGGGACGGCGGTTTCCTTTACAGCACCCAGGAGCTGGCCACCTGTGTGAGACATGGTATCGGTTTTCCCCTGATCGTTGTCAATAGCCAATCCTATGGCATTATCGGGTATCTTCAGAAAATGTTCCACCAGCATGAATACGAGACCCGGCTGGAAAACCCTGATTTTATCCAGTTAGCCGGGGCATACGGTGTGGAGGGATCCCGGGTGACATCCCCGGCCCAACTTCAAGACGCCCTGGCAGACGCCCTCTCTTCCGGCAAGATGCGATTAATCGAACTGGTGGAAGATTTTCCCGAACCCCCTTTTGCCAAATATTGAAAAAGATGGCATTACCCTAACGTTGCAAAAGTCGAGGATACCGTAGATATTAGGCGTCGAGGGTGAAGCTGTAGTGTTTTACCGCGAACCCTCGACAACGCAGTAGATGCGGTATCTTCGGCTTTCCCGAGGGTAAATAAAATGGCTGTCTTTGCCTGTTTTCAGGATGTCACCTTCAGTGAATTTCAGAAATGCATCAAAAATCGAAAAATAGGCTGTGTTTATAGTCTTTAAACCTGTTTTGCCATTTTATTTATGCAACCAAGGGGATTAGAATGCCATGGAGAAAGTAACGCCTCCAAAAACATGATTGGCCTTTTCATCCAGGCTATTATACTGCATTTCATTATCCGCTGCGTGTGACAGAGGAAAGGCGTAGGCGATGGAGGGCGTCACCTTGAAATATTTCCAGAAGGGGATGTTTAAACCCACCGACAGCAGACCGTCGTGAAGTCCGCTGAACCGCTTGGTGGTCGGTGAAAGATCACTGTTACGTTCCATCATGTTATCATTGTCAGATTTCCAATATGAGACATATCCCCCCAGGTCGAGGGTGATCTCATGGGGCAACTCAAAGGAATGCGATATCCCCAGGTTGACGTACCATCCCTGGTTTTTGGAAATCTCCCTGTAAACGGTGACGGTTGGCGCCAGGATGGTGTCCAATCCAAGGCTCAGATAGAACTCTTTCCAGTCGTCCATCCCGTCCACGGCGTAGTAGATAAAACCCCCTTCCAGTCCTACCATACCGAAACTGTGGCCGTAGGAAAACGTCAAATCGGTCTCGTTCCATTTGAACTTTTTCTCGGAGTCTTCCGTTCCTTGGAAACTGGTATCCATATTTCCCCACAGGTTCAGGCTGAACCCTTTGTAGCTTGCGGTCACCGAAGGCTGAATGACGAAGCTGTCCTTGCTGAGGCCCCAACCCCGCCAGACGTACTGGCTCAGGAATGCCGCATCCGCCGAAAGTTCCAGCCGGTCTTCATCGACCCGATCCAGTTCAGCAGCCTCTGTGCCTTGTCCGGGAATGGGTTTTTCCTCCACTGCCAGAACGTTGACAGCCCCCAGGATCAAGGCCAACACAACGAATACAATTCCTGCTTTAATAATCCTGATTTTCATCTCTTTTCTCCTATACCTCTTTGATAATGAAAGTCAATGTTTGAAAGAGGCCACTCATACCCAGCTTCCAAAAACCTGATAGATAATCGGGACAAACAGGTGAGACCTCTGAATAATTTGCAGGAAGCTTCCCGCCCTCTGGAATTCCGGGCTATTCGGGTCTATCCTTGGAGCGAAAACAAAAGAGAAAGAATGGAATGATAAAAGAATCAGAAGAATGATATGGATTTTTCAAAATCACTTTTGGAATCATATGGAGGGATCTAAATACACACGACATAAACAAATATAGGAACCCCTCTGTCATGTAACGACAGTCCTTCGGGGAAATGACCACAAGATGTAGTGTCTTTAAGCACAGTCTGGAAAAAATTGTGAGCCCTAGAACGGTGGCGATATTGAGCTCTTATCACAGTTTTTCGATATCGTAGGTTTTTTGAGATACTGTCAAGATA
>JACNJD010000168.1 GCA_014382715.1 Candidatus Desulfacyla euxinica | reverse complement strand
TTACGCCTGCCAGGTCGGCAGCGCCGTAGCTGCACCAGTTGCAAAGAAACGTCGTTATTCTTGCTTCCCAGTCATTCATTTCTAATCTCCTAATTAATTAGTGCCCATCCACCCATTAATGAAACATGTACACTACATAGTTTCCAATTCAGAAATGAGCAATTTTTCGTAAGGTCAAGGAACTCAAGGGATTATGCGGAGGCGTACGAAGGTACGCCGCACAAATAATCCCGCAGATTGACGCAGAGATTGCGGAAAAGGGCCATTTCTGGATGGAAACTAACTGTTATTCGGCAAGAGTCACCCTTCCCGCCCATTGCCCCGCTAAAAATGCGAGATTCTAAAACTTGGTATGTAGATCGTCAACCTAAATTTTAGAGATACCCCTGTATCAAGGAGAAAAACTGAATTAATATTATCAGATACCCTACCAATCGATATCTTGAACCACAGGAAGCAAGCCTGTGTCAATACCCGCATAGGAGGATCATTCCACTTTCTTATTGACATTTAGGATTAATAATCTGTATACAATTTTGTCTAAACAAAATTGAGCATATAGGCCTATATGACCACTTTACTTCAGATTAGGAGGTTGAAAGCGTTATGGATTTCTTTCTGTTTGTTGAGGGGCCACTCTTATGGATAGCTTTCCTGGTTTTTATCATAGGGAGCATAATAAGGGTATCCATGTTTGTTTTTGTCTCTACCAAGAAAGACAAAATCATTTATCAACATTTTAGCTGGAAATATCTTTTTTCTACTATTATTCGCTGGTTGTTGCCCCTGAACAAAGATATCCCCAAAAACCCCATATTCACGATCCTGGCATATATCTTCCATATCTGTCTTATTGTTGTGCCCATATGGTACGCCGGTCATATCACCTTGTGGGAGGAGTCGCGGTTTGAATGGTCCTGGACCGCCATGCCCGATGAACTGGCCGATTGGATGACCCTTATTTTCTTAGGCATCGCTATCTTTTTCTTGCTGAGAAGGATTTTCTCGGCCGATATACGTTTAATATCCACCTTTTCAGATTATTTTCTCATCATTATAACCGCCTTACCTTTTTTGACCGGATATTTTCTCACGAATGGGACTTTGGACAGCATCACATTCTTCAGTGATAATATTCAGCTTATTCATATGCTTTCGGGTGAGTTGATGCTCATCTTGATCCCCTTTACCAAGCTCTCACACTATATCCTCTTTTTCTTTTCCAGGGGAGCTTCCGGTATCGAATTTGGCCGCAGGGGATATTCCATTTAATATATAGAGAATACTTGAATCTTAAGGAGTCTGATTATGAGCGAAGAGATAAAGCCAAATGAGATTGTTGACTTTTTGAAGCCGAGGGTCGGCGCCAGGTTTAAGATGTGGCTCGGTATCTGCGCACATTGCGGGCTGTGCGCAAACACCTGCCACTATTATACTGCCAATGAGAAGGATCCCAAAATGATTCCTTCTTATAAGATAAGGTTCTTAAAAGAAATACTCAAGAAAAAGGGAAACGTGGACAAAGACTATCTTCAGAAGGTCTATGAAACGGTCTATTACGAATGTAATATGTGCCGGCGCTGCACCCTTTATTGTCCTTTTGGTATTGATATCGCGTTGATGATATCCCTGCTGAGGGCGTTGTTGTTTTCCCAGGGAATGGCACCTGAGGGCCTTGTAAAGGCCATTGAAAACTACAAGGAGTCTGGTAATCAGATGGCTGTTTCCGATGAAGACTGGGTAGAGACAGTAAAATGGTGTGAGGAAGAGATGGCCGAGGAATTAGTCGGCTTGGAAATTCCTATAGATAAGAAAGGCGCAAAGATATTGTATACTGTTAACGCCAGGGAGCCCATGTTCTATCCTCAGGACATGATGGAAGTGGCCAAAATATTTTATGTTGCAGGTGAAGATTATACGTATTGCAGTAAGCCGGGCTGGGATGATACCAATCTGTCCATGTTCTGCGGTGACCTGAAGACGTCCAAAATGATCGTTGAAAACACCTTTAAACGGGCCAAAGAGCTGGAGGTCCAACAGGTAGCGATTACCGAATGAGGCCACGCCTATCGAGCGCTTCGGTTCGAAGCGCCCACCTGGTTAGGTTATACCCCTGAGCAGGAAGTGATTCACTCGGTTGAACTGTTCCACGACTACATACGGGATGGACGTATAAAGATTAAAGAAAAGATCAAAGAGCCAACGACGGTTCAAGACCCCTGCAACGTGGTTCGAAGCGGGGGGTTGGCCGAGAAAAACCAACGTTTGGCACAATACCTTTCCGAAGATTTCAGACCCATGAAATACCAGGGGAATTATAACTATTGCTGCGCCGGTGGCGGCGGTGCAATGCCCATAGGCGGTGAGATGAAGAAGCATCGCCTCAAAGGGGGCAAGGTCAAGGCGGAACAGATCCGTGAAACCGGAGCCAAGATTGTCTTCGTTCCCTGCCACAACTGCATTGATCAGATAAGAGACCTCTCAAAAGAATACGACCTTGGAATTAAGGCCATTCACTTCAAAGAGGCTATCACTGAATGTATGGAGATCCCTGAGGAAATGATACCGAAGGATGATGAATCATAAAGGGTTTCGGTTCGTACTCGATAGAAAATGATTGGCCGAATGGCACCAATGGAAAATGAGGACGAGAACATTCGGGAAAAACTCCCCCCAACTATGAGACGGAGCCATTAGCTTCAGCTATCAATCAGATGTCTAACAGGATATTTGAAAATCAGGAAGAGCTTAGTAAACAACGGGAAGAGTATAAAAACCTCTTTGAGCTTGCCCCCTGTTATATCACGGTTCAAGACAGGGACTTGAAGCTCATAAAATTTAATCGAGAGTTCGCCCAAGAATTTAATCCCCAAATGGGGGATTACTGCTATCATGCCTATAAAGGTCGCTCAGAGAGGTGTGAAATATGCCCGGTCTTAAAGACCTTTGAAGACGGGAAATCCCATTACAGTGAAGAGGAGGGTATTAACAAAGACGGCACCAGGTCTTTCTGGATGGTGAGGACAGCATCCATAAGAGATGCACAGGGTAACATCACGGCGGCCATGGAGATGTGCCTCGATGTGACTCAGATGAAATTCCTGGAAGATGAGGCAAGGAAGTCTGAAGAAAAATACAGGATGATTTTTGACACAATCCCGAATCCAGTGTTTGTCTTAGACAAAGGTTCTCTGGAAATAATGGACTGTAACGACAATGTAACGGCCGTCTACGGGTTCAGCAAGGACACAATATTAAATACGTCTTTCCTCGATCTTTTTGAGGAAGATGAGCGCGAGGCATATGAAGATAAAATGACCAGCGTTAACGTCCTGAACCAGGCCAGACAGATTCGAAAAGACGGTCATATTATTTATGTAAACATAAGAATCTCTTCAACAGGATATCGGGGTCAGGAGGTCCTGCTTGTCACAACCAGTGATATTACTGAAAGATTAATGGCTGAACAACAACTTATACAGGCGGGTAAAATGGCCACTCTCGGGGAGATGGCGACCGGTGTAGCCCATGAGTTGAACCAGCCTCTTTCGGTAATTAAAACGGCAAGCAGTTTTATTACTAAGAAGGTTGGAAAAGGCGAGCCCATTGAAGATGACATCCTGGGAACACTGACAGATGAGATTGACAATCAGGTAGACCGGGCCTCCAAGATCATAACCCATATGAGGGAATTTGGGCGTAAGTCAGAAGTGGGGAAAGAGGAGGTTCAGGTAAATGACGTAATAAAACGATCTCTTGAAATTTTCATCCAGCAGTTAAAACTTAGGGAAATAGAGGTGGTCCTGGATTTACAGGAGGATCTGCCCTCTATTATGGCCGATTCCAACAGGTTGGAGCAGGTTTTAATCAATCTGCTCATCAACGCCAGGGATGCGGTTGAAGAACGATGGAAAGACACTGATCGCAAAGGTGCTGCCAAGAAAATATTTCTAAGAACAAGACTTGAGGGATGTAAGATCATCATTGAGGTGGAGGATACGGGGACAGGCATTCCTGAATCTATCTTAGATAAAATCTTCGAACCCTTCTTTACAACAAAGAAGGTGGGAGTAGGTACAGGGTTAGGCCTTTCCATAAGTTACGGGATTATTCAGGCGTATTACGGAATCATTCGGGTGGAAACCAAAGAAAAAGAAGGGACGACGTTTATCATTCAGTTCCCCGTTCACAATAATGGTTGAAAACGAAAAAATTCTTTTGGTTGATGACGAGGAGGGCATAAGGAAGGTTCTCGGTATATCCTTGGCGGATAGCGGATATAATGTAATGACGGCAGCAAACGGCGAGGAGGCCATAGACCTGTTTAAGAAGATGGATCCCCCAATTGTCCTTACTGATATCAAGATGCCGGGGATGGACGGTATTCAACTCTTGAAGAGGATAAAGGAAGATAGCCCGGATACAGAAGTCATAATGATCACGGGTCACGGGGACATGGACCTGGCCATTGAAAGTCTTAAGTTCGGTGCGGTTGATTTTATTACCAAACCGATAAATGATGATGTTTTGGAAATTGCCCTGAAAAGAGCCAAAGAAAGGATATTTCTCAAGGCCAAACTGAAAGAATATACCGAGAATCTGGAACGGCTCGTACAGGAGAAAACCCAAAAGCTGGTGAATGCGGAGCGATTAGCCGCTGTGGGCCAAACCGTGGCCGGACTGGCCCATGCCATAAAAAATGTTACTGGTGGTCTGACAGGGGGTGTATTTGTCTTAGAGAAGGGGATAGAACTCGACAACGAGAAATATCTTTCCGAGGGCTGGGAAATGGTCAAGGCGAATGTGGGCAGAGTGAAGAATTTGGCCCTGGACCTTCTCAATTTTTCAAAAGAACTGGCACCTGACTACCAGCTCTGCGACCCGAACCAGCCAGTCAGGGAGGTCTTTGACCTGATGCTTCCCAGGGCCAGTGAATACGGTGTGATCCTCGAGAAGGACTTAAATAAGGGTATACCCGAAGTATGGCTCGATCCTGAGGGCATACACCGCTGCCTCCTAAACCTGGCAACCAACGCCATAGACGCCTGCACGGATATTTCGCGCCCCCACGAACAGGGCAAGGTTGTCCTGCGGTCCGTGAAAACCGAGAGTTGTGCTGTGGAATACCAGGTAGTGGATAACGGGTGTGGGATGGATCAGGAGGCTGAGACAAAGATGTTTCAGGGCTTTTTTAGTACCAAAGGGAGCCGCGGGACCGGTTTGGGCCTGATGATCACCAAAAAAATCATAGATGAGCATGGAGGATTTATTGGGTGTGAATCTGAGAGAGGAAAGGGCACGAGGTTTATCGTCAGGCTACCTGAGAAGGATAATCCCTCTGAGGTGAAGGCCGGCTAATCGATCGCGAGCCCTTAACAGAAGATCCATATAACCGTAACCAAATTAAGAAGGAGCTCACAATGATAGAATACAAGAATATCCTGTTTTGTACTGATTTTTCCGAGGACGCAAATATCGCTTTCCTTCACGCCCTCGATCTGGCCAAGAAATATAATGCGAGGCTGCATATCCTTCACATTCCTCACTCCTCTTATTCCTATTGCAGACATATAGTGGATGAGCACGTCCCCGAGGGCTCGGCGGGCGGCGAGGCGTTTTTTGATGAAGAGATAAAGAAGAGGGCTGGAGAGGCTTTAAAGGAGGAATGTGCTGAAAGACTTGGCGATTTCAAAGACTATGTATTTGTAATCAAGAGCGGTTCCCCTGACGTGGAGATAATCCGTTATGCCAAAAAGAATGATATTGACGTGATTGTAATGGGAACCTTGGGGAAATCTGAACAGGACAGGATAGAACATGGAAGCACGGTAGCCAACGTGTCCAAGTATGCGCACTGCCATGTGATTGCCATAAGAAACCCGGCCAAACAATTTACATTGCCAGGCAGTATGTATTAAGGTTTCACACCGAAGCGTGAATCAAGAAGAAATCATGCCTTTATCCATGGAGGAGTAGACAAAATGGCAAAGAGAGTCTTGGTTGTGGATGATGAGTTGGATATGCGGACCTTTATTACCACCCTGTTAGAGACAAGTGGCTATAAACCCCTTTCCGCTACCGACGGCAAGGAAGGGATGGAGGTCGCCCGCGAAAAGAAGCCCTCAGTTATCATACTGGATGTGATGATGCCGAACGAAAGCGGCATCAGCATGTATCGGGAGCTGAAAAACGATCCGGTGTTAAAAGATGTTCCCGTGGTTATGGTTTCCGCACTCTCTAAGAAGACCTTTTTCCATTCTCAAAAAGTCTTGGACGAATATAAGGGGGAAAAGATTCCGGAACCGGCAGCCTATATCGAGAAGCCGCCGGAACCAGAGGATATCTTAGAGGCGATTCAGAACTGTCTGAAATAGACTGGGCAATATCTCAATCAGGGCTTAAAGACATCATCGAATCGTAAACATAAAAAGAAATAGCTTGATCAGAATTCACCTGGATATTTTATAAGCGAGGAAAAATATCCTGGAGAATCCAATGCACATGAAGAGATAATAACCCCTTCCTCTTCCAAAATCTTCCTCATGCACTCCCATTTTTGCAATTCTATATAGCGCCCGGAGAAACGGTTAAAGGATTATGAACAAAGAAGATTGGAAAGTACTGCTGATAGATGACGAAGAAGCTATCCGCAGGGTGGTTTCCATTGCATTGGCAGATGAAGGCTATCAAGTGTTGACGGCCGCGGATGGCGAAAGTGGCCTCCGGTTGTGTCAGGAGGAATCCCCCCAAATCGTTATCACCGATATTCGCATGCCGGGCATGGACGGAATCGAAGTCCTAAAAAGGATCAAAGGGCAGGCCCCAGACAGAGAGGTGATCGTGGTCACCGGGTTTGGGGATATGGGACTCGCCACTCGCGCATTGCAATTGGATGCCTCTGATTTTATCACCAAGCCCATCAATGATGAGTCCCTCTTTGTGGCTTTAGAGAGGGCCAAGGAGCGCTACACGACACGCAAAGAGCTGCACGATTATACGGCCCTTATTGAAGAGAGGTGGATGGATACGGCCGAGGAGCTGGCACGGACCTTCAACTACCAGGAGAATCTTCTTGAAAGCTCCATTGACGGGATAATGGGCTGCGACAGAGATGGAAAGGTCGTCCTGTATAATAAGAGTCTGGAAAAAATGCTGGGTTATCAGAAGGAAGAGGTCATAAAAAAGATGTCCTTTGATC
The DNA here is from genome assembly GCA_014382715.1 of Candidatus Desulfacyla euxinica. GTDB lineage: Bacteria > Desulfobacterota > DSM-4660 > Desulfatiglandales > Desulfatiglandaceae > Desulfacyla > Desulfacyla euxinica. Next base: position 292 of record JACNJD010000168.1, on the reverse strand, counting down.
AGTTTTTTCCGGTGGGATCGGCGGAACAGTTTCGGGAAGAGCTCTACTCGGAGGAGTATGGAGGGAAAAACCGCCTTTTTCTCTATGAGACAAATCTTGTCAGCAGACAGGGCGACAAGGTCCCGGTACAGCTTTCAGCCACAGTCCTCTTTGAAGAGGATGAAGCAACGGGTCTGGTGGGCTTTTTCAGGGACCTTAGAGAGCTCAGGATATTGGAGCAGCAGTTTGCGGACCAGACCCGGCTGCTCCAGCAGCATAAGATGATGTCCTTAGGGAGATTGGCTGCCAGTGT